>JXQG01000097.1 GCA_001007665.1 Candidatus Synechococcus spongiarum SP3 | reverse complement strand
TGACCGTTTTGGGACAGATTGGGCCGGTTTTGACTCGTGTACCCCGCCCATGGCCATGCAAAATCCTGTCCTGTATGGCACACTTTTGAAGGCCAATTCAGAGGTTCCTTAGCGTATCACTCTATTGCTCTATGCGAGCGTCTGAAGGACACACTCGAGTAACCCCAGATCTCCTTCTGCTCAAAGCGACTTTCACCTGACATGCAACCAGCCACAATGGCGCCATGATTGCATCGTTTCGCCATTGTGGTCTGAAAGCGACCTATGAAGGGATATCATCGAGGACGCAGTTCGCGGGCGCCGGTCAGTGGGTGGATGGCTGCAACCGGCAGATCAAGGCCGGTCCTGCCAGTTGCAACGACCGAGGGGCAGGACAGCCCTCAACAGCGGAGACCTGACCTGGGATGCAGCGGCCTATGACCAATGGCAGGCCCATGGCGCCAGCAGCCACGAGGCCCTCAACCCAGGCGCTTGCTTGCGAGGCCACGCTGCATGTCTCCCCCTAAAGCCTGTTCCCAGCCCAAAACCTGGTCAATCAGCCCTCCCTGTGGGTAACATTCCAATATGCACCGAATCGCAGCCAGTCCAGAGGTCCTTCGCTGGGCGCGGGAGCGCGCCGGGCTCAGTTTGGCTGATTTGCAAGGCAAGTTCCCGAAGCTGGCGGAATGGGAGGCGGGAACCGGCCAACCCACCATGAAGCAGTTGGAGGATTTCGCGAAAAAGACGCAGACGCCGTTCGGGTTCTCTTTCTGCCGAAACCGCCTGAAATGCCCTTACCCTTTGCGGACGTCCGCAGGGTGGAGAATCAGTGGCGCCAAGGGGTCAGCCCGGAGTTGATGGACAACACCCATCCATCTCATGCGGTGACGGCAGGCCTGGCTGCGGGAAGAGCAGATTGAAGCAGATGTGGCGCCGCTGGAATTTGTGGGCTCCGCCAAGCTTGCGGACGAACCGGCAGCCACGGGACGGGACATGCGGCGGGTGCTTGGGTTGAAAGATGGCTGGACAGGGCTGGTAACCACCTGGACAGCGGCCGTGGGCAAACTGCGCGACGTTATTGAGGGGCTCGGTATCATGGCAGGGGTCAACGGCATCGTCGGCAACAACACCCATCGTAAACTGGACGTGGAAGAATTCCGAGGCTTTGCCCTGAGCGATCCCTACGCTCCGTTAATTTTTGTGAACGGCGCTGATGCAAAATCTGCCCAGATATTCACCCTTGCCCATGAGTTGGCACATCTGTGGTTGGGGGATACGGGTGAAGGTCTCTCTGGTTTCCAGGGGTTGCAGCCGGATGGTGGCGATGTAGAGAAATTTTACGACCAGGCGGCGGCTGAATTCCTCGTGCCTGCCGTGGAGATCCAGGATGCTTGGCAAGGCGTTGCCGACACTGGCACAGCTTTCAGGAATCTGGCCAGCCGTTTCAAAGTCAGCCCCGTGGTAATCGGGCGGCGGGCCATGGATCTTCGTTTGGTGGAGCCTGAACAGTTTTTCAGCTTCTACCGCGACTATATGCAGAACGAAGATAGAAAGAAACAGGCGGGAACCGGTGGCGGCAACTTCTATAATAACCAAAACACCAGAGTTGGCCGGTTGTTTGCCAGTCAGGTCATCCGAGCAGCCAAAGAGGGGCGCATCGGTTTCAAGGAAGCTTATGACCTGACCGGACTCAACGGCGGCCCCTTCCAGGACTATGCCCGCGAGCTCGGTATCATTCTGCCATGAGTCCCTCCTCCAACTACCTGATAGACTCGGACGTGCTGATCACGGTGAAGAATCGGTACTATGCCTTTCCGGTTTGTCCAGGTTTTTGGGAGAGCGTCCTGCATGGCCATTCACGTGGGCATCTGCACAGTATTGATCGGGTCAGGCAGGAACTGCTCAAAGGCAGAGAAGACGATGACCTGGTGCGGTGGGTTCGCCAGTCCGTTCCCCCAAACTTCTTTCTCCCGGGTGATGGTGGTGAAGTCGTCGCGGCCTGCAGGGAGGTCATATCCTGGGTCACGCATCACCCGCAGTATCAGGATGAAGCCAAGGCCAAGTTTGCCGGCGGCGCCGACGGTTGGCTGATCGCTCATGGCGTCATAACGGGACGAACCGTCGCTACCAACGAGCAACCACGTCCGGAGTCGCGCAGCGTGATCAAGATGCCCGATGTTTGCCATCGGTTCAACGTCCAATCCAATTTGAAGACACCTTTTCCATGCTGCATCAGATCGGTGTCAAGTACCATTACTCGCGCTAGCCTTCAGCAATGCCAGCCCACACCGAGCGCGCCTTTGAAGCCGCAATCGAACGCTGCCTGACCACCCAGGGCGGCTACGACAGGCGGGCTCTGGTGGACTACTCGGAAGAACGGGCCTTGTTCCCTGCCGATGTGTGCGGTTTCCGGCGGGAGAGCCAGCCCGGGAAGTGGCGTGCTCTGGAAAGGGGCGCAAACGGAAGCCTCGGTGCTGGAGTCTCTGGGGAAGGAACTGGAGAGCAAGGGCACGCTCCACGTCCTGCGCCACGGGTTCAAATGCTACGGCAAGACCTTCCCCATGGCCTATTTCCAGCCCAACACCAGCATGAATCCCGATGCGGCGGAGAACTATGCCAAGAACCGGTTGACACTCACGCGGTAGGTTGGTTTCACCTCGGTGGGGAAGAGGCCGGACGGCAGGAATCGCCACTGCGTCATCGACGTGACCCTTGCGGTCAACAGTATCCCCGTCGTCACTGCCGAACTCAAGAATCCGCTGACCGGACAGCGCGCTGCCGATGCGGTGCGCCAGTATCAGGACGACCGGGACGGGCGTGATCTCCTCTTCGCCTTCAAGAAGCGCGCCCTTGTCCACTTCGCGGTGGACCCGGACGAAGTGTGGATGACCACTCACCTCAGGGGCAAGGAAACCCACTTCCTGCCGTTTAACCGGGGCAACAACCACGGGGCGGGCAATCCGCCGGTGGAGGGGAACTGGAAGACCCACTACCTCTGGGATGAAGTGCTACAGGTGGACAGCCTTCTGGAAATCCTGCAGCGCTTCATGCATCTGGAAAAGGAGAAAAAGCAGGTCAGGACAGACAAGGGCATACGTACCCGGCACAGGGAGAGGATGATCTTTCCCCGCTACCACCAGCTTGACGTGGTGCGGAGGCTTGTGAAGCACGCCGAGGCCCACGGCGCAGGTCGGAACTACCTGATTCAGCACTCGGCCGGTTCCGGCAAGTCCAACTCGACTGCATGGCTCGCCCACCGGCTGGCCAGCCTCCATGACCGGCACGACGAGAAGGTATTTCACTCGGTGATTGTCGTCACCGACCGGCGCGTGCTGGATCAACAGTTGCAGGAGACCATCTACCAGTTTGAGCACAAGACCGGCGTTGTCGAGAAGATCCACCAGAACACCCAGCAACTGGCCCAGGCCCTGTCCCAGGGAACGCCCATCGTCATCACCACGATTCAAAAATTTTCCTTCATCTCACAAGCGCTTGCGACTCTTGCGAAGAAAGGTTCCGCTGTAAAGATAGATACGGAAGGTAAGCGTTTTGCTGTCATCGTGGATGAGGCTCACTTATCCCAGAGTGGTGAAACGGCCACCGCGATCAGAGGCCTACTGAATCAGGACGGAATTGAATCCGCGATTGCATTCCAGCTCTCGGAGGAAGAAGACCAGGATCTTTCCGATGATGTGAAAGCGGCAATCCTTCGAGATGCCCTGAAGCGCACCCGCCAACCCAATCTCAGCTTCTTTGCCTTCACAGCTACACCGAAATTCAAGACAAAGGCCCTGTTCGATGAGCCCGGCCCGGCCGGGGCGTCACCGTTCCATGCCTATACCATGCGGCAAGCCATTGAGGAAGGCTTCATCATGGATGTGCTCCAGAATTACACCACCTATAAACGCTTCTTCGGCCTGATCAAACAGGTGGAAGATGATCCCGATGTGCCGCGTAGGAAGGCCGCGAAGGCGATCACCCTCTACCTTGAGCTTCATCCGGTCAATATCGAACAGGTCATTTCCGTCATCATCGAGCACTTCCGGCTCCACGTGATGCACGAGTTGGGCGGGCGGGCGAAGGCCATGGTGGTCACAGGCTCCCGCCTCACTGCCGTGAAATACAAGCTCGCTTTTGATCGCTACATCAAAGAAAAGGGCTATAGCGGCATCCGTTCACTGGTGGCCTTCTCGGGAACCGTCGAAGATCCGGACGCGACCGGATCATCCTGGACTGAAGTGGGGATGAATGACGGACTTGCCGAGAGCGAACTCCCGGAAGCTTTTGAGCGTGAGGACTACCAGGTTCTTCTGGTTGCCGAAAAGTACCAAACCGGCTTTGATCAACCCCTGCTACAAACCATGTATGTAGTGAAGCGACTGGCCGGTATTCAGGCGGTCCAGACTCTTTCACGGCTCAACCGTATCGCCCCCGGCAAGTCACGAACGTTCGTCCTCGATTTTGCCAACGAGCAAGACGACATCTACACGGCATTCAAACCCTACTATGAGACAACCTCTATGGGAGAGAACGCTGATCCGCAGCGCTTGTCTGAGCTGCAACATCATCTGCTGGAACGGGCGATTTTCACGCAAATCGATGTAATAAAATTTGCTAAAGTCTGGTATCGCAGTAAGCGCCACCATTCGGCAACCGACAATAAGACAATGAACGCGATTCTCGATGTGGTCGTTCAGCGCTTCCAAAGCCACGAGGAGGAAGAGCGCGAGACCTTTCGCGGTCAATTGAAAGCTTATCGTAACCTCTACGCCTTCCTGTCCCAGATCATTCCCTACCAAGACAGCGAGCTTGAAAAGTTTTACACTTTTGTTCGGAAACTCCTGAGGAAGCTACCGCTGCCAGGAGACGGACAGACCTTCGTTCTGGATGACGAAGTGGCGCTGCGATTCTTCCGGTTCCAGCAGATGTCCGAGGGCTCGATCCGCCTTGCGGAAGGCGAGGTCACCCCCCTGAAGGGACCGACCGATATGGGCACAGCTTGCGCCAAGGAGGAAGAGGTAACACTTTCCAGCTTACTTGACCGTCTCAATGAGCGGTTTGGGACTGACTTTAGCAAGGTGGATCAACTCTTCTTTGACCAGATACAGGTCTCGGCAGAGAATGATGCGTACGTCGCAGAGGCAGCCCGCGTCAATAATTTTGCGGACTTTGCGGCTTTCCTGAACCGTAAGCTTGACGATCTGTTCATTGCGCGTATGGAGGGGAACGAAGATCTATTGAAAAGGGTGATGGAAGATGATGACTTTCGCTGCGCTGCGCATGAACACCTGGCCCAGGAGATCTTCCGACGGGTGCGTGGGGGAGCATAGACTTCAGCTGCCGAGAATAACGTCTGCCCCAGTGCGGGGGATGTGGTGGTGTGCTGTTGGGAACTGGCTGAGAAACACCGCATCACCATCTTCTACACCGCGCCCACGATGATCCGGGCCTTCATGCGGGCCGGTCGCCGGATTCCCGATGGTTGTGACCTGTCGTCCCTGCGGCTGCTGGGCACGGTGGGGAAACCCATCAACCCGGAAGCCTGGATGTGGCACCGGGAGGTGATCGGCGGTGGCCGCTGCCCTGTGCTGGACACCTGGTGGCAGACGGAAACCGGCGGCATGATGATCGCCCCCTCCCCGGCGCCACCACCCGGGTGGATGACGTGATCAACGTCTCCGGCCATCGCCTGGGCACCATGGAAATCGAATCCGCCCTGGTGAG
>JXQG01000096.1 GCA_001007665.1 Candidatus Synechococcus spongiarum SP3 | reverse complement strand
CCTCAGTTCAACCTGGCTGGACAGAGCATGGTGGGAACGCCCCTCGAACAACACCTGCTGGCCTGGGCCACGGGTAGGGGCGTCGTCACTGAGCAGCAACTGGTGGAGGGCACGTCCTTTGATCTCACCCTGGCGCCAGAAAACGGCGCCGCTCCCGGACTCTCCCTCTGGGCCACGGGAGACCTGGCCCGATTTGATCGGGAGGACGACGGCCTCTCCCTGGACGGAAACGTGACCACCGCCCTGGCGGGTGGGGACTGGGGAAGGGAGCAGTGGAGCGCCGGTGCGGCGCTGGCCCGCTCCTGGAGCACCAGCTCCTACCGTTCCGGACAGCAGAAGGGAGAGAGCGAAGTCAACTTGACGACTCTGTTCCCCTACGGCCACTACGACCTGAACCCTCAGTTCTCGGTTTGGGGCATGATGGGCTACGGCTGGGGCAACCTCTCCATCACCCCGGAAGGACGGGAGGCCATGGAGAAGACCGACATCACTCTCTCCCTCTCCGCTGTGGGTCTGGAGGGTCTGTTGCTGGACGGCGGCAGAGACGGCCTGAGCCTCACCAGCATCGCCGATGCGCTGCTGGTGAACGTCTCCTCCGAGGAGAGCGGCGATCTGGCTGCAACCCAGTCGACCACCTCCCGTCTCCGCCTGGCCCTGCAGGCGTCCCGATCCTTCCCCCTGGAGAATGACGCCTCCCTCGCCCCCATGGCGGAGCTTGCTCTGCGGCGGGATGGCGGAGACGCGGAGACGGGCTTCGGCCTGGACCTGGGCGCCGGCCTCGACTGGTCGTCTCCCCGGCAGGGCATCCGTGCAGAGCTGGAAGGTCGCGTCCTTCTCTACCACGCTGAGGAAGGGTTCCATACCTCGGGCATCACCGCCTCTCTGGAGTGGGAGCCCGCCCCGTCCACAGGGCGGGGTGGACCCTCCCTCTTCCTCAAGCATGGCGCGGGCGCAGCAACGGATGCCGGCAAGGATGCTCTCCTCTCCCCCGCTAGCCTGCCGGACCTGTCCAGCGCCGCCAGCAGCCGGGGGCAGCAGTTCCAGGCGCTGCTGGGCTACAGCTTTGCTCCCTGGGGAGAAGAAGGCCTGTCCGTCAGGCCGGAGATCGGCTTGGGACTCTCCCCGGGAGGAAGAGAGTACAGCCTGAACTGGAACACTTCCCCTTACGTCCAGCCTGGCGAGGAAAGCGCCTGGGAGATATCGACGACAGTCAAGCGGCAGGAGGACAACGACTCTCGTCCTGCTGCCGCCCACTCCCTTGCCTTGCGCTTCTCCCTCACCCTCTAGCGGGGCGTGCTGGAGAAAAGCTCCCTGCTACAACAGGGAGAGAAGAGCCCATCCACGGAGGGAGCAAGGTCCGGAGGGAGCAAGGTCCATGCCAAGGCCCGCTCCCTTTCTGGTGATCAGCCCTGAGCCTGAGACTGTCCAGTCACCACCGCCCGCACCAGCCGGTCACCGTTTTCAAAAATCAAGTGTCATGGCCATCCTTTGCCAACCAGGTTCCGAGGCCTCGCTTGATGATGTGAACAACAGAAGCGGAGGGGCGTTGACGAGAGTGGAACGGCAGGGGACGGCAGAGTTCCATGGCAGCTACGCCAGAGCGGGCCAGCAGGGTTGCATTGGTGACCCCCTCACCGATGGGTCGGGCCAGGTTGAGTAAGTGACTACCCGCCATCGCGTTTATCCAATGGCCACTTTCAGACAGGGCGCCAGCAACCACCAGTTGGGTAAGCACCTTCCGGCTTAAGATCCAACTGGCCACAACACCAGGCCTGTTGCCATAGATCTGCGCAATGCGGCGGAACATTTGCATACTGCCGAGAAACACCAGTAGAACATCAGCCAATGGCCAAGGCATAAACGCTGTTTCTGTGGCGATCCGCAGTGCGGCATCTCCAATGACCTTTTCTGAACGATCATCCAGTACCTTCAATATCTCGGTTTCCGCCAGAGTAATCAGCCCACTGGCGGCAAAGAGCTCCCCCTGTCTCTCAGCCAGCCGCTCGCTTCCCCTGCGGGTGTCGTCCCGACTTGAATAGATGGGAATCAGCCTGTTGATCGCCTTTCTCGCCGAGTCCAGATCACCCACATCATCAGATCGCTTCAGGGAGAATTCCGCCTGTTGACGGATCTCCTCAAACGTATTGATTCTTTGTATAGCTTGCCACTCCTGGATGGCAACAGCAGTTGTCACAACAAGTAGAAGCCCCATCAACGCAAGGCCTGCCATACCAACAACGGCAGAGCGCTCCCACAACCCGTTCAAGGCGTCCCATAGAGAGACTCCACACAGAAACAGGATCGTGGCTGCCAGTAGTCCCAAAAACCAGGTGGACCACGGCAAAGAAATGTCAACTGAAAGGGGCTGCTTGAAACTTGATGGCCGTGATTTGTCCTCTGGATCCGGAACAGGCTGCAGAACTTCCCCCTCCGGCATTGGAACCCGTAAGGGTCTCCCCAGTCCACCCTCTCCTTTCTTCTCAGGTTCTACGGGTTCTACGCTTTCTGCCACAGGAGAGAGAATCTCCTCTCGTGACCGTTGGTGTTCTGAGCGCTGAGGCGGATCTTCGGAAACAGATGCCGATGGGAGAGAGGCCTTTGGATGTGGCGCCGGCAATCTCGCGCCTGTCTCCAGAGCAGATTGCGGACTCTCCCCTTCTGGCATCGGAAACCGCAAAGCCCTTCTTGGCCTTCTCTTCATGGCCTGATCAGGTTCTGAATCCTCTCCAGCAGTAGAAAGGAGTTGAGTGTTGTCGGTTGTCATCAGGCCTGGGGAGAGAAACAGGTTTTGGGAAGGTTACAGAATGGCTGGTGTGTTGCCCTTGCTTTAGAGCAAGTCTCCAATGAGAAACTCCAAAGCCTTATCAAGGCGAATATGGGGCAGGGTTTGCTCTCTGCTCCGGGGCTCCGGTCGAAATTTCGGAAAGGATTGAGGGCCATCCCGCCACTCCTTTTCACCCTTTCTTGCCTCTTTCAGTAACGCACCAATATCGGGTAGTGTACCTGGATACGCAAACCAACGCCGCCTGCTGCCGTTCTTGTCAGGGAGCCAACCACATACGCCCTGATAATTCACGTTATCCTCTGTCAGGGTATGCGTATGCTCCTCCGTGACCCTCAGCGCGGCGATGGACATAACTCTCGTTTTGGCGCCTTTATCGTTGGCCCTTTGTACTGATTCCCTGAGAACCCCGTCTGGATAAGTGCTGAGCTTGCCATGTTGGGAGTGGTGTAGATGATCCGCTTTGGTGGCGGCGAAAAGGATTTTCTCCACCTTCTGACCTTTGAACAACCGCGTGAGCCACAAATTCTGTCCTGGCTGAAAGACGCTCAAGATGTCCTTCATGGCTTTGCGCTGATCCTCAAAAGGACCAGGCCCGGCTTCGATGGCTGCCATGACGTCGACAAGGACCACTTGCCGATCAATCTTGCTGAGGTAATTTTCAAAAAAAGATTGAATCATCTGCTTTTTATATTCCTCAAAACGACTTTCAAATTCCTTGTAGATAGATTTCCTGACTGCTTTGTCACGTGAATATAGAGGTGCAAAAGTTAAAACTGCGGCATTCTCCAGATCGCCTGGCTGCAAGAATCGCCCCGGTGTGCAACGAGAATAGCCGGCGGTCTTCAGCGCTTTCAGATAGGCAGTGAACGATCTGGCCAGGGACTGAGCATCCTCTTCATTCAAATTTGCCTCGGTGTTAATTCGCTTAAGCTGTTTAAGATAGCTCACTGCTTCTTCTCGACCATCCAATCCCTCAAAGGTTATTCTTTCGAGGCATTCAACAGACCAAGACGCAAAGTTCTTATCCATCATCGTCAGATCAATCAACCATTCACCTGGAAAGTCAATGATGTCCAAGTAAACCGTTTCCTCAAGCCTCCCCAGCCAATCTGGGGACTTCCTCTGAATGCGCAGGGAAAGGCGTAACTTGCTCAGTCGTTTTGTTCCCGGAGGCCAGGCTGGTTCGTCCTGCGAGACCATGGTGCGCAGGTGGTCTTCAAAGGGGAAGCGGGGAACGGTGCCCCCCGGATGAGGCTCAAGGTTGACAGCCTTGAGCCGGCCTTCACGGGCGGCGACCAACTCCACCATGTTTTTCGAGTTTTTCAGGCTGGCAACCAGGGAGGTAATAAACACTGTTTTCCCGGCGCGGCTCAACCCTGTCACTCCCAGGCGAATCGTGTGCTCCCGTTCAGGAATGACGGTCTCCCGTGCTTCCCCAGCGTGCCCGTTCTTGCCCATGGTGGTGGCTGTCCCTCTCCCCTGAAGCTTATTCCACCACCAGCGCCTGCTCCAGGCGGTCGCCGTTTTCCAACTGACGCACCACCTCCATGCCGGCAATCACGCGGCCAAAGACGGCATAGCTGCCGTCCAGGTGGGGCAGGTCCTCTAGGGCCACATAGAATTGGGCGCTGGCGGAATTGGGCGGCTGGGAGCGGGCCATGGCAAGGGCGCCCTGTTCATGCCGCAGCTTGAACCGATCCCGCAGGCCCGGCTCGGTGAGCACTTGGCCGTAACGGGGCTGTTCCTCGCCGATAAGGGCAATCTCCAGGGGGATCCGGCGCTCCTGTCCTGTGCCGGGATCCGTGAAGCCTCCGATGCCAAAGCGGCTGGGCGGTGTTTGGGGGTCGGCGCTGGCAGGGTCGCCGCCCTGGGCAACAAAATCGGGAATCACCCGGTGGAAGACCGTGCCGTCATAGACGCCGCGCTTCACCAGGTCAACAAAGTTGCCGCTGGTGAGGGGAGCGGCTGTGCCGTCCACCTCCACGATGAACTCCCCCTTGCTGGTGGAGATGGTGATGGTGGCTGTGCCATCCAGGCAGGACACGCTGCTGTTGGCGCAGCCAATGGTTTCGATCATGGTGTTTTGCGGTTGTGCATGGCCTGCTTGCGCATGGCTCATGAGGAGAAGAACAGGAACAGTGGCCAGGAATAGAGCACGACCCAAAGGCTTTATTAGAGGGTTCTGCATGGGTGTCTTTGGTGATGTCTTGGTCTTGTGGGGATGGATCAGGCCAGCCCTTGCAGGGGGACGTTGAGGAAGCTGGCCAAGCGGGCGCCGCTGGCTTCCAGCTCGGCCAACGCCATGGGTTGCCCCACGCCGGTGAGGGGGAGATCACGACGCCCCTGCAGCTTGAGGGCCAGCCGCCGCCGTGGATTCAAGCCCTCACGGATGTCCACCTTCACCGCCTGAATATCGTCAAGGGGGAGATCCACCTGAATCCACTGGCGGAAGCCCCGACGACGCACCGTCAGGCGCCGGCTGTCCTGGTTGAAGCAGTTCTCGCCGGATCCTACATCCAGAACAATGCCGATCCAGAAATATACCGCCAGGAGGCTGCCGGCAATGCCGTAGAGACCCATCACCAGACCCTGGGGCACAAAGAGAAGCTGGGAAGGATGGCTGGCGGGCAAGAGGTCCAGGCCCCAATAGCTGGACGCACTGGCCAGAAGAAAGCCGATGCTCCCAAGACTGGTGATCAAGGCAATCGCAACATTGGAGTTGCGGCGGGATCCCTGGATGGTCTGGAGGATTTGCCCATCGGAGTGGGCAGTGGCCTGAATGGTCATGGTGGGGTTGGGGCGTGGAGCCAGATGCATGGCTCCCCTGGGTAGCTTGGCAGAAGATTGGCCGGTCTGTCCCATGGAGAACGGGTTCCCGCCATGGGCTGAGGTTGGAACTCGTGACAATCAAGCGCAGCTTCAGGTCAGGATTGTTACGCTCAATCCCGTATGCAACGCTCTGCCAGAGTTCTCTCGTATGACCATTGCTGTAGGGGGCGCGCCAGCAGCGCGGGGATGGTTTGACGTCCTCGACGACTGGCTCA
>JXQG01000021.1 GCA_001007665.1 Candidatus Synechococcus spongiarum SP3 | reverse complement strand
CCAGCGCAGCAGAGGCGCCAAGCTCTCCCTCGGCGAGATGCTCTTCATCATGGTGCTGTTCCACATCTAGGCCGACAAGGACTTCAAGCATTTCTGGCACTACGGCCTCAGCCACGAGGACCGGGCCTGCTTTGGCGCTCTCCCCGGCGATGGCCGTTTTGTGAGCCTGATGCCCCGCCTGCTGCTGCCATTTTACCTGCTGCTGCATCCTTCCGCGGTGAGAAGACCGGCATCTCCTTTGCCGAGAGCGCCAAGCTGGCGATCTGCCACAATGGGCGGATCAGCCGGAGCCGGGTCTCCAAGGGCTGGCCCAGCGTGATCGCACCACCATGGGCTGGTTCTTTGGCTTCCAACTCCATCTGCTCATGAACCATAAGGGCCAACTCATGGCCTTCAAGGTGACAGCAGGCCATACTGATGCCAACCGCTTGAGGCCTTGACCGCTACTCTGAGGGGGGAAGTGTTTGCTGATCAGGGCTATCTATCCCAATGGCTGCTGGTGCGCCTCTGGCAACGGGGCCTCCACTGGGTCACCAGCATTCGCCGCAACAGGAAGAACAACCTGCTGCCCCTGCTGGACAGAGTGCTATTGCGCAAGCGCTTTATCATCGAGACCCTCTTTGAGGTGCTGAAGTCCACCATGGGCTTGGAGCCCACCCGCCACCGCTCGCCCGTCAATGCTCTGGTCCACATTCTCTCTTGTCTGGCCGCTTACACCCTGGCACAGCCCAAGGTCCACATCGGCAACGTCCCCATCCCCACCATTTCAACCACACCCTGACCTTATCCAGAACTCGGGTTAAGCACCCAACCCTGAACCACTCCATCACTGGAGTCTTCAGGATCTCAAGTGAGTCTTAAATCATACCTTGATGCCCTGGAAATTACGGTTAGTTGTCTTTATCAGCAGTCCAACCAGAATAAATTAAAAAGTCACCACTTTTAGCCGCCATTGTGCCACCAACGTGTTCCGGCTTTCCATCAGGTGAATTGTTACCGTAAAACTGACTTCCCCATGTTCCTGTATAAGTTCTTCCATTAAGTGTGCCAGAAACATTACCTTCAGCAAATCCACTATAGGTGTTGCTTATATTAGTTCTTTCAAGATTTATTATACCAGGTATTATTCTTGTCTCAAATTCATTAGCTTCTGTAACTCCGTCATTATCCCATTAATCGTTAAAAAATGTTACACGGAAATTCATACTTCCTTCAATGCTCCCCAACGAATCTGAGTCATTAAAGTTAACAGTTAAGTTTACATTTCCGTATATTTCACTTAGATCCTTTATTCCATCATAATATGTAAGGATATGATTGCGCCATGCATTGTGCCGTTGCTGCGGTGTTGTACCAGTATTATAAAAGCCAAGATCACTTGCATTGACTAATATTGGTTGAACAGGTGCTCTATATGTAGCGGTTCCTGTTAAGGATCTGAACCATGAGCAAAAACACCAATATGACCATAATCAGTTCCAATGCGAAGACGATCTGACCAATATCCATAACCTAGATAATCAGAATCAGTATGACCTTTTTTCATATAAATTTTTACTGTATATCTTCCAGTACCTCTGTCAGTACTTCTGTTGTAACTAAATGATTCATTATACCTTTCATGAAAATCCACATCACCAGTAGTAAATCTAACATAATCTTTTAAAGAAATTCCTTTTCCAGTAGTTTCATCTTCTATCAGACCGTCACTACCACGTCTAGCATTTACGGGTAATTCATATTCACCATCCCGAGAATCTTCTAACTGATACTGATATTTTCGTGTTACTTCAGTGGGTGTGAATATTTCATCTGCGTAAAGACGATTCACTACTCTTTTAGTCCAATTATCACCGTTTTTAACAATAAATCCAGATTCATTATTGCTAATCCTAAAAGTACTTAATGTAACTTTATCTGTAGTTACATTGCTTGAATCTAAATTAGACGAATGGGTGACACTATTAATACCAGGGCGTGGTCTAGCATTGATACTCGATTGTGGTCTTTGTGGAACCTGTGGAGTCTGTGGCGGTCTTGCTAGCTCATTTCCAGCAACAGGTCCGCCTCCACCATTGCCGCTGCTGCTGCCCCCCCCCCCGCAAGAGGCTAAAAGGATGGAAGCCAGAGACCCATAGAGGCCATGGAGGCAAGACGGGAAGGGAAGATCATCCAAGTAAGGGTCAAAGGCATGGTCATTGTAGCAGGCTGTCCAGCCGCGTCGGGCTCTTCTCCTGGTGAAGGCCTCGTGGCTCAATGGGGAGGGTGCTTGGCCCGTTGCCGCCACGGGTTGATGAACATGACGGGTCGTGGTGTCCCCAAGGTATCCCTCAAGTAATCACGGTAGGTGTATCCATGCCCGTGCGCTGACGGATGCCCGCCAACTGCTCCGCCCCACGGATCAGCGGCGCCAGAGCCTTCTGGGGATCCAAATTCAGGGTCCCATTGCTGGGCTCATGGCGCTCCAGATAGAGCCGCAGGGTGGCCCCACGGGTGCCGGTGCCCGAGAGGCGGAAGACCATGCGGCTGCCACTCTCCAGCAGGATGCGTAGCCCCTGGCTGCTGCTGGTGGCGCCATCCACCGGGTCGGTGTAGGAAAACTCATCCGCTTGGCGAATCCTGTCTCCCGCCAGGGGCTGGCCTGCCAGTTGGGGCAACCGGTTCTGCAGCGCTCCATACAACTCGGTCGCTGCCGCCTTCTCCACCCCCTCGTAGTCATGGCGGGAATAGTAGTGGCGCCCGTAGGTGGCCCAGTGGCGCTCCATCAGGGTGGTCACGGAGCACCGCTCTGCCGCCAGGATGGACAACCAGAACAGCACCGCCCAGAGACCGTCCTTTTCCCGCACGTGGTCTGAGCCGGTGCCGAAGCTTTCCTCACCACAGACGGTGATCTTGCCCGCGTCCAGCAGGTTGCCGAAGAACTTCCAGCCGGTGGGGGTTTCATAGCAGGGGATGGCCAGCGTCTCGGCCACCACGTCCACTGCGGCGCTGGTGGGCATGGAGCGGGCCACGCCAGCCAGGCCTTGCCGATAGCCTTTCACCCGGGTGGCATGGGCGGTGATCACCGCCAGGCTGTCGCTGGGATTCACGAAGCACCCACGGCCCAGGATCATGTTGCGATCCCCGTCCCCGTCACAGGCTGCCCCAAAGCAGAACTCATCCCCTTGCAGCAACGCATCAGCCAGGGGTTTGGCATAGGTGAGATTGGGATCAGGGTGACCGCCGCCGAAGTCCTCCAGGGGCGCCCCATGGCGTACTGTGCCGGCGGGCAACTCCAGCAGGTTCTCGAAAATTCGCCGGGCATAGGGTCCCGTCACCGCATGGAGGGCATCGAAGGTGACGGGGAACCCGCTGCCGAGAAAATCCCGGAGTTGATCAAAGTCAAACAGTTTCTGCATCAGCACCACGAAGTCCTCCACACCATCCACCACCTCCACGGCCGTGGTCCCCAACCGGTGGCGGCCAGGCCGATCCAGGGGAATGGCTGCCGCCTCCGCAATGGCGTAGCCCTGCAGCGTTAAAGTGGCCTGGTAAACGGCGTCGCTCAGTTGCTCTGTGGCCGGGCCACCGTTGGCGCCGTTGACCTTGACGCCAAAATCCTCCTCCGGCCCCCCGGGATTGTGGCTGGCGGAAAGGATGATGCCGCCAACGCAGCCGGTGCTGATGCGAATGAGGTGGGAGGCGGCCGGTGTAGAGAGGATGCCGTCTGTGGTGGTGACGACCCGGCCTACCCCGTGGGCACAGGCCATGCGGAGGATCACGTCAATGGCCCGGCGGTTGCCGTAGCGCCCGTCTCCTCCCACCACCAGCGTTCCCCCCTGCACCCCTGGCAGGATCTGCAGGACAGCCTCAAGGAAGCTTTCCAGGTAGTGGGGCTGCTGAAACACGGGAGTGGGTCTGCGCAGACCCGATGTGCCGGGCTTTTGGTCCTGGAAAGGGGTGGCCAGGGGAACGTGATGCACCTGAGGAGTCGTGGCGCTAGCGGTCATGGGACAAGCCTGCTGCGCGGCCCAAGGTAGCTGGGGACGGTACCCTTGTGGTGGGGGATTGCACGGGCGGCAGGAGCAGGACCACCCGGGGGAAGTTACTGATCGTAACGAACGCTTGCGAAGAAGAGGGCGGGGCTTCCATGACCCCACAGCCATCCATTAAATTCTCTGCATAGAATTTAGGAGGAGCCGTCAATGGAGTTGGCCATCATCGCCCTTTTGGTGCCTTTTGCTGTTGTTGTCTCTCTGCTCACCCTGCGCACCTTGCGCTTCGCCACCCATCATCGCTTCTCCTTCATGGGGTTGGCCCTCTTCACCACGGCCTACGTGGGCATCATCAACACCGTCATCAACGCTGCCGAGCAGCCGGAGCTGGCTCGTAACGTGCTCATTGGTCTGCATCTTCCCCTTCTCGTGGGGGTGATGGTGGCCACCCCAAGACTGAAGGGGCGGTGATGCCCATCGATCTGGATGTTTTTTACCGGAGAAGCTCGCAGGTTTTGCGCGATGAAAAAGCTGATGACCGCAGCCAGCGCACCGTGATTTGCGTGGATGGCCGGTTTCTTTTTCGTTTTTTCCTCAATGGTGATACTGGGATTGTCGCTGGCAGCAGCGGAAACCGGCAGGATTGCCATGCAGGGCATCAACATGGCGGTCCGTGCGGCCGCAATGGTCCTGATCCCTTTCGTGCGTGGTGACGTTTCGGCTTGACCGCTGTTGGAGCGGGAACTGCTAAAGTGTTTCTGTAATACCACCGGCCATGGCATTCAGCACTCTCAAAAAACAAGCCTGTGGAAAAAGCCAGTCCCCCATGGGGCATGTATACTCTTTTGGGCGGTATCGCAATTCTCCTTGCCATCCTTGTCTTTGGTAAGCCTGCGGAAAAAGGCATCCACCAATGGTTTACCCCTGCCCTGGTGGGTGCGGTTGCCTTGAGCTTTCTAGCAGAGCTGCGTGGGTTTCGCACTGAGATAAAGGCAGACATCAGCAGATTCCGAGCAGAGGTCAGCGAGAATTTCAAGAGTTTTCGCGCTGAAGCCAAAGAAGATCTCAAAAGCTTCCGGGCAGAGGTCAACATGGAAACTCCATGCCACCACGGCTAGCCTGGTTCCATTATTGTGCTCACCACCTTGACCCCCTCCCAGCCTGGCCTCATCAGTGGAGAGGCCCTATCCCCCGCCACGCGACCCAACAGCCGGGGCCGCTTTGGGCCGTTTGGGGGACAGTATGTGCCGGAAACCCTGATTCCCGCCCTGCAGGCGTTGGAGCAGGCTGCCGCTCAGGCCTGGCGGGATCCGGCGTTCACAGAGGAATTGAACCACCTGCTGCGCACCTACGTGGGTCGGCCCACCCCCCTCTACGGGGCCACCCGACTCACGGAGCACTACCAACGCCCTGACGGTGGTCCCCGCCTTTGGCTCAAGCGGGAAGATCTCAACCACACCGGCGCCCACAAGATCAACAATGCCCTGGGCCAAGTGCTCCTGGCGCGTCGCATGGGAAAAACACGGATCCTGGCAGAGACCGGCGCCGGCCAGCATGGGGTGGCCACCGCCACGGTCTGTGCCCGCTTTGGCCTGGAGTGTGTCATTTATATGGGCGCCGAAGACATGCGGCGTCAGGCGTTAAACGTGTTCCGCATGGGCTTGTTAGGTGCCCAGGTGCGGCCTGTTACGGCGGGGACGGCCACCCTCAAGGAAGCCACCAGCGAAGCCATTCGCGACTGGGTCACCCATGTGGAATCCAGCCATTACATCCTGGGCTCCGTGGCCGGTCCCCATCCCTATCCCCAGTTGGTGCGGGATTTTCACCGGATCATTGGGGAGGAAACCAAGGGTCAGTGCCAGGAGGCCTTTGGTCGCCATCCCGACGTGCTCATGGCCTGCGTAGGGGGAGGGTCAAATGCCATGGGACTGTTCCATCCCTTTGTGGAGGACCAGCGGGTGCGGCTCATTGGGGTGGAAGCCGCTGGCAAGGGGGTGGCCAGTGGCCACCATGCCGCCACGCTGACCGCAGGCCGTCCGGGTGTGCTCCATGGGGCCATGAGTCTGCTGCTTCAGGACGGGGAAGGCCAGGTGTTGGAAGCCCATTCCATCAGCGCCGGCCTGGACTATCCTGGTGTGGGTCCGGAGCACAGCTATCTGCAAGACATTGGCCGGGCCGACTACGTGGCCGTCTCCGACGAGGAGGCCCTGGCGGCGCTGCAGCGGCTCAGCCAGTTGGAGGGCATCATCCCCGCCCTGGAAACAGCCCATGCCCTGGCCTGGCTGGACAGCCTCTGCCCCACCCTCCCGTCAGGAACGGAAGTAGTGATCAACTGCTCCGGCCGGGGCGACAAGGACGTGAACAGTGTGGCGGAGCGCTTGGGGCAGAAGATGATGGGCGCCCCTTAACGCCCTGGTGACACACTCAATCATGCTACGCCCATATATCGTCCTGAAATAACTTTCCTGTGGGGAGAGGGGGCGGCGGCAGGAATTGTTGTTATTAGCGCTGGGGAAGAGTCCCGTTGGCGTTGGCGACATAGGGATTGGCATCGTTATGAGTTGATTGTCATCTCACCGGCGCCAACTATAGATCCTGATAGGAGCAATTGTGCTGTTCATGCTACGGCTACCTTGGCTTTGAGGATGTTGCTGAAGTAGACCCTATCGCAGGCGATCACGTGGAGCAAGAAGACCCCACCCACCGTGCCTCGTCCTCGGTGTTTGCATTGCCGTAAGCCGGCTGCCTGCTGGATCCAGCCTAATATCTTCTCCATCCCTCTTCGTGCATTCAGCGATTGTCGGTAACCTTGATGGCGGGTGGTGCGTTGATCAATGGCTGATCCTCCCCACGCGATTAGTGTGCTGGGCAATATGAGGCGTGACGCCACGCCAGCGCAGGAAGGGCGAACCCTTTGGTGTCATCGCCCTTGTCGGCGCCATATGGTTCGGGGGTGCTCTGGCGCCAGAGCGGCCACCATCTGCTGAGCAGCCTCCCGTTCGCCGTAGCCGTTCGCCAGGGTCAAGCGGCTGTCCACCACCAAGGGTGACGGTTGTCCATGGGGACATGACCCAGGAAAAATGGCCGTTGCCCAGCAGTGGTTTGACCTCCTCCATCCCCAGCAGTGTCTCCAGAAATCGAGCCAGCACCTTCTGTTCAGCAGTCGCTCCCGGTTCTTGCTGAAGCTGGGGTGATGCCAGATGGGATCGCCTGCTCCCAGCCCCGCAAACCAGCGGCACACCATGTTGTCGTCCCATTGTTTCAACAAGAGCCGTTCGAAGCGCAGGCCATAGATGGCTTGCAGAAACAGCGACCGCAACAACTGCTCGGGTGGGATCGATGGACCACCAGAACAAGCGTACAACTGGTCAAACGTCTTGTCCAGACGCTTCAATGCCTCATTCGCCAGCGACCGTATCTGCCGCAGCGGATGCTTTGCAAGGATTCTCTCCTCGATCGAGACGTAGGAGAACAGGGAAATTGTCCCCCTCTTGCTGATCCCCTCAACTTGGCGGCAGCAGTTGACTCATTTTACGGCACGCCAAGGATTTTTCAACGGCCTCTTATTGGATACCTTCTCTCCATGAGAAAGTCAGTCATGGCGAAGGTCTTCATGGGCCAGTAGGCGTTTCCGGGTGGGTAGGGCGGTGATTTTTCGAGGTGCCCTGGTGGTGTTTATAGCAACTTTTTCTTCTTAAGGCCCCATCCCCCTATTCTTTGAGATTCCCAAATAAAATAAATGAACAGGGTAACGTGGGCGTTTGAAAAATTAATGAACTGCAAGACAATATCAATACACTCAAGAATCCTGCCTCCTGCCCCAGTCAACGGCGTACCCAATAAGGGTGGGACTGGGAGAACGAGGCCTGACCCCAGGATAAACATCAGTGCCGGGATGTTGGCAGTGGCTGCAATTCAGCCGCCGCTAACAAGGCGGCCACCATGCTCCCCTCCCTGGCCAGTCCTTGACCCGCCAGGGAAAACGCCGTGCCGTGATCCGGTGAGGTGCGGATAAACGGGAGCCCCAGCGTGGTGTTGACTGCTTCGTCGAAGGCAATCAGCTTGGTGGGGATCAGTCCCTGATCGTGATAGAGGGCCAGGTAGCCATCAGCAGCGTGGCCATGGCCCTGCCAGGCCAGGCCCGCATCCAACCAGCAGGCATCCGGGGGCTCAGGCCCTAGAACAGTGCAACTGGGGTGTCGGGCCTGCCACTCCTTCAGGCAGGGCTCGAGCCAATCACATTCCTCCGTGCCCAGATGGCCGGCTTCCCCAGCATGGGGATTGAGGCCTGCAACCTTGAGAACCGGCTGCCCACGGGACGAGCCACATTGACGACAAAAACGGTCCAGCACGGTGAGTTGATGCTGCACCAGCGCTGGGGACAGGGTCCGGACCACCTGCTTGAGGGGAACGTGGGTTGTGGCCAGCAGGGTGTTGAGCCGCCAGTCCCGTTGGGGTGAGCGGGCGGTGAACAGCATGGACACCTTGACGCCCCCTGCTAGTTGGGCCAGCCGCTCGGTCTGCCCCGGGTACGCATGACCAGCGGCCTGCCAGCAGTACTTGGCAACGGGTGCGGTGGCGAGGGCCTGACAGCGCCCCGCCAGCACCGCACGGCAGGCAGTGGTCAGCCAGGTAAAGCTGGCGGCCCCACCCCTTGCCGTGGCCTGGCCGCAGTGGACCGGCTCCGCCAGGGGCACGTCCACCAGGTGCAGGTCCCGAGGATCCACCACCCGCTGTCCCCGCTGCCGCAGAGTGTGGTATTGCTCCAGGAGCCAGCGGCGGCAGCCAAACAGCACAGGCTCCACCGCCTCCTGAACGCGCCGGTTGGCCAGGGCCTTCAGCACCACTTCTGCCCCGATCCCGGCGGGATCCCCCAAGGCAATGGCAATCCGCCGCGGTTGATCCATGGCCAAGATCCACGGTCAATTACCCTAGCGTGCATGGCCCAGCTTGGCGCTGGCGATGCTGCCCCAACCATGGTCCAAGGCATTTGCTCAACAGCAGGAAGTCTGGCTGCGTCCTGTTGCCCCTGGGCTGGTTTCCGGTCTTTTACGCTGGTGGGCACGCCATGGACGCCATGATTTGCCGTGGCGATTGCTGCCCGACGGACGCCAGCCTGGACCCGACGACCCACTCCCCACCTATCCCATCTGGGTGGCGGAGGTGATGCTGCAGCAGACCCGGTTGGCAGTGGCGCTCCCCTTCTGGCGCTGTTGGCTGGAGCGGTTTCCGGATCTGGCCTCCCTGGCGGCTGCATCCCGGCAGGACGTGCTCCACTGCTGGCAAGGGTTGGGATACTATTCCCGGGCACGGCGACTCCATGAGGTGGCCACCCGATTGGTGGCAGCCGGGCGTCCACTTCCCAGGGACCGCGCTGGTCTTGAGCAGCTTCCCGGCATCGGCCGCACCACGGCAGCCTCCATTGCCGCCACGGCCGGCAACAGTCCTGATCCCATTCTGGATGGCAACGTGAGACGCGTGCTGGCGCGCCTTCTGGCCTTTCCAGCACCACCCCGGCAGGACACCGCCCTGTTCTGGACCATGGTGGAGCTGCTCCTGGGCGGCAAAAGGGCGCGGGACTTTAACCAGGCTCTGATGGACCTGGGTGCCCTGGTCTGCCGCCCGCGGGCGCCCTTATGCCACTGCTGCCCCTGGCGGGGCCACTGTCGTGCCTACATCAAGGGGATCCAACACCAACTTCCCGTGCGTCAGGCTCCCGCACCCATTCCCCATGTCATGATTGGTGTGGGCATTGCGCTGGATGACCAGGGGAAGGTGCTCATTGGCCAGCGTCAGCCCGACGGGCTTCTGGGTGGTCTTTGGGAATTTCCTGGCGGCAAGCAGGAGCTTGGCGAGACCATGGCCGACACCGTGGTGCGCGAGCTGCAGGAGGATCTGGGTTTGGCTGTGGCCGTGGGCCCGGAGTTGCTACGTTTTGACCATGCCTATACCCACCGGCGGCTCACCTTTGCGGTTCATCTCTGTCGCGTGGTGGCTGGAGACGCTCGGCCTGGGGCCAACCAGCAGGTGGCCTGGGTCTGGCCCCATGACCTGCACCGCTACCCTTTCCCCGCCGCCAGTGCCCGCATGATTCAAGCCCTGCGGGAACACCTAGGCCAGGCTTGACTTGATGTAGTGGACCCCACTGAGCCAAGCCATGGCAAGGGTCACCCAAAACAGTCCGCCACCAACGGCGGCTGTCACTGCCTGGGCCGAGCCTGGCCAGAGCAGGAAGCCAAAACAAAGAAACTGACTGATGGTTTTCAGCTTGCCGCTCCACCGGGCTGGCGCTCCATGGGGATGACGGCTTCGCCACTCGGTCACCAGAAACTCCCGGGCCAATAGAAGCCAGACGGCCCAGAGAGGCGTCGGGATAGCGGAGATGCTGTCGCCGGTTGCCCCGGTCCCCTGGCCAGCCAACCACAGCAGTGGGGCCAGTAGCAATAACTTGTCGCAGAGGGGATCCAAACGCGCTCCCCACGGCGACCCGCCGCCGCTCCGTCGCGCCAACCAACCATCCACTGCATCGGTTGCCGCAGCCAACATCAGCAGCCACCAGGCCCACCAGTTCCATCCCCACTGCAATGCCAGCAGGAGAGGCACTGCAAGGAGGCCTCTCAGCACCGTGAGGCCATTGGCCAAGGCGCGCACATGTGACAGAGCAGCGGAGGATGGCGCCTTGCCCAGGCTCGGCTCCTTCACAATCGGGACACTCCAGAGAGGTCATCATGGTGCAAAGCCAACCCGTCCGGGCGTTCATGACCACACCGGTCCAGTCTGTTCGCCCCGATACGGCACTGACAGACGTGATCCAGATGCTCAATGCTTCCCGCATCAGTGGCCTGGCAGTGTGCGACCGCCAGGGCCAGTTGGTGGGGGACATCAGCACCAAGGATCTGATGGTGCGGGAAAGCGGTTTGGAGCCGGGTCCCTACATGGTCTTTCTGGATAGCGTGATTTACCTGCGCAACCCCCTGCGCTGGGAGCGGGACGTTCATCAGGCCCTTGGTGAAACCGCTGGCGCCGTCATGAACCGCTCCCCTCACACCTGTGCGCCAACCCTCAGCCTGCAAGAGGCCGCAGCACTGCTCCATGACGCCGGCACCGAGAGGCTCTTCGTGGTGGAGCAGGGAGAACCCATCGGGGTGATCAGCCGGGCTGACCTGATTCGGGCCATGGCCGCCAGACCGGCTAAAATCCGCTAGAGTTCCCAGAAGCAAAATAGCTTTAGCAGGACGTTCGGCAGGGAAGTGGCTGAGAAGCGTCGCATGTGGCCTGGGCTCGGTGCTCATGGCCACGTTGATCTGCAGCATCTTCTTCAAGGCACGTCCTTTAAGCGCACGCCCCTGGACTCTGGCCAATGCAGCAGTGGCCGCCAGCGATGTGGTTGATCGGGAAACCCTCAGGGATTTTGTCGAAGGCGGAGTGAGCCACTTCCTCAGCCTGACGAATCTCAGTGATATTATGGCCTTCAAAGGCCTGGTGCAGACCGAAGGGAGTGAGTGGAACTCCGGTCCGCTGTTCTTGATGCTTTTAACACTGGACGGGAGCATCATCTGGCACGGAGACGACCCCAGCGCAGAGAACAAGAATCTGGCTGCTGTGGAGGACAGCAGCGGCAAGAAGGTCTTCGAGGAATTCCTTGCGAAGGCAAAGAGCGGGGGTGGCTTCGTTGAATACCATTGGGACGACCCAACTCGACCCGATGATCCGCTCCGCAAGCTGAGCTATGCTGCCACCTACGACTCAGCCTGGTCTGGGAAGACACTGTTGCTGGTGGGGGGATACGAGCAGGATCTCTCCCATCTCCCCTATCCCGTCGCAGATCTGCCCCGTCCTGAAGTTACAGCTTCCGAAGTTGTGGACCGCGAGACCCTGCGCATTTTCGTCGAAGAATCGACTAAGGCCTTCCAGTCGGCTTACTTGACGGAGAACTACACTGGACTGTCCGGCACCAAGAATGCCTTCCGGGCTGAGGGTGATTGGCGGTCAGGTTCTACTTACGTTTGGGTCGTAAGTGATGAGGGCATCATCGTGTTCCATGGCTCGGAGCCACATCGAGAGGGCAAGCCCGTGAATTTGGATCGGGAGGACGTGAATGGCTTCCAGTTCGTTCAGGCTCTCATTTCCGCGGGCACCACTGGCAGCGGGTACGTTGAATACTACTACGATGATCCGGCGATTGAGGGTGACGAAGAGATTGGCTCCCCCAAAGTCGGCTACGTTTCCTCTTTCATGCTGCCAGGACTCAACAGTCCTTTCATCGTTGGCTCAGGGATTTACGTCGGCATCTAGCGCAAGAGTGCCTGGTTGAGAGCCGGCAGCAGGTGGTTTCGGTTGTGCTGGACAAACCGTTCCGCCTGTCAGCTCTCCCCAGGCCTCTGGCCATGATCCATGAGACGGGCTGCCAGCACACCACCCAGAAATCCAAACAGATGGCCCTGCCAGGACACCCCCGGCGCTCCCGGGAACAGACCAACAACCATCTCGCTGAATAGAACCAGACAGGCAATGGAGAGCAGGATGCCAAGGGGGCGCCGCTGAAACCAGCCCATCAAGAGCAGGGCGCCCCAGTAGCCAAAGACAATGCCGCTGGCCCCCACATGCACCGTGTTATGGGGAGCAACCAGCCAAATCCCCACGCCCGACGCCATTGCGCTGATGATGGACACCTGCCACAGTTGCCCCCGACCCTGCAGGCCCACCAAGCTGCCCAGAATCAGCAGAGAGACGCTGTTCCCAAGCAAATGCCGCCAGTCCCCATGGACCAGGGGAGCAGTGAAAACGGTCCAGAGATCGGTCACTCCGCTGCCAGGGTGGATGCCGAAGATCCGAGCGGAAGCCTGGCGAGAGAGTAGGCCCACAAAGGACAGGGCAAGCCGCAGGATATGGACAATCCAGAGCAGGCCCACAAGGTGCAGGGTGGACGGCAAAAGGCGTCCGGTTGGCAACGGACCACTGGCGGGACCATGGCTCATGAAGACTTGATCAACTGAAGAACCTGAGGCCCCAGCCGTGCGGCGCGATGTTCACAGTGGAGACCACGAACAATCAACTCTGCGGCCTTCTTGAGATCTCCTTTTCCTGCCATCAACTCCGCTTGATCAAAGAGATGACGGGCCTTATCCAGCAATTTGGCCTTATTGCCTGTAGCAGGAAGCGTGTGCATCGATGGATGAGAGAACCATGGACAGTAGTGCAGCCAGGATCAGGTTCCAGGTTCCTCGCCGTGATCTCCTAGCGCCTCAATACAGGAGCGAAGGTGGTGGGCTTTGTCGTGACAACCCTCTGAGAGGGCAAGAGCCAGTGCAAATTCCAGCTTTTCCAGTTGGTGGTCCTGCTCGGAGAAGGCGACGGTCGAGGCAGAGACAGAGAGCGTTTCCATGGCTTTACTTTCTTCTTATTCTGGCACCTTGCTCTCCAATCTGCGGCCATTGGGACGCGCCCTCAAGTAAGACGACTTCGCAACAGAATGAAGAAAGGTATGGAGATTGAATGGACAGCGTCAAGTACCTGCCCGGACTTCTGACAATTTCCGCAGGGTTGGGGCTGGGACTTCTGGCCCTCGGCACCCGGATTCCTGCCGCTCCCCTCGTGGGCGCCTTGCTGGGGGCAACCCTGGTGCGTCTGGTTCCCAACCTGCCCACCATCCACTGGCCCACGGGGACGCGAACCATGGTGGAGATCGCCGTTGGCATCGTGATTGGTTCAGGCCTGACAACCGCCACGTTGCAAGAGATGCGCCATCTCTGGCGACCTGCTGTTCTCATCACGCTGGCCCTTCTCGCTGCTGGGATTGTGGTTGGCTGGTGGAGCAGTCGGGTGTTGGGGATCAAGCTGGCCGTAGGATTGTTGGGTGCAGCGCCAGGTGGCCTCACAGGCATGAGCCTGGCCGGAGAGGAACTGGGGCTCGGGGCCACGGTGGCGGCCCTGCATACTGTGCGCTTGCTGACGGTGCTGGTGGTGATGCCCCTGCTTGTGCGATTCTTGACCACGGGCCAAGGGGGCTCCTCCGGTGGCCCATAGGACGTGCCGGGCTTGGCAGTGGCAGGAATGACAAGGCATTTTCATGCTTCTCGCGCCCTGGTGGGCTTTCTGGCCCTTCTCGGCGGTTGTGGCTTTGGTGGGGAGCTTCCGCAAGCCAGGCCCTTGCCCAGCGGCTGCCTGGCCCAATTTGGTGGGGAGCCCCTTGACCCTGGTGAGCATATGGCCGTCTGTGACCATATCGTGGCCAGCCATCCCCGGTTGCTGCGGGCCCATATGGATCGCTTCATCGTCTGGCAGCATTACGGCAAGGAACCTGAAGCCTGCCAGAAGCTTTTTGATTTGGAGAAGACCGTGGCCACGCTGACCTCCACCCCCGATGTTCAAGAGGACTTCCACTTCAGCGTGGAGGTCATCTGCAGGAAGGGGGGTGATGGCTGAGCGTTGGTTGGTCCTGGGGGGCGGCTATTGCGGCATGCGTCTGGTGGATTTGCTCCTGGATCTGGGGCATGAGGTCGTGGTGACCCACCGCGCCGGCACCAACCGGCACGTCATCCACCAGCCAGCAGTGACGGTGGACCACAACACCTCTTCCCCTCGCCTGCGGCCCCAACCGCAGGCGGTTGTTTTTGACAGTTCACAGGGGATTGCCCCTGACCTCGGCCCACTGGGTCCTTTTACGGCCGTGCTCTCAACCATTCCCCCCGGGGAAGCCGGTGTTGACCCCGTGCAGGATCAGCTGGGGGCTGCCCTACGGCAGGAAGCGCCCCCATGGGTGGGCTACCTCTCCACCAGTGGGGTCTACGGGGATCTACAAGGAAGCTGGGCGGATGAATCGCTGCCTCCGCGCTCCCTCATCCCCCGAAGCCGTCATCGCATCGGCTGTGAAGCAGTGTGGAGGGCGTCCGGACTGGCGCCTCTGATCTTGCGCCTGCCCGGGATTTACGGGCCCGGCCGTAGTCCTTTTTCCCGGCTCCGTGAAAGCCGGGCCCGCCTGATCCATAAACCGGGCCAAGTGTTTTCCAGGGTCCACGTGGACGACGTGGTGGGAGCCATTCTCTGGTGTCAGCGCCACGGATACCGTGACACGGTGGTCAACGTCTGTGATGCCCTGCCCTGCCCCAGTAGCGAACTCCTGGGTCTGGCCGCCCACCTGCTGGGCTGCAAGCTGCCCTCCTATGAGCGCTATCAGGACGTGAAAGCCACCATGGGACCCATGGCCCAAAGCTTCTGGCGTGAAAACCGCCGTGTCAGTAACCGCAGGCTCCTCTCCTGGGGCTATGCGCTGCGTTATCCCACCTATCGCGAGGGCCTCGTGGCCACTCTTGCTGAAGAAAGAGGGGAAACATTCAACCCAACTCACCATCGTGCCGACGGCCTCCTGGCCGGCTGAACCCCATGGGAAAGCTGGCGGCGGGATGAGGTGTGGAGACTACTGCTGGTCGCGATGCTCCTGGGAGCGCTGGTCAAACTGTTCCCAGAATGACTTGAAATCAGCCTGCATGAAGGGCCAGTCCACCATGATCCAGCCCCGGTAGACGCCAAAGCCCAGACCGAGAATCAGGATCATCAACACCAATGATCGGAACATGGGCGGCCCGTGCCCACCAGACAACTGAATTTTCCAAACTTAGGATGTTGCCTGTTGGGTTTTGGCAGGTGTTGAGACGGTCTCGTCAATGCGTGTCTCGTTTACTTGTGAGTACCTTTCTGGCTGGCGCACAACCGCTGGCGGTTGTGGCGGCGGAGCCCCTGCCGGAGTCTTTGGCGGATCTGGCTGCACCGCCGCCGCTGGCCGGAACATGGCTGCCGGATGACATGGAAGACCAGCAACTGCGGCCGCTATCCCTGCAGGAAGCACAGCAACTGGCTCAGGTCAATCACCCTGCCCTGCAAGCTGGGGCGTTTGCAGTGGAATCGCGGGAGGCCAAGCTGGAGGCCTCCTTGCGGGCCTGGAAGCCGCAAGTCACTCTGAGATCATCCTCAGGGTTGCCGGCATTGGCGCTGGAGCACCAATACAGCCCCGAGACCTCCTATCCCCGTGGCGAACTGGAAACAAACGTCAACCTGGAGGCAACCTGGTTGTGGAGAGACCCCCAGCGGGAGGCCCGCGTTGCGGTGGAGCACCATGAGCTTGCGCAGGCGAGGATGCAACACCAGATCTTGCAGCGTGACGTGAAGCTGCAGGTGGCGGAGTCCTACTATGAGGTCCAGCGCATGGATGCGGAGGTAGACCTGCGCTCCGCAGCAGTTGATGCTGCTCAGGCCAACTTGAAGATCAGCCGTGCTCGCCATGGGGCTGGAGTAGCTTCCCGTCTGGATGTTCTGCAGGTCCAAGCCCAGTTGACCGAGGACGAAGCCTTGCTTGCCCATGCCAAGGCCCAGCAGACCATCGCCCGCCGCCGCTTGGCCAGAGTGCTGAATCTGCCCCAGGGGGTGGCGCCCACGGCACGGGATGCCAACACGCGGCAGGGACGCTGGACCGCAACCCTGGGGGAGAGC
The DNA here is from genome assembly GCA_001007665.1 of Candidatus Synechococcus spongiarum SP3. Taxonomy (GTDB): domain Bacteria; phylum Cyanobacteriota; class Cyanobacteriia; order PCC-6307; family Cyanobiaceae; genus Synechococcus_B; species Synechococcus_B spongiarum_B. Next base: position 13,367 of record JXQG01000021.1, on the reverse strand, counting down.
TTGGCCGCCGCCTTGGCGACCCGCGAAGAGTTGCAACAATTTTTTTCTGCCATCCAGGAGCGGGAAGAACAGGCCAAGGAGGCTCTGGCTGCACTTCAGCCCACCCTCTCGTTCTTTGTGATGGGGTCCTGGTATCAGGCGTCCGGCAACGTGCTCTCCAGCGCCTCGACAGTTGAAAGCAGTTTCAGGGGAAGGATCTCCACTGCCCTGGGCATGCGCTTTGCGGTGCCGCTCAACGACGGAGGATCTGCCCAGGCCAGTGCTCGCCGCTGGGGCCTGGAGGCGCAGAGGCAGGAGCAACTCTTGGCGGATGCCCTTAACACCTTCCAGCAGCAGGTGGAGAAGGCGTTCTACACCGTGTCTGCCCAGGAGGACACCCTGGAGCTGCGGGCCCGACAAGTGACGACTCAGCAAGAGATCCTGAATCTCACCACTGCCCGCTACGAGGCTGGTGTTGGCACCCAGAAAGACCTGATTGATCAGCAGGACGCCCTGACCCGCGCCGCCATTCATCACGCTCAGGCGGTCCTGGACTACAACCTGAGCCTGGCGCAGTTGCACCGTTATACAGGTCTGCCGACCCAGCCCTAGCCTGCTCCCAGAACAACCCTTCACTTCCCCGAGACCGCAGAACCGTGGTGCCTTCCCCTCCCCGAGGCGTCAACAGGGGCAACCAGTCTCTCGATTCCCCGGCCAGTCCATCCAGCCTGTCCCTGCTGCAGGTGCTTCGGCTTGGCTTGTTCCAAGGCTGTCTGGGCACCATGGCGGTGGTCTTTGCGGGCCTGCTGAATCGCATCATGCTCACCGAGCTGGCGTTCCCCGGTTTGCTGGTGGGCGGCGCTCTGGCCTTTGAGCAGTTGGTGGCCCCAAGCCGGGTGCTGTTTGGCCAACTCTCCGACGCACAGCCGTTTCAAGGGCGCTATCGCGTTCCCTACGTGGTGACCGGCGCCGTCTTCTATTGCCTCATCGCGGTGCTTTCCATTCCGCTGATCTTCTTTGTGGGCCATGCCATTGCAACGGACAACAGCCGTGCCTTCTGGGGTGGCGCCACTGCACTCTGCGGACTGTTTGCCCTGTTTGGTCTGGCTGTGGCCATGGCCACGACGCCCTATCTGGCTCTGGTCATTGACCGCACCACAGAAACGGAACGTCCCCGTGCCGTGGGCATCATCTGGTGCATGTTGACCGTTGGCATCATCGTTGGGGCCATTTGCATCTCCATCACCCTCAGAAGCGTGGACGGGGTGACGGATCCAGCAGTGCTGCAACCTGCTTTGCAACGCTTCATGGTCCAGTTGGCTGTGGTGGTGGTGACGTTGACCATCGTGGCCTGCTGGGGGATGGAGCCCCGGGGCGGCTCCCGGAGTGGAAACCGGAACTCTGAAGAGGCGATGACCCTGCCGCGCACATGGGCCTTGCTCACCTCCAGCCGCCAGACCTTCGTATTCTTCGGTTTTCTGGTGCTGTTTGCCTTGGGGGTTTTCCTCCAGGATCCCATCCTGGAGAGCTATGGGGCGGACGTCTTTGGTCTGCCCATTTCCAAAACCACCATCCTTAACGCCCTCTGGGGAACCGGCACGCTGCTGGGCCTGCTCCTGGCAGGGTTTCTGATCACCCCCAGGCTGGGGAAGATGGCCAGTTCCCGTCTGGGCTGCCAGTTGACCACCTTCTCGCTGGCGTTGCTGCTTCTGGCAGGGTGTACCGGGCAGGTCATGGTGTTGCAGGTGGTGATGGTGTTGTTCGGTCTTGCCGCCGGCATTGCCACCAACGCCACCCTCTCCCTCATGCTGGATTTGACCCTGCCAGAGGCCGCCGGCACGTTTGTGGGGGCCTGGGCCCTGGCTCAGGCCTTATCCCGGGGCCTGGGCAAGCTCATGGGTGGGGGCCTGCTGGACCTTGGCCATGCTGTTATCCCCGACGGCTTGGGGACAACCTGGCTTCCACCGGCCTTCCCTGCCTATGGCTTCGTGCTGTTCATTGAAGTCCTCGTCATGGCAGCGGCCACGTGGTCCCTGGGTGCTGTGCGTGTGCATCAATTCCGCGGGGACACGGCCGGCACGCTGGCCAAAGTGCTGGCTCTGGAACTGGACTGAGGTTGTCCCATGCAGAGAACCATTGCCGCCTGGCAAGAGCAACTGGGTCCTCTTCTGGACCGTGTGGCTGCACGGCAGATGGAGGACTTTGGCCGGATCGGGGCCGAGAGAAAAGTCGACGGCTCCCTGATCACAGCCTGTGATCGCTGGAGTGACGAGACCGTCAGCCAGTGGTTGCAGGACCATTTCCCCGCCACGGGGGTGCTGAGCGAAGAGGGCAGCACACAGGTTCCCCAGCAGGAGTGGGCCTGGGTTCTGGATCCCCTGGATGGAACCACAAACTTCGCCTACGGCATCCCCCACTGGACCATCTCCCTGGCCTTGCTGCACCGGGGTCGTCCCATGATGGGATGGCTGGAGATCCCCCCGCTGCGCCAGCGGATCATTGTCGTACAGGGAGAAGGCGTTGAGCGCAACGGCCGTCGTCTCCAGCCGCCAACGGACGTGGTTACCCCCAATGCCTGCGCCAGTCTCTGCACCCGCAGCATGGTGGTCTTGCAGCGCCGCTCGGGCCATCGGTTCCCTTGCAAGTTGCGCATGTTTGGGGTGGCCAGCACCAATATGGCCGGCGTGGCTTTGGGGCAAAGCCTCGGCGCCCTGGAGGCATCGCCCAAGATTTGGGACCTGGCTGCCGCCTGGCTGGTGCTGGAGGAGTTGGGCTGTCCCATTGAACCGCTGGCAAAGCACCCTTTCCCCGCCGCGTCCGGCGCCCAACTGGCAACGGTGAGCTATCCCCTGTTGACGGTTGCGGCCCCGTCACTCTTCCCGCTTTTTCGTCCCTGGGCCGCTGCCCTGCGTCCTGACAACCAGCCACCGCCGGGTTGATGTCACGTGCAGGTTGCCAGGCGATCCCAGATGTCCTGCTTGAGCTGCTCCAAGCCCTGGCCCGTGATGGCGGAGATCGAGTGGCAGGGCTGTTGGAAGTGTTGGGTGAAGCTTGTGGTCAGGTGCTCCAATCGGTCGGCTTCCACCGCGTCACTCTTGTTGAGAGCCAGTAGACGGGGACGATCCAGCAGGGTGGGGTCATAGGCCGCCAGCTCTTGAAGCACCACGGCTCCATCCCTGCAGGGATCTTCTGCTGTAGCATCCACCAAGTGAACCAGAAGACGGGTGCGCTGGATGTGGCGCAGGAAATCATGCCCCAGGCCAACCCCCAGGGCGGCGCCCTGGATCAGACCGGGAATATCGGCAAACACCGTGCCGTCGCCCGTTGGGCGCCGCACCACCCCCAGGTTGGGCGTCAGTGTTGTGAAAGGATAGTCCGCCACCTTGGGGCGCGCTGCGGAGAGCGCACGGATCAAGGTGCTTTTGCCTGCGTTGGGACAACCCACCAGCCCAACCTCCGCCAGGAGTTTGAGCTCCAACCGCAGTTGCCGTTGCTGGCCTGGACGGCCGCTGGTGCATTGTTCCGGAGCCCGGTTGCGGTTGCTCAGGTAGCGGGTGTTGCCAAAGCCGCCCTGTCCCCCCGTGGCGACACAGAGCTGCTGTCCCGGTGTGGTCAGGTCTCCCAGCCAGGTGTTGTTCCCCGGGTCATGGACCTCCGTACCGCAGGGCACCTTCACCAGCAGGGGTGGGGCGCTGGCCCCGGTGCGATTTTTGGGACCACCCCGTCGGCCATCAACAGCCGCAAAGCGGCGCTTGTACTTGAAGTCCAGCAGGGTTTGCAAGTTGGCCGTGGCCTCCAGAATCACGTCTCCACCGCGCCCGCCATCTCCACCGGCCGGACCACCCGCCGGCACGAATTTCTCCCGACGGAAGGCCACAATGCCGTCCCCCCCATGGCCGGCCTGCACCTCAATCTGCACCAGGTCAATGAATTGCGTCAAGACCGACTCCTGCTCCCATCTGTCGCCCCATCTTGCCGGTCTGGATCACGGCATGGCCCCATGGAGTTCTTCACCAACGTGGTGATTGGGCTTAGTCTGGAAGCCTAGTCCCCACGTCATGTGCTGGAAACCTCTAGCCCCTCCGTCCTCAGCGGTTGTGACCCTCAAGGGAGAGGAGAGGTTGTGGCGAGGCCTGGGGAGTGGCTGCAGCAGCACTACGGCATTCCGCTGCCGGCCTGGCTGGTGGACTGTTTTCAGGAGGCGTCACCGACGGAACAACGCCACCAGGATCCTCCCAAGGGCCCTGCTCTGATTGCCGCTGCTTTTGATTTTGCCTGGCAACAGCACCAGGGTCAACAGCGCGCCAGTGGGGAGCCCTATATCTGCCACCCTCTTGCCGTTGCCGATCTGTTGCGGGATATTGGTGTGGGCCCCGGCGTGATTGCTGCAGGTTTCCTCCATGACGTAGTGGAGGACTGTGGTGTGACCACAGTCGACGTTGAGGCCAGGTTTGGCTGCGAGGTGCGGGACCTTGTCAATGGCGTCACAAAATTGGGAGGCATTCATTTTGTCAACCGCACGGAGGAACAAGCCGAAAACCTGCGTCGCATGTTTCTTGCCATGGCCAGTGACATTCGTGTGGTCCTGGTAAAGCTTGCTGACCGTCTTCATAATATGCGCACGTTAACAGCTTTACCATCGGCAAAGCAGAAAAGAATTTCCATCGAAACATTGGAGATCTACGCACCTTTGGCCAATCGGCTCGGCATTGGCAAACTGAAATGGGAGCTGGAAGACCTGTCCTTCAAAGTTCTGCATCCACAAGAATTCCGTCATATTTCTCAACAGCTGGCCATCAAGCGGAGTGAGCGGGAAGCACGGCTCAACGCAACTATGGAGTTGCTATGTCAGCGGTTGTCCGAGGCTGGTCTTACCCAAGTGGACGTGAATGGTCGTCCCAAACATCTCTACGGTATTTGGAATAAGATGAAACGACAAAATAAAGCCTTCCATGAAATCTACGATGTGGCCGCATTGCGAGTATTGACTGAGAGTCTGGAGAACTGTTATCGAGCACTTGCTGTAGTTCACGATACTTTTCGTCCCATTCCTGGCCGCTTTAAGGACTATATTGGCTTACCTAAACCCAATGGCTACCAATCACTGCATACTGCTGTTATTGCCAATCAACGGCCGCTTGAGGTGCAGATTCGTACACAGCAAATGCATCAAGTTGCGGAATATGGAATTGCTGCCCACTGGAAGTACAAGGAGGGAGGCTCCCCTGCCAGCGGTCAAGCGGAGGAGCGGTTCAACTGGCTGCGCCAGCTTCTCAATTGGCAGCAGGAGGCTGCCGACGGTGATGGTCAGGACTACCTGGCTTCCATTAAAGATGACTTATTTGATGATGAGGTGTTTGTCTTTACCCCCAAAGGAGATGTGCTGGGTTTACGGCGTGGCTCCACACCTGTGGACTTTGCCTATCGTATCCATTCTGAAGTAGGGCATCATTGCCATGGCGCCCGCATCAATGACCGCCTCACGCCCCTGTCTACTTCCTTGAAGAACGGCGATATTGTTGAGATCATCACAGAACGCAATGCCCGTCCCAGTCTGGACTGGCTCAACTTTGTCGCCACACCAACGGCCCGCAACCGTATACGTCAATGGTACAAGGCCAGTCATCGCGATCAAAATATCAATCGCGGTCGGGATATGCTGGAGCATGAGCTGGGCCGCCATGGCCTGGAGGAGCTGCTAAGATCTTCGGCAACGCAAAAAGTGGTTGAGCGCTGCAACCTTTACACGGTCAATGACCTGTTGGCCGCCGTTGGCTTTGGCGCACTCACCATTCACCAGGTTGCCAACCGTCTACGGGAGGAAATTCGTCTCCAGTCCCACCATGGGTCGCAGCCCCAACCTGACCCTGCCGCCACTCCGGCGCCCTCCAGCCGAGAGCTGAGTGCTACGGCGGATCAGCTGCGGGGACATCCGATTCTTGGCGTGGATGGACTGGACTTTCGTCTGGCTGGTTGTTGTACGCCTCTCCCACAGGAACCCATCGTTGGTGCTGTGTCGTTGGGCAACCATGGTCTCACAATTCACCGACAAGACTGTGACAACGTGGAGCGTGTTCCTGTGGAGCGCCGCCTGCCGGTGCAATGGAATCCCAGGCATCCTGAAGACAACACCTATCCTGTGCGTCTAAAAATTGACGTGATGGACCGCGTTGGCGTGCTCAAAGATATTCTCACGCGCCTTTCCGATGCCAACATCAACGTCCTGGACGCTCGCGTGCGCACCAGCCGGGGCAAGCCTGCGCGCATTGACTTGATCGTTGAACTCCGCAGTGCTCAGCAACTGACACAGACCGTGGACCGTATTCGCGCCATGGCGGATGTGCTCACGCTATACCGTGCCGGCATGGGCTAGTTGCGCTAAGCTGAATGGTTAACACCACAGAGAAGTCCCATGGCAGCAAGCAACACTCGCAACAAACAAGTTCTGCAGGACAACGTCCAGGCTCGTCGCCAGGCCCTCATGGACTCTCTCCAGGCGCGGGCCCACCTGGCCCACCGCAATGGGGACGTCTCTGCCCGGCAAGCGCTCTATCGGGAGGCGGTTGCCCTGGGCCTGCCCCTGGACTGCCTGGATCCCTGATGCGCCGTGCCGGATTCGGCCTGGTTGGTGTACTCTTCTCCCTTGCCAGGCTTCCTCAGGATGGGTGTGCTGGAAGAGATCAAGCCGGGTGCCAGGGTGATCGGTCTTGCCCCTGGTGGACCTGTGGAAGTGGTGGCAGTGGAATGGATGGGCAACCAGGCCGTCAACGTGGTCTATCGGCCTTCCGCTGGCCCCATTGCCAAGACCACTCTCTACCGCGATGATGAGCACCGCTTTGCCATCGAGAGTCGTGGGCGCCGGTGGTCGTTCGACGGGGACGGGGCGTTGCTGCGTCTGGTGACAGAGGCCAACCGCATCAAGCTTGCCTACTTCTTTGATCCCTATCTGGCGATTCATACCAGTTTTGTGGAGCCCTTGCCCCATCAAATCTCCGCAGTTTACGGCGAAATGCTGCCGCGTCAGCCGTTGCGGTTTCTCTTGGCAGACGATCCCGGCGCCGGGAAAACGATCATGGCAGGGATGCTGATCAAGGAACTGATGGCCCGCAGCGACCTGGAGCGTTGCCTGGTGGTGGCTCCCGGCAGTCTGGTTGAGCAGTGGCAGGATGAGCTTGGGGAGAAGTTCAAGCTGGAATTTGACGTCCTGACACGTGACACGATTGAGAGTTCCCGTTCCGGCAATCCCTTCAACGATAAGAATCACCTGATTGCCCGCCTGGATGTTCTTGCGCGTAACGGCAATCTTCAAGAAAAGCTGAAGTCATCAACCGAATGGGATTTAATTATTGTTGATGAGGCTCATCGCATGTCTGCTACTTACTCTGGAGGAGAAGTCAAGTACACAAAACGCTATCAACTTGGCCAGATACTGAGTCGAGTTTGTCGGAATTTTCTATTAATGTCGGCAACACCACACAACGGCAAGGAAAATGACTTTCAGCTTTTCATGGCGCTGCTGGATGGAGACCGCTTTGAGAGTTCCTTTCGGGATGGTGTCCATATTGCTGACGTGGAAGACATGATGCGGCGATTAACAAAAGAGGAGCTTCTCCAGTTTGACGGCTGTCCACTTTTTCCTGAGCGACGCGCCTACACAGTAAAGTATGAACTCTCTCCTCAAGAAGCAGAGCTCTATCGTGTGGTCACGGAATATGTGCGCAACGAGATGAATCGTGTACAGCGCTTTGCCGAAAAAGATAGAAATAAGTACAATAATGTAGGTTTCGCTCTGCAAATCCTGCAGCGACGCCTTGCTTCAAGTCCCGCTGCAATTTATCATTCCCTCAAACGGCGCCGCGAACGACTGGAGAGCGAACTCTCTAAAGCATGGCTTTGTGTACGTGGCGGCTCCCCTATGCTCAACGGTGCATTGGTCAGCAAAGAGGACCTGGGCAACATTGATGAATACAGTCAAGATGAAGTCGGCGACCTTGAAGAGAAAATCTCCACTGGAACAACTGCAGCGGAGACCCTGGAGCAACTCAACATTGAAGTGGAGGTGCTGCGAGAACTTGAGACCAGAGCCCTTGCTGTCTTGCGGTCCGGCAGAGACGCCAAATGGCAGCAACTCAACCGCATTCTTGACGACAGTCTCATGCTGGATCCAGACGGCTATCGCCGCAAGCTGATCATCTTCACGGAAGCCAGGGACACGCTGGACCATCTACGGGAGAAAGTGGAGGCTCGGCTGGGAAAGGCTGACGCGGTTGCGGTCATCCATGGCGGTGTGCCTCGTGAGGCACGGCGCAAGGTGGTGGAGCGGTTCATGCAGGATCGCGACCTGCTGGTTCTCGTTGCTAACGACGCTGCCGGCGAAGGTGTGAACCTCCAACGGGGGCATCTGATGGTCAACTATGACTTGCCCTGGAATCCCAATAAAATTGAGCAGCGCTTTGGACGCATTCACCGGATTGGTCAAGTCGAGGTCTGTCATCTTTGGAATCTGGTGGCAAAGGACACCCGCGAAGGCCAGGTCTATGCTCGCCTGCTGGAAAAACTTGAGGCTGCCTGTGAAGCCCTGGGGGGGCGTGTCTACGACGTGCTCGGCGAACTGTTTGAAAGGCGTGCATTGAAGGATCTTTTGTTGGAGGCCATCCAGTATGGAGAACAGGACCACGTCAAGGCCCGCCTCTTCCAGGCCGTAGATGGGGCCGTGGATCAACGTCACCTTCTGAACCTGCTCGAAGAACGGCGGCTCACCCGTGACGCGATGCCCCAAACCCATGTCCAGGCTCTCCGTCTGGCCATGGAGCGGGCGGAGGCTCAGCGCCTGCAACCGCATCACGTCCAGAGCTTTTTCGTGGAGGCGTTCCGGCGTCTCGGCGGCCAGATCAAGGGCCGGGAAGAAGGTCGCTGGGAAATCAGCCACGTGCCGCTGCGCCTGCGCCAGCGAGACCGACAGATTGGGTCCGGGGCGCTGCTGCAAAAGAAATATGAGCGCATCTGCTTCGAGAAGGGCAAGATCAACCAGCAGCCCGTCGCCACTTTTGTCTATCCGGACCATCCCCTGCTTGAGGCGGTCGTCAGCGTGGTGTGTGAGCAACATGATCACCTGATGCAGCAGGGTGCGGTGCTGGTTGACGACACGGACGACGGCACTACCGTCTCTGCCCTCTTCCTGTTGGAGCACAGTGTTCAGGACGGTCGTCCCACCAACTCCGGCAAGCCCAACGTTATTTCTCAAAAACTCCAGTTCACCGCCGTTGATTCGTCAGGCCAGTTCAGCAACGCGGGCATTGCGCCACACCTCAATCTGCGGCCCGCTGCGCGCCATGAAGTCGAGGCTGTGGAAGACCGCCTCAACGAGGACTGGCTCTGCTCCAACTTGGAGAAGGAAGTGATGCAGTTCGCTACGGTCAGCTTGGGGCAGGCCCACGTGACAGAGGTGCGCAACCGTCGCGGGCCGGAAATCGACAAGGTGGAGCAGGAGGTGAAGGCCCGCCTCAACAGCGAGATCAATCATTGGGACTCCCGCGCCTTTGCCCTCAAGGAGCAGGAGAAGGCCGGGAAGAAGACGGGCCTCAACTGGCGCAATGCGGAACGGCGGGCCGAGGAGCTGGCGGAACGTCTCCAGCGGCGCCTCCGCCTGATCGCGCAAGAACGGATCATCTCTTCCCAACCGCCACGGATTCGCGGCGGCATGATTGTTGTGCCCCGCGGCCTCCTGCGGGAGCGCATCCCTGCAGAGAAGGATCCCAGCGTGGGATCCAAGCTGTCCGGGGATCCAACGGCCCGCCGCATGATCGAAGGCCAGGCCATGGACGCCGTCATGGCCACCGAGCTGGCGTTGGGCAACCAACCGGAGGATGTATCTGCCCAGAAAGTCGGCTACGACGTGGCCTCCTATGATCCGGCCACCGGCCACATGCGCTTCATTGAGGTGAAAGGACGGGTTGACGGGGCCGACACAGTGATGATCACCCGCCAGGAAGTCATCACCTCGCTCCATGAACCCCGGAAATTTATCCTGGCCATTGTCCAAGTCGCAAGCGGCGTCCCCCGCAGCCCGCGCTATGTCCATGGCGCCCTCGACACACGGGAGCCGCCGTTTGAGCAGAACGCCATTCAATTCAACATCAAGAGCCTGCTGGCGCGGGCGGAGGACCCCCGTTGACTCAAGCTCAACCCATCACCACAGAACAACAATTGCGTGACACGATTGCTAAGCCGGAGAATGAGCATCTTGAGTTTAAGGAGGCTCAGAGAAGCTTTGATGATGACAAGCTGTTAGAATACTGCGCGGCGTTAGCCAATGAGTGTAGTGGCAATTTGGTTCTGGGAGTGACTGACAAACAACTTCGCCAAATTGTTGGCATAAACTGCTTCCGTAGCCTGAACAAAATCAAGCGCAAAATTCTCAACGAGCTTCGGTTTCGTGTCGATGTCTATGAGATTCTGGTTTCTGAAAAGCGTGTTCTCACGTTTTTCTGCCCGCCACGACCACCCGGCACTCCTCGACAATACAGAGGTCGGTATCTGATGCGCTCGGGGGAGTCTCTGGTGTCCATGACGCCAGAGGTGCTACAGCGCGTTTTCGCCGAAGGCGTTCTGGACTTCTCGCAGACAATTTGTGAAGGCGCCGCCATACATACCGATCTTGCTTCAGAAGCAATTATAGAGTTCCGGTAGCAATGGGTCCGTAAGAGCGGCAATGATGCACTCAACCACACGAGTGGTGAGCAGTTACTGGAAGACGCGGGGCTCACGAAGAATGGCCACGTGACTTATGCAGCCCTGGTGCTTCTGGGTACAACACAGGCCGTAAAGCGTTTGTTGCCCCAGGCGGAGGTGATCTTCGAGTACCGTAACAGCGATTCTGTCATTGAATATCAGGATCGCGTGGAATATCGTGCCGGATTTTTCTTATAGCACAATGAAATCTGGAAAAAGATTAACGCTCGCAATGAGACCCGTTCCTATCGTGACGGCATGTTTCGCTACGACATACCAGCCTTCAACGAATCTGTGATACGAGAAGCGCTTTTGAACGCCATCACCCATCGTGAGTATCGTGGTGATAGCCGCTCCATCTTTGTTCGTCAGTTCCCCAATCGTCTTGAGGTCGTCAGTCCTGGCGGATTCCCAAGCGGCATCACGGCAGACAACATCACCTACCGCCAAGACCCGCGCAACCGGCTCATTGCCGAGGCATTGCAACACTGTGGGCTGGTTGAGCGCTCGGGGCAAGGGGCGGATCGGATCCTCCGTCACTGTCTCAAGGAGGGCAAGAATCGGCCCGACTACACGGGCTCCGACGATACCCAGGTCTCCCTTGTCCTGGATGGTGAGATCCGCGATCCCCGTTTTGCTCAATATCTGGATCGCCTTGAGGCTGAGCGCAACATGAGCCTGACCCTGGACGACCTCCTCGTCTTTGATCGGGTGCGAGCGGGCGAACCCATCCTTGAACACCTGAATGCCCGCTTCTTGGCACTGATTGACAAGGGCGTGATTGAGAAGACGGGTAGGGGATGTGGTGTCCGCTACATCCTGTCCCGCGCCCTCTACAGCCCGTAGGTGAGGCAGGTAATGCCTACACCAGCCGCGAAGGACTTGACGAGGGCCATAATCAGCAGCTTATCCTGCAGCGCATCAGGGACAGCGGCTCAAGAGGCGCAACCATAGGCGAGTTTGAACAGGTCTTGCCCAACAAGACGAGACCCCAGGTCAGCGCATTGCTCAAACGGCTGAAGACCAGTGGGCGCATCCGTGTCCAAGGCAGGACCAGGGGGGCCCGGTGGTATCTTGCTGAGGCAGGCAACAACCCTGTAAGCCATTGAACCTGGGATTGAATCAATCCGCTTCATTCCAGATTTAATAAAACCCAGTGGTCAAGCGGGATCTGCCTGGGTAATTGTGGGCAGCTTGGAGGCGCTGTGCGGGGGGCGGCCCACCGCGCCCCAGGGATTCAAGGCTTGGCCGCCGGTGAAGGCTTCAGCGCCTGGATCAGCAAGGCCTTGATTTCCTTCATTTCTTCCTTCACCTCGTCAATGCGCCTGTTGATCCTCTCCTCGCTCGCTCTCATCTCTTCCTTCATCTCCGTCCTGAGTTCGTCAATGCGCTTGTTGACCCTGGCCTCACCAGCTCTCATCTCCTCCTTCAGATCAGCCCTGAGATTGCGGAAAGCGCTGATGAGCAGCCCCAGGCCACCAACAGCGCCAGCCACCAGGGCGCCGGGCTGCAACCACCGGGTCAGGAGTTCCGGGGGGAGGGAGGGCATCCATCAATGGCGTTTCCTGCCACCATAGGGAGTTGCAAGGTGCTGTGCAGGGGGAGGCCCAGCAATGGGGTACTTTGTTGACGCCCATGGCCGTCACCTGCTGGTGGGGAGCCTATGCCCTGGCCTTTTTGATCCTGTGGATTATGACGCCGCGAGCGTGGTAACTGGGATGGAAGACTACGCCATTCAGAGGTTGGTGGCTTGATCATGGCTGATAGTGACAGTTTTTGAGTGGCACATTAATAGTGACGGAGGGCAGGTTGGTGGGTTAAAAAGGATGTGCAGCTTATCCAGGGCCTTAATCAGGCTCTAAATGAAAATGTCTACTGCTACTGAGACGGCTCTATTGCTTCCAGAAGCATTGTCAGAAATTTCTGAAAGTGACATTAAGGTTGAACTTTCCAAAATTAAAGAAGCAACTTCCCCTGTAAGTAATTGGGAAGTCAAGTTTGATTTTGATCATGCAAATTTACCTGCTATTTATATTTATGGAACAATAGAAGATGATGAAATTCAAGATGAAAAAATTAGGTTTAGCAGAAGAATGAAAATACGTACAATTGTCCGCCAGTTGATCGCAAAAAAAGTAGATCCTGGAATTTTTATATATGTTTATTTTCGTATGCCTTCTGATATCCTTTAGGTGTGAATGTCGTGATAATAATCATGCTCTATTGAGACATCATCTTGCGCGTACATTTCAGCATTCTAACATGAGAAACGTTGCAGAACAATTTTCCAGAGGCCAAACACCAAAATTTCTTTGTTGTGTTTTTGGTACAAATACCCTTGATGTTGGATTGCACAATCAGAGGAATATCAATAGGCAACAATAATTTAAGATCAACTTAAGACTCGTGAGACTGAATTCAAAGCAGAGACTGAATTCAAAGCAAGTGCCGGCCTTGTGCTTGGGTTTGGCACTGTCGTAGAATGTTAACTCCCTTTTCAACAAGCTCTCCCAGCACCCACTGAAAGCCCTGTCAATGACCAACTCCCCCAAGAAAAAACTCATCGAGGTGGCCCTGCCTCTTGAGGCCATCAACAAGGCTTCCGTGCGGGAAAAATCCATCCGCCATGGCCACCCCTCTACGTTACACCTGTGGTG
>JXQG01000095.1 GCA_001007665.1 Candidatus Synechococcus spongiarum SP3 | reverse complement strand
GTTGGTGGTCCCACTGCTGATTAACTGTCATACCAGTCAGGGCACTTCTCATAGCAGGCACTGTTGCTGCCGTTTTCCCGTGCTTCCACTTTCCAGCAGCAGCAGCGCCCCTGATCCCGCTGCCGGAGCAGGGCATTGGCCCATCCCCACACCAGCTTGGCCGTGGCCTCCATGCCCACATTCTCCAGCACCCGCAGGTCCAATGCACCCAGCTGGTGCAGCCGTTGCCACTCTGCCAGAAGGGGATCATCGGTATTCACCAGGAAGGTGTGATCAAACTGCTCCGCCAACTGCCGACGCAGGGGACCCAGGCTGGAGAAATCCACCACAAAGCCGTGCTCGTCCAGTTGGGTGGCGGCAAACCAGAAGGTGAAGGAGCGGCTATAGCCGTGGACAAAGCGACAGTGGCCCTGGTGGCGCCACTGGCGGTGGCAGCAGGGAAAATCCGTAAAAGCTTTGCTGCACGTGTAGGGACTCCGCATGGCCAGGCAAGGGATTGGGGTCATGGCCGGGGTTGTCCCCTGTGGGGGACAATCATCCAAGGATCAACGGACCATGACCCATCCTGCTGCCCCGGAGCCAGACCATGGCGCCCTGCCGGTGACTTCTGTCGCCACAAACCAGCACTTGCAATGTCCTCCCCTGGAGAGGCTGCGTTTTGACGATGCTGGACTGATTCCCGCCATTGCCCAGGATTGGCTGGATGGCGCCGTGCTGATGGTGGCCTGGATGAATCAGGCCAGCCTGGAGCGAACCGTGGCCACAGGCGAGGCCCATTACTGGAGCCGCTCTCGCCAGGAACTCTGGCATAAAGGAGCCACCTCCGGGCATCGTCAGCGGGTGCGCCAGTTGCGCTACGACTGCGATCAGGATGTGCTGTTGCTCACGGTGGAGCAAGCGGGGAATGTGGCCTGCCACACCGGCGCCCGTAGCTGCTTTTATGGCTGTGGAGCCCACCCGTCCGCCGGCGGTCCCCACGCCCCGGCGCCCCCGGCTGACGCAGCATCTGAACTGTATCAACTGATTGTGCAACGCCGTCGGCAGCCGGAGGTCGGCAGCTACACCAATGCTCTCTTCCGTGGTGGGGACAACCGCATTCTCAAGAAAATTGGTGAGGAATCGGCAGAGTTGGTGATGGCCTGCAAGGACGACGACGCCAACGCCATCAGCGCGGAAGCTGCTGACGTGCTCTACCACATGCTCGTGGCCCTGGCCCACCATGGCGTATCCTGGCGCCAGGTCCTGCTGGAGCTGGCCCAGCGCCGACACCATCCCCGGCCCAGCTAGGCCGACCTGCCGTTGACTGTGTCCAAACTCTGCCTCCAGGAGCGTGCTGCCTTGACCACCCCCGCCGAATCCAAGCCGGCCCATTGCGGCTCGCGCCCCAAGAAAGTTGCCTTTGGCATTGCCCCGCTGGGGGTGATTTCCATTGGAGTGGTGCCCATGGGGGTGGTGGCCATTGGGGTGGTGCCCATGGGGGTGGTGAGCCTTGGCGCCGTGGCCATGGGGGTGATCACTGGCTCGGTGGTGGGCATGGGGGTGCTCACGGCCGGCGTCAGCACCATGGGGGTCTGGTTTATGGGCAGCGATGCGGGAAGCATGGGCCTGGTGCGCCTTGGTCCTGGTGCAAAGGATCCCCACCACGGCAGCAAACCCCTCTCATCCCGTGGCGACCATCACGGCCAGGACTCTCCTGTCCACGGCCCTGGGAGCCATTGAAGCCACGCAGTGAAACCTGGTTTTCCCGCCCACCATGGGGCTGGCTGTTGTAAGGTAGAATGACTAACAGGGTGCCACGAAGCATTCCTGTCTTCCCCGCCTGGTAAAGGCTGCCAGTTCATGCAAACCCTCTCCACAACTGACTTTCTCGTGGTG
Organism: Candidatus Synechococcus spongiarum SP3; assembly: GCA_001007665.1. Lineage (GTDB taxonomy): Bacteria > Cyanobacteriota > Cyanobacteriia > PCC-6307 > Cyanobiaceae > Synechococcus_B > Synechococcus_B spongiarum_B. The sequence goes on along the minus strand of JXQG01000095.1, from coordinate 4,017 downwards.
CGAGGGCGTATTGTGCGGAAAGCCTGTACGATTTCGTGGCGCCCCGGCGTCGTTCCCGGTCGATTAGCTCAGCGGTAGAGCGCATCCCTCACACGGATGATGTCACTGGTTCAAATCCAGTATCGACCATGCTCGGATTGTTGCCCTTGCGGAGGCAGCGGACCAACTCAGTGAGGACCCCCATTGACCTTGGGCGCAGACAGAACCGTTCCCTCCACCAGGGAGGCGACAATGTTTCGTGGCGACCTCATCACAAAACTTCGGGCTTGACTGCTGACACTTTCAGTCTGCCTCCCCACGCCGGTTCCGATTCCGGCGCCTCCCGGGATACCAGAGTATCCGTGGTGCGAATCATGGCGAAGGATGCCACCAAGCCAAGGATCAGGATCAGGGCTGCTGGCCCCAGGGCGGAACTCAGCCGTTCGTCTCCCGCGTACTGAAACACGCGCACGGAAAGGGTATCAAAATTCATGGGCCGCAGCGCAAAGGTGAGGGGCAGCTCCTTGATGGTGTCCACAAACACCAGCAGAGCCCCCACTCGCAGGGGACCAGCCAACAGGGGGAAATGGATACGGCGCAGGGTTTGCCACCAGTTGCTGCCCAGGCTGGTGGCAGCCTCCTCCATGGTGGGGGGAATCCGTTCCAGGGCGGCGTCAAAACCACTGCGGCCCACCGCCATGAAGCGATCCGTGTAGCCCAGCACCAGGAGGCTCAAGGGTGTCCAGCCCAAGGACCCACCCAACACCAGCAAGCCCAGAGCCAGAACTGTTCCTGGAATGGCATAGCCCATGGAGGCCACAAACACCAGGCGTTGCAGCAGGGGGTGCTGGATCCAGCGGCGCGCCACGGCCAGAAACAGGGCCACGGCAACGGTGAGGGCCGCCGCCACCGCAGCCAGGAGCAAGGTATTTGCTGTCAGGGTGAGCAGCTCGCCCGCTTCCTCAACAGTTCCCTGCCAGCGCTGACTCATCCACAGCAGGGGCACACCCAGGCTCAGCACAGGGGGGAGGGCGCAAACCAGTTGGGCGGCGGCGGCGCGCCACCCCACCAAAGGCCATGCGGATGACGTGTTGCGACCACGGCCGTCCAGCGCCCAACGGCGACTGCGGCGGCGGAGCCAGCGCTCCAGGGTGATCAGGCTGGCCACCACAATCAACGTGACCACGGCCATCTGGGCGGCGCTGGTGGGATTGCCCTGTTCCTGCCAGCGCTGGAGGATGCCATAGGACAGGGTGGGGATGCCCAGCAGCTCCACGGCGCCCAGTTCGTTGACCACCTCCATGCCGCTGAGGGCAATGCCAGCTCCAATGGCAGGCAAGGTCAGTGGCAGTGCGACCCGCAAAAAACTTCCCCAAGGTCCCAGGCCGAGGGTGCGACAGGCCTCCAGTTGCCGCTGGCCCAGGCGGGAAAAGCTATCCGTCGTGAGCAGGAACACGTAGGGATAGTTGGCCAGGCTGAGCACCACCACTCCCCATGCAAACCCATAGACACGCCATCCCTGGATCGAGCCCAGATCCACCAGGGTTGCTGCCAGCAGGTAGGCCGGCGTGGCCAGCGGCAGGAGTTGAATGGAGCGTAGAACGTGACGCCCAGGGAAGCGACAGCAGGCCGTCACCCATCCGGTGGTGACCCCCAGCAGGGTCACGCCAAGACCAACGGTGGCCAGAAGGCCGATGGTGCCTCTGAGCTGGCGGGTGTTGATCACGCCAACGCCGATGCCCTCCACAACGCCTTGATCCCGCAGCGCCAGCAGCACCACCATCAGCACGGGAGCAAGGGCCAAGCCTGCGACGGCCAGCACCAGGACGGTGAGGAAAGGACGCCTTTGCATCATGGGATCTCAGGCAACGTCCACACCCGCACCTGCACCTGCCCGGACGCAGCACGCTTCCAGTTGTTGCCGCAAGGTGGGGTAGTCCAGTTCCCGGCCAATCAGAACCAGACGGTTCCTGCGGGGCATGGCGGAAGGCCAGTCGTCGTCGTCGATGGAAAAGCGTTTACCGGCCAGGTGGAAGAGGTGGCGCCGCTCACTCTCGCGAAACCAGAGAATCCCCTTGGCGCGAAACACCGTCTGGGGAAGCTGGTTGTCAAGAAAGTTCTGAAAGGCGCGCAAGTCCAGGGGCTGATCACTTCGGAAGGAGAGGGACGTGAACCCCTCGATGGCGCCGGACTCTTCTCCCTTCACAGCATGATGGTGATGGTGATGGTGATGGTCCCCGTTGTTGTGGCCATGGGCGGGTTCCGGGTCCTCGGGCTGCAACCAGCGATCGGAATCAAAGAGACCGACGCTGAGCAGCAGTCCAAGAGGGACGTTGCCGCGGCGGCAGGGAAGAATGCGGGCATCCGGCTTGATGCTCAGGAGGGAGCGTTCTACACGCTTCAGATGCTCCTCGCTCACCAGATCGGTTTTATTGAGCAGCAGGATATCAGCGTAGACAATCTGCCTGCGGCCCACATCACCCGTCAGCAGGTCCAGGGAAAAGTTCTCCGCATCCACCAGGGTGATGATGGAGTCCAGGCGGCACTCATCTCGAAGTTCGCTGCTCAAAAAGGTCATGGCCACGGGGAGAGGGTCCGCCAGGCCCGTGGTCTCAACGATGATGTAGTCCAACTGTCGAGGCTGCGCCAGAAGCCGGTCCATGGCATCCACCAGCTCCCCGTTGATGGAGCAACAGATACAACCGTTGCTCAACTCCACCGTGGCATCATCAGTGGTCACAATCAGGTCGTTGTCAATGCCGATTTCACCGAACTCGTTGACCAGCACGGCCACTTTCAGGCCCTGCTGGTTGCTGAGGATGTGGTTGAGCAGCGTCGTCTTCCCCGCCCCAAGAAATCCGGTCAGGATGGTGACCGGAACTCCTGTCGTTGGCGCAGTGTCCGGGGTGGATTGATGGGTTGTCATGGTGGCCGGGGTCTGGTGGGTGCTGCTGTGGCAAGTCAAGGGTCCAGGCTATAGGTTGGGTCATCTGTCCTGCCAAGTGGCTTGGCGGCAACCGGGTTTCTTTCGTCTCGTGCCATTGGATGCATCATTGTCGTCCCTGCTGGTGCGCAATCCCTGACAACCTTCTGCTGGGTGCTTCACGGCTCTGGCCGTTGCCGTGGCCTTGCCTCTTGCCAATGGGTCCTTTGCGCAAGACCAGGCTCCATCGGAGCCGGTCAAAGTACTGCAGTCTGACGAGGGACTTTAACCCCAGTTCTGTGGAACGCCTCCTGAGCCAAGGGGATGAGGCCATCGCGGCGGGAGGCCTGGAGACGGCGCGCAAGCACTACGATAACGCTCGCGATATACTGCGTGCATTGGCGGGCTTCTATCGCGACCTCAGTGGCGGCTTTCGTGGTCTGGACGCCCGTGTGCCACGCGAAATGAACACCAAAGGTCGCCGTTCCATTCTGCCGCAAGCAGAAGCCAGTCTTCGCCTTGCCGCCCTCTGTCGTCGCCTGGAGCAGCCCGAGGTGGCGGTCCCGTTGCTGGTGGAGGTGATCAATTTGTTGACAGTCCCCAACCCGATGGGCGTTCAGACCTGTCAGCAATTGGTGGAGCTGGGCTTTGCCGAAACCACATACGAGGGACCTAATCAAAGCCTGTGGACAATAAAGTCTTGTCAGATGGATGCAGGGGTGTTTCAACCTTCAGGAATGGAGGTTGTCATGAGCGAGCACCACTTTGTGATCATGGATCGGCTCTGGAAGCGCATTGCACCGGTGCTTCCCGGTAAGGCTACGGATCGTGGCGTTACCGCAAGAGACAACCGTCTGTTTCTCGAAGCTGTTCTCCAGAAGATGGGCGCCGGCGTCCCCTAGCGAGATCTGCCGGATGGCTTCGGCAAGTGGAACCGCCGATTTCGCCGCTGGGCAACCAGCGGTGTGTTGCAGCGGTTGTTCGAGGTTCTCAGTGACGATCCTGATCTGGAGGTTGTGCTCATCGATGGCACGATTGCCTCGGTTCACCAGGTCCTGTGGACAAAAAGGATTTAGCGTGATGCAAGAAGGGCCGCCACAAGGTTCCAGATAGCG
>JXQG01000001.1 GCA_001007665.1 Candidatus Synechococcus spongiarum SP3 | reverse complement strand
GCTATCTGGAACCTTGTGGCGGCCCTTCTTGCATCACGCTAAATCCTTTTTGTCCACAGGACCTAGGTCTCACCCCTGATGTGGGTGACGTACAGCTCCCGGAAACGGGCCTGTTGCTGTCGATGGTCCACCAGGGGTTCCGGATAGCCCCGGCGTTCCAGGGGTGCGATCCGGCCCGAGAGCAGATCCGCTGTCCCACAGGAAGCCAACTCCGGCAACCAACGGCGAATGTAGTCCCCATCCTCGTCAAACCTGGTGGCCTGGGTGGAGGGGTTGAAGATGCGCAGGGGGCGGGGATCCATGCCGCTGCTGGCGCTCCATTGCCACCCGCCGTTGTTGGCCGCCAGATCCCCGTCCACCAGATGTTGCATGAAAAAGGCTTCTCCCCAGCGCCAATCGCAGATCAGATCCTTGGTGAGGAAAGACGCCACGATCATGCGGCAGCGGTTGTGCATCCAGCCGGTCTGCAGGAGTTGCATCATGGCGGCATCCACGATGGGATAGCCTGTACGGCCCTCACACCAGGCGGCAAAGTGCTCCGGCCGATTGCGCCAGGGGAACTGGCGCCAGCGGGGACGAAACGCCCCCTCCTCCAGTGCGGGAAAGTGGAACAGGGCCTGCTGGTAAAACTCCCGCCAGGCCAGCTCCTGCTGCCAGACGGTGACGGCCTGCTGCGCCTCTACACACTCCTGACCCCGTGTGGCCATGGCCTCTTGCGAGGCTTGCCAGACCGTCCTGGGGCCAATGGTGCCAAAGCGCAGAGCCGCACTGAGACAGGATGTTCCCTCGCGCCCGGGATAATTCCGCTCCGGTTCGTAGCGGCTGAGCGCCCCATTGACGAAATCATCCAGCTGTTGCCGGGCGGCCTGTTCTCCGGGATGGCAGGGAGAGCATCCCTTCCAGGCACAGCCCAGTTCCGCTGGGGTGGGCAGTTGTTGCAAGAGGGGCAGGGTCCGAACCGCTGCGCTCAGGCGTCCATGGTGGGGACCCGTCAGACCCTGGGGCGCCGCCACCGGTTCGCCCTTGGCCTGGCGGAACCAGGTGCGCCGGTAGGGGCCATAGATCCTATAGGGCTCCCCTGATCCAGCTACCACCTGCTTCGGTGGCGCCAGCAGTTGATCCCAACAGCGTCGCACCGCAACGCCTTGCCGCAGCAAGGCCTGCTGCAGTTGCTCGTCCCGCTGACGGGGACCAGGTTCCACGTCCTCGTTAAAGGCCAGACCCACCACCCCCAACCGTTCCACCAACGGGGGGACGTGCTGCAGGGGATCTCCTTGGAGCACCAGTAGTCGGCTGCCGGCACGCCGCCAGGCCTGCTGCAGCTCCCCCACGCTGGCGAGCAGAAACCAGAGTCGTGCCGGCGCCGCCTCGGGTCCCTCCCAAAGGCCGGGCTCCAGCACAACCAGGCCCGTAATGGCGGTGGTGCATGCCGCCAACTGCGCCAAGCCCAGATTATCGGCCAGGCGCAAATCCCGACGGTGCCAGAACAGCCATGGGGCATTCATGGCCGGGATTCTCTCGCCAGAAAGGCCCGGGCCTGAAACCAGGCGGTGACGGTCTTGGCGTCAAGAGATTCCTCGCCACTGGCCAGGCGTTCCTCCAACTGGGCCGGTGTCAAGGTGACCACCTGCAGGTCTTCATCCGCGTCACTGCCCGGCGGATCCGACAAGGGTGTGAGCTGCCGCGCCAGAAAGAGGTGGATTACCTCGTCGGAGTAGCCCGGGCAAGGCAGCAGGTGACCCAAGCTGTCCCAGCGGGCAGCGGCAAAGCCCGTCTCCTCCCCCAACTCCCGCTGAATGGAGGCCAGGGGCTGCTCGCCCGCCTCCAGAGTGCCGGCGGGAAACTCCAAAAGCCGCCGCGCCACGGCAAAGCGGTATTGACGCAGGATGACCACACGGCCGTCCTCCAGAACGGGCACCGCCAGGCACGCCCCGGGGTGGCGAATGCAGCCATACACCCCTTCGGCGCCAATGGGCAGCCGCCAGCGGGCCAACTCGAAGGACACCTTGCGCACCTGTAACGTGGCCAGGGTGTCCAGCAACTGGGCGGGCTCGGAGGGGGAAGAGGCCATGGGTGGGTCCACGAGGATCACAACTGCCCATTGCACACCATTGTCCTGAAATCAGGTGTGCTGGAGCAAACTGTATTGGAGCAGTTGGGGATAAGGAGTTGGACAGTTGCATAGTAGTTCCTGGCAACTGCAGGGTGCGTGGGGAGCCACCAAGTGGGCGTCCAGAGCCACCAGAGGGGCCAACACGAAACTGCGTCGCTGCCAGCGGGGATGGGGGAGCAACAGGTCCGGCGTAGCGCAGCGCCGCTGGCCAAACCAGAGCAGATCCAGGTCCAGGACACGGGGTCCCCAACGGGGTCCCGGCTTTCGGCCCGCCTGCCGCTCCAGGGCCTGGAGACGTTGCAGCAACGCCATGGGGGACCCGGAACAGTGCAGTAGCACCACACCGTTGAGGTAGTCCGGCTGGTTAGGGGCCCCCCCCACCGCTGCAGAACGAAACCAGGGGGAGCGGCGCAGCCCGCCGTCTTCCGCCATGGGTTTGAGGGCCGACACAGCCCAGGTCAAGGTGGCCAGGGAATTCCCCAGATTGCTGCCCAGGGCAATGGCGACGGGTTCAGGGCAAAGGGTCACACCAGCAGGGATTCGTCGGCAAGACCATAGCCAGCCCATGGACACAGGCAAGGTTGAGATCTTCTCCGCAACTGGGTGCGGCCTGACCTTAAACTCAACGAGTCTTTGACGGTGGCAACAGTACGTTTTCCCCGAGATTCATGAGACGATGCCCAGGGCATTTGGAGACAACGAATGAAAATGCCCCATCCGGTTCCCTATCAGTGAAGCAAGTGCAAGCTCGCGCCGATCATTTGGTCGGTATCTTCCAGAGCCTATCATTACACTTCTCCATGCCATTGTTAATGAGCTGAACAAGACTGCGAATCAATATGAAATTCTATGGGAAGGACAAAGAGGTGGTGATAATCAGTATTGTAATGACATACGAGAACGCTACAACAAGAACGGAAAGAGGTTATTAAGATTTACCTCTCTTGGTCATGGTCTTGCAGTTGCCCCATGACCGGCTGCTGCCTCCGTAGCTTCCCCTGCTGGCTCCATGACCGGCTGTCAGTTTCCCATGGGTAATCTGAGCCTTTCCCCGTTCCTTTGCCCTTGTAGGTGCTCATTGCCTTTAGCCATGACTTTAGCCATGGACTGTTGCCTTCCATGGTGTCCCTTGCCTTGTGGTGCTCCCGTTGAGCCATGCAGAGATTATTAAGAACTATAAATACTATTTGAAAAACCACTATTTCTGTGAGATCGATTTGCTTGGCAAGGCTTCCATCGCCAGCTTAACGAACTGTCGCAATCATTAAGACAGAAGGCCACCACTTCTATTTCAAGCGTTACTATTTTCCAGGCTAAGCCGTTCTTGGCCAAGTCTTGGCCAACCACTGAAACCGCGTTAGATTGTGAGACCTCCAGCAGAGCCAAGAAAATTGGCAAACGGCAAAACCCAGTTTTCAAAAGGGTTCTTGGCAAAAGGGTTCTTTCCCTGACCGCTTGCCACAGGTGCCTGAAACGGCTAAAACCCTGGTGTTCACCTGGTCCTGCCACCTTGGCGGGCTGGTCTCCAAAATCCTCGTTTAGCATGTGGCGAGAACCACAGCCAACCCCTGTCCTGGACGGCGCCGGCGCCGCCCCACCGCAGCCGGCCGTGGTGACCATGGTGGAAGCCGACAGCATTGCCGCGGAGCTTGGCGTCCAACCGGGCGACAAGATTCTGCGGATCAACGGTGTGGCCCCCCGAGACTTGATTGACTATCGCATTTTGATTGGCGAAGAAGAGTTAACACTTGACGTGATGGATACAGCGGGACAACGCCATTGCGTATCTTTCGAGAAGGATATGGATGCGGACTTGGGTTTGGAGTTCAGTGAAGCTTTGTTCGATGGTTTACGACAATGCAATAACCGCTGCCCATTTTGTTTTATTGACCAGCAACCAGCGGGAAAGCGCTCTACGCTCTATCTCAAAGACGATGACTATCGCCTCAGTTTTCTCTATGGCTCCTATCTCACCCTCACCAACCTGACCCCGGCAGACTGGCAACGGATTGCAACCCAGCGCCTCTCGCCGTTGTATGTGTCTGTCCATGCAACAGACCCGGATCTACGCTGCCGCCTGCTGCGCAACAAGCGGGCTGGTGAACTGCTTCAACAGTTGGAGTGGTTTGCCCGGCAACGCCTGCAGGTTCATGCCCAGGTGGTGGTTTGTCCTGGCCTTAATGATGGCTATCAGTTGCAACGTACCTTACGCGATCTGGCCCGCTGGGGAGCTGGGCACTGGCCAACGGTGCTCTCCACTGCTGTTGTGCCGGTCGGCCTGACCCGGTTCCGTCCCGCCGCCGCCACGGACCTGAAGCCGGTGACCCCCCACTTGGCTCGCCAGGTAATTGCCCAGGTGGAGGCTCTACAGCAGGAGTTTTTCCCAAAACTGGGGAGTCGCTTTGCCTGGCTGGCGGATGAGTGGTATCTCATGGCTGCCCAGCCCCTGCCACCGCGGTCCACCTATGAGGACTGGCCGCAGCAGGCCAATGGGGTGGGCAGTATTCGCGCCTTCCTGGAGGCCCTGGACCAGGCCACGGCCCAACTCCCCCCGGCCCTCCCGGCGCCCCGGCGCTGCAGTTGGGTGGTGGGTGGCCTTGTGGGGCCGGCATTGCGGCCGGTGGTTGAGCGCCTCCAGGGCATCCAGGGCCTGGAATTGATGCTCCATGCACTGCCCAGTCCCTATTGGGGTCAGGACCTGGTGGTCACCGGCCTCCTGACGGGCGCCGACTTGATTGACGGGTTGGCGGGTCAGGATCTGGGGGATCAACTGTTGTTGCCCAGTGTCATGCTCCGTCATGGCTCCCCCTTGTTCCTGGATGACCTGACCGTGAGCCAGGTGGCCGCCAGGTTGGGGGTTCCCATTCTCCCTGTCTCCGATGCCCAAGGCTTGGTGGCCGCCTGTCTGGGCGCTTGTTGAAAAGACCTCAAGGCATGTAGTGTCGCGGGCTCCCATACGCTGGTGCCGAAGGGGATCCTCAAGAGATCTTCAGAAGGAGGGATGGCCTGCTGGCTCCGGCTCAGTGGGCGCCAGTTTGAGAGAAGCCAACCCTTCTTCCCCAAGTCTCGTGGCGTAAGCTGCGGGGTGACCGCAAGGTGTTGCGCGGCACCATCTCTGTGCCCCGGCACGGCCTATGTCACAACGCAGGGATCTGCCAAGTGCGACGGCGGCCTTGATTGGGGATAGGGGTATGGCAGCGACAAAATCCGTACCCTGCTGATAGAGCAAGGCATCACCCCCTGTATTTCACCCGAGTAGAACCGCAACAAGAGAGTCCTTTCCAGGCTCTCGTCACTGTGTAGTGGCCAGTGGACTGCTCCACCCATTCGCACCGTCAATCGCCCCATGAACAGCTTCGGCGGTTCTTCTGCGCACTGGAACCTGCCTCTGCCCATGCCTGCCTCCCATGACCGCGCCTGAACGTTTGCAGAAGCTGCTCTCCCGGGCTGGGGTCATGTCTCGCCGCCAGGCTGATGCCCTTCTCCAAGCTGGCCGCCTCCACCTCAACGGCCAGCCGGCACGACTTGGCGACCGGGCTGTGGTGGGGGTGGATTGCGTCACCCTGGACGGCCAACAGCTCCACTTGGCAGCCGCCCAGCAGCAGCAACGCCGCACCCTGCTGCTCCACAAGCCCCCTGGGGTGCTCTGCACCTGCCGAGATCCCCAGGGCCGTCCCACAGTGCTGGATCTGCTGCCCCCCAGTGCAGGGCAAGGGCTCTACCCCGTGGGCCGCCTGGACCGGGACAGCGAAGGCGCCCTGCTGCTCACCAATGACGGTGAACTGGCCATGCGCCTCACCCATCCCCGCCATGGCCACCACAAAACCTACCGGGTCTGGCTGGCGGGGGTCCCCAGCGCGCCCAGCCTGGCAGCCTGGCGCTCCGGGCTGCTGCTGGATGGTCGCCGGACCCGGCCCGCCCAGGTTGAGCTGGAGCACCGCAGCGCCATGGGCAGTTGTTTACGGATCGTGTTGCGGGAGGGGCGGAAGCGCCAGATTCGCCGCATTGCCCATCAACTGGGCCATCCGGTGCAGCGTTTACAGCGCCTGGCCCTTGGCGCCTTGCCGTTGGGTTCCCTGGCGAGTGGCTGCTGGCGCTGGCTGAAGACCGACGAAATGGACCTCCTGCTGCGGTAGAGGCCCGGTCATCCCATGCCATCCAGGGCGAACGGGGGAACGTTCCGTGTCACCCCTGGGATGGGTTGCAGTTGAGTTGCCAGTGGATCCCGAACCGATCTGTGCATGTACCGAAGTAGGTGCCCCAAAATATCTCCCGAGGCGGCATGGTCACCTTGTCCCTTGCCGATAGTTTGGCAAAGAGTTCATTCGTGTCCGCTTTGCTCGGCGGGCTATAAGATAGAGAGATATTGTTACCCACCACCAGCGATAACCTAATGCAATCAGCCATGTTGGTGGGGATGTCGCTGCCCATCAGGATGCCGTCGCCAACGTTCAGAGTTGCGTGCATGATCTTGTGGTGCTCGGATTCCGGAACCACCATATCCGGTGACCCATCCCCAAATGTTTGCAGGATGAGATGGTCCCCGCCGAAGACGGACCGGTAGAAGTCGAGCACTTCACGGCAGTTGCCGTCGAAATGGAGACAGGCTTCAAGTGTGCGCATGGGTCACAGCCTCCATGATAGTTGAATTTGAGCCTTACCAAAACTCCAAGCCTGGATAAGGGGAGCAGAGTTCCAGTTCCTTGGCTGGCTTGGTGATGTTTTGGGAAGCCTTCTGGGGAGAGGGTAAGTCTGCTGCTGCCTGTTGCTGCTGCTTTCTAGTCTTTGCGGTGGAAGTGAGGGTGAGGTTCCCGAATACTGGATAAGGCCAGGAAGCGGTTGGGATCCCGGCCATGGAGTTGAGAACAAGGGTTTTACCAATGTTGACCTTGAGTTGTGTCAGGGTGTAAGCTGCCAGGCAAGAGAGAATATGCACAAGGGTATGGATGAGTGACCCATGTCGGGTATACTCCAAGCCCATCCTCAACTTGAGCTTATCCAACAGCGTTGCAATTGGGAAAGATGGTCCTTATCAGCAAACACTTTCCCCCTCAGAGGAGTTGTTGCATCTGGTGCGGGCATTTAAAACGGTAGCAGTAGTCTGGGCATCAGGCTCACCAACCGACCATAGCTGGGGAATGCTCCACAGCAGTCCCGTAGCTCTTGTGGGAGGACATAGAGCCAGAAATGCTTGAAACCCTTGTCGGACGAGAGATGAAACAGAACCATGATGAAGAGCATCTCGCCGAGGGGGACTTACCCGTTCTCCTGCGCTGGCAACCTGAGGGGATCAACAGGTGACGCTTCCACTCCTCAACGGTCTTGGCAAAAACAGCAAGACAGCGGAGCAAGGTAATGGTCAAATTCCTCATAAGGGCATCTTCCATTTGTGTGAACTATATAGATCCTGAATCAGGTCATGCCTGATTCGGGAACCTCACCCTCACCCCCATCACAGAGGCTGGGAAGCTGCAATAACAGGCCAGCAAACGAACTGGAACTCCCGTCCCCCTATCCAGAATTGGGATTACATTGTTATTTTCATGGGCTTCACAAAATGCCTTCTGGGAATCGTCAATCTGTTGCATGGGAAATTAGTCGTATCCCGCCGTATCCCATCGAAGGAGAACGCAAATGACTTCCCATCCTCCAGATGGCTTCGGCCAATGGCCCAGGGCAGTTCTGCCGCTGGGCAACCAGCGGTGTGTTTCTTCAGGCCCTCAGTGGCGATCCTGATCTGGGGGCTGTGTCATCGACGGCACGATTGCCTCGGTTCACCAGAAAGCCGCTGGTGCAAGAGGGAAACTCGGCGCCAGTGCATGGGCCGCTGCCGCGGCGGGCTGACAACAAAGATCGTGGGGCTGGTGGAGACCCTGGACAATCTGGTGCGCCCCCTCCTGCCACCAGGGCAAGCCCACGAGAGCAAGGGGTTGGCACCACAAGCGGTCATCCCCCCAAGGCGAACGCAAGAATCGGTGCTCCTGCGACAGGGAAGCCTGCAAGTGGGCCACCTGATCGAGAATTTCTTTGCCAGGCTCAAGGTAAATCCCGTTGGTCCACAGGACCTGAAAACCTCACCCCCCCCATCCATCAATCCAGGCAGAAAGTCCATCCAGGGAGACACCGGAACTCCCCTCCTCCGGGTCAGTTCTGGAAACCCCTCCTCTGGTTAAACCAAGCCTTTGGGGAGATCTTGGGGAAGCTTTCATTCAATACGGCCCAAACTCCTGACTGCCAATGGTAAAAAGGGGGCTGTTTTTCTTGAACCAGAGCCAATCCCGCAATGGCGGCGTTTCAGCAATCTCCCGCCGACTCAGACCCAGGCCAATTTTGTCCGATGCCTGTTGCAGCAGATCCAGCATGGCCTCCCGATCCGGCGCCTTGGCGAGGGCTTCGTTCCAGCGCTGATGGCCCTGGATGCCCTTCACGAGGGCTCTCACCTTCTGGGCGGAGGAGTACTGGCTATAGGGACGTGCCATGGGGAAAGGGTAGGGGAAGGCTGGGCCGGAACGTGGGAAGACTGGGCCCAACGCTCGCCGCTCAACGCCATGCTTGCCCGTTGCACCAGTGCCGCCATTGTCGGGGTCGAGGCTTGTCCTGTGGTGGTGGAGGCGGATTTAGGTCCTGGCTTGCCGGCGTTTCAGATTGTGGGCTTGCCGGATACAGCAGTTCAGGAGTCTCGTGAGCGGATCCGCTCCGCCCTGCGCAACAGTGGCCAGCGCCCGTTGGTGTCTCGCCTCACGGTCAACCTGGCTCCGGCGGCCCTGCGCAAGCAGGGTCCCAGCTTTGATTTGCCCATGGCCCTTGCTCTCCAGGCCGCCGCTGGGCGCATTCCCTTGACCTGGCTGGAGGGACTCTGGGCCACAGGAGAGCTGGGCCTGGACGGCAGCTTGCGGCCAGTGCGCGGGGTGCTGGCCATGGCTGAGGCGGCCCAGGCCGAAGGGGCCAGGCACCTGCTGGTGCCAAAAGCCAATGGGGACGAGGCGGCCCAGATTGACGGACTCTCCGTGCTCGCAGCGGCAGACCTGAACGAAGCCCAGGACCAACTGAACAACCCTCAAGCACACCCCGCCCCGGATCACCAGCGCTTTGCCATGATGGCGGATGAGTTCCAGTTTGACCTCAGGGATCTGCAGGGGCAGAGCCATGGGCGGCGCGCCCTGGAAATCGCCGCAGCCGGTGGTCACCACATGTTGCTGGTGGGACCGCCCGGCTGCGGCAAAAGTGTGCTGGCCCGCTGCTTGCCGGACTTGCTGCCCCCGCTCTCCATGGAGGAGGCCCTGGCGGTGCGACGGGTCCACTCGGTGGCCTTTGCCCAGCCGGAGGCGGGCCTGCGGAGTCAGCGCCCCTTCCGCGCCCCGCACCACAGTTGTACCCCGGCAGCCCTGGTGGGGGGCGGCTCACCCTACCCCTTGCCCGGCGAGATCAGCCTGGCCCATCACGGGGTGTTGTTCCTCGACGAGCTCCCGGAATTTGGCCGCCATTGCCTGGACCACCTGCGGGAGCCCTTGGAGCAGGGCGCCATTGACATCGCCCGGGCCGGGCAGCGATTGCGCTTTCCGTGTCAATTTCAACTGGTGGCGGCGGCCAATCCCTGCCCCTGTGGCTGGTGGGGGGATCCGGTGCATAGTTGCAGTTGTGGTGATGCCGTGCGTCGCCGCTATTGGCGCCAAGTGTCAGGCCCCCTGCTGGATCGCATTGATCTCCATGTGCCGGTGCGACGTCTCTCCCCCACGGAGGTGAGCCGTCCCATCGCGGCGGAAACCACCGTCCAGGTGCAGCAGCGCCTGGCCATCAGCCGTCGGAACACCAGTCAGCGTTTTGGCCGCCAACTGTTTGATAATCGTCTCCTGGACGGCCGTCAACTGCGCCTTTGCAGCCCCCTCAGCAGCGCCGCACGGGACCTGCTGGATCGCCTTGCCGATCGCCTCGGGCTCTCCATGCGCAGCCTTGATCGTCTCCTGCGGGTAGCCCGCACCATTGCCGATCTGGCGGATTCCGAACGCATCGAGTCCGAACACCTGGCAGAGGCCGCCACATATCGGAGTTGTGATCTGGACGTGACCTGACCGGAGGTGGGTAGAGCAGGGGTTAGAGGGGGCAAAACGCAGGGTCCTTCCCGTCCCCTGTGGCCTCCTCCAACGGCTGTTCGGATCCACTGTCCAGGGCTGTGCCCCCATAAGCCTGGTGCGTGTCGTTTTGGGGAAAGAGGGCGCTGATCTGGTGGTGCAGCACCGGGGGCATCCAGGACCGGACCCACGGAACGGGATCCTCCGGAGGGGATGACGCGGGAGCACAATCCGCGACCAGGGCAACTGCTGACGTGGTCATGGCGCTCAGCAGCAAGGGCAGCAGTGGACGGAAGGGACCCATAACATCATCCCGCGACTGTGGCGGGACACACCCGCAACCATCAGTCTTCAGGATAGACGTTCTTCTGTCGGCGCCATGGACATCCGGTCCCATGCTCCACTGCTACATTCCTCATCCGCCCGCCGTGAAGCCTTGCAGCGGATGCTGGCCCGCCAGGCCTACAGGCGTGGTGACTTCCTCCTGGCCAGTGGTCAGCGTAGTGAACACTACGTGAACTGCAAACCCGTCAGCCTCAGTGGGGCTGGCGCCACGCTGCTGGCGCCGCTGCTGCTGGAGCAGGTGGATCCCAGGGCCCAGGCTGTGGCCGGCCTCACCATGGGTGCTGATCCTCTGGTGAGTTGTGTCGCCATGGCGGCCGGCCTGGCGGGCCGAGAATTGGATGCCCTCATCGTGCGCAAGGAGCCCAAAGGCCACGGCATAGGCGCCTGGATTGAGGGTCCGCTGCCGGCGCCAGGCGCCCAGGTGACGGTGCTGGAGGACGTGGTGACCACGGGTGGCTCCTGCCTCAAAGCGGTGGCGCGGTTACGGGAAGCGGGCTACGCCGTTCAGGAGGTGGTGGCCATTGTGGATCGCCAGGACGGCGGGCAAGCTGCTCTGGCCGCTGCAGGCCTGCGTCTCAAGGCCCTCTTCCTGCTGGAGCACATCAGCACCCCATTGGACCACCGGCCATGACCGCCACCCTGCCCTTCCCCCGCTGGCTGAGCCAGGCCTTACCAGAGCCCGGTGCATGGCCGGTGTGGACGGTCCGTTCCGTCCACCTGCTGCGCCTCACCGGCGCCGATAGCCTGCGCTTTGTCCATGACCAAACCACCCAGGACCTGAGCAGCGCTCCGCCTGGTTGTCTGCGTCGCAGTTGTGCGGTGACCGCCACAGCGCGACTCACAGCCCTCCTGGATGTGTTGGTGGAAAAGCACGCAGCCCGGTTGGTGGTCCTGGCTGGTGATGGACCGGCGTTACATCAGCGCTTTGATCGCCATCTGTTTCCCGCAGATCGGGTCACCCTGCTTCCCACGGTTCAAGCGCAGCAGGTGAGCTTGCTGGGAGAGGCCGCAGCGGCCCTGTTGGCTGCCCAGGGCATTGCCATGGATCCAACCGGCGCCGGTTGGTGCTCCGTGGCTTTGGACAACGACCGGGCTTTGCTGTTGCGGGGTACGGGTTTTGGTAACGGCGTGCCGGGGTCGCGGCTCCTGCTGCCGGAATCCCACCCTTTGCCCCCATGGCTCCACCATTGCCCCCGGCTGACTGGGGCACAGGTGGAGTTGCTGCGGCTCCAGCAGGGGATGCCAACATGGCCAGGCGAGATCAACGATGCCTTCAACCCTTTTGAACTGGGCCTTGCCGAGGCCGTGGCCCTCAACAAGGGATGCTACTTGGGGCAAGAAGTGTTGGCCAGGTTGGTGACCTATGACGGCGTCAAACAACAGCTACGCCTTTGGCGGAGCTCCATCGCCTTTGAGAGCCTGTCCGAGGACAACGTGATCCAAGGCGAAGACGGCGCCCGTGCCGGGGTGGTCACCTCCCGGTCGGTCCTGGATACAGGTAGCGCAGGTCTTGCCGTGGTGCGCCGCGCCTGGCTGGGGGCGCCCACTTTACGCCTGGGCCATGGAACCATCAGCCTCAGTCTTCCCGGGGCGGCACAGTTCCCTCCGAGCACGAATTCCGTAAGCGCTGCCGACCCCTAAGACCTGTGGACAAAAGGGATTTACCGTGATGCGAGAAGGGTTGGCCCGCGGATCCATGGCGCCACCCGTGCCACGACCTTCCTTGTCAGCCTGTCGCGGGACTGGTTGCCCACCGTCGACAGCGGCGGAACGGGCGGTTCCATGGGCCGAAACCATCCGCCAGATCTCGCCAGGGGGCGCCGGTGCGCACCTTCAGTGAGAACAGCTTCGAGAAACAGACGGTTGTCTCTTGCGGTAACGCCACGGTCCGCAGCCTTGCCGGGAAGCAGCAGGGCCATGGGCTGCCAGAGCCGATCCGTGATCACCAAGCGGTGCTCGCCCAGGGCAACTTCCATGGCAAGCCCTTTTGTCCACAGGCCCTACTTCTTCAAGACGACAGCGGCAAAGGTCAAGATAGAAGAGGCTGTGAGTATGTGCAGCATGTTTTGGTGCGCCCTCTGCATGGCTCTTATTTCTCTTGTTTCATCGTATTATTTCTTGCAATACCGTTTCTCTTCTAAGCCAGAAACCATAGTCAGGGTCCTTGCGCACCAGGAAAGGCACACCAAAGGTTATCGCAGCAACAAGCAACCACTTGGCACATAGGTTGAAATTGGTGTTATATGACGCCCGCCTTGCCTCGTTCTCTTGTGGAACAGGAGAACCGGGGAATTGAGGGAGGGAACCTGGGGGCTGGGGTGGGGCAAATGCAGGTATCCGGTGCTTGGCAGGTTGACTTTGTGCAGGGGGCGCAGGGGAGGGGGTTTCCTGGTCTTGGTCTTTGGTTGATTCCGTCGTCATACGGACAAGTAAAGATGTCCTCGTAGCATGTGCCACCGCCAAGACCGGCAAGGGGGAAAGAAGGGTTTGCTTAAGGATCACGTAAAGAGGATCGGGAGCCTTCCGTTCCCTCAAGCCAGGTCAAGGGCTTGTTGCGCCGCTCCCGCGGCGCCGCCCTCCACCAGAACCTGTCTGCACGCGGCCCTGGCAGTGTCGTGCCGACAGTTCGTGAATTGAACCTTGCGCAAAGGTCAGGAGCATGTCCCACAACAGTAGACACCTAAGCTGCCAGTAGCTGTGGAACTTTGGTGAGCATCCCTGTCAATTCCCAGGATAACCTCAAGAACCCTGACCGGGAGATCCGCAGGGCCTCTGTTCCGCCGGCGCTGGAACATGTCCAGGAACAGCAGCAGCAGCGGTTGCAGCAGCTCGGGGAACGCTCCGATCCGCGGGGCGACCTGGGGGAGGTGCTCGACAGACTGGATGCCCTTGAACAGCAAGCCAGCGACCAGATCCGCAGGGCCACTTCTGCCCAAGGGCTGGAGCAGTTGCGCATCAGCCTGTTGGGCAAGAAAGGGGGACAACTCTCCCGTGTGCTGGGGGCCATGGGCGCCTTGCCCCATGACCAGAGACCCCTCCTGGGCCAACGGGCCAACGGGCTCAAGAAGGAGCTTCAAGGGCTTTTGAGCGAGCGGCTGCAGCAACTGGAGGCCACGGCCCTCACCCAGCGCCTGGCGGAGGAGGTGGTGGACGTGAGCGCTCCGGCCCTTTACAGGCCCCTGGGTCACGCTCATCCGCTGCTCAGCACCCTGGATGAGATCGTCACCATCTTCTGTGGCTTGGGGTACCAGGTGGTGGACGGACCTGAAATTGAAACAGACCACTACAACTTTTCCGCCCTCAACATTCCCGAGGACCATCCCGCTCGGGACATGCAAGATACCTTCTATCTGGCAGGTGGAGAGCTGCTGCGCACCCACACCTCACCTGTCCAGATTCGCCATCTGGAGCGCCACACCCCCCCTGTGCGGGTCATTGCTCCTGGACGGGTCTATCGCCGTGACGCCGTGGACGCCACCCACTCCCCCATCTTCCATCAAGTGGAGGTGCTGGCTGTAGACGAAGGACTGAATTTTGGTCACCTGCGGGGCACCGTGATTCAGTTTTTGCAGGCCTTTTTCGGGGAGCTGCCGGTGCGTTTTCGGGCCAGCTACTTTCCCTTTACCGAACCCTCCGCGGAGGTGGACGTGCAGTGGCAGGGCCGTTGGCTGGAGGTGATGGGCTGCGGCATGGTGGATCCGGCTGTGCTGGAGGGCCTGGGTCTGGATCCGGAGCGCTGGAGTGGGTTTGCCGCCGGCATGGGGGTAGAGCGGGCCTGCATGGTGCGCCATGGCATTGACGACATTCGGCGTCTCTTCAGCAGTGATCTGCGTTTCTTGCGCCAGTTCTGACGATTTGCTTGAGGGGTAAAAGGGCAGGTCAAGCCATGGCCAACGGCTGTGCTGGGATACAAGCCCCGCCCTTCAGGGCGGCTGTTGGTTGTTCCGCACGCTAGCCTTGCATGAAGCAGCAGGTCAACCTTGGCAACTGGAGCCCGCCGCTTCCGGCCAACGAGAGAAGGCTAGTGCAAAAGCTGCGCTACCGCTACCGTCTTTATCCCCATCCGCACCATAAGGCTGCGCTGGCGAAAGCATTTGGCTGCGCTCGGGTTGTCTGGAACGATTCCCTGGTCTTGAGCAACCGGCTCCACCAGCAGGGACAGCAGTTCCCCCGAGGGACGGCACTGCAAAGGCTCTGCTTAACGGATGCCCAACGGACGCCTGAACGGGCTTGGCTTACACTTACAGAGGTGAGCAACGTCCTCCTTGCTCACTCCATTCGCGATCTCGACAAAGCCTTTCGTTCCCGGTGGGGCTGCCTCGGGGGCAAGGCGCCCACAGCTCCGATGGATAACGGCAAAGCAGTGGGTATTGGCCTGGGCTTGGCAGCCCTCGCCGTCACCTCTGACGGTGAAAAGATTGCCCCGCCAAAGTTTCTCCACTCGGCGCTGAAGAGACTGGGGCGGCTCCAGCGGAGCCTCGGCTACAAGGTCAAGGGCCCCAGCAATCGGCGTAAAGTCCGGCTGCGGGTTGCCAAGGCCCATGCCACGCTGGCTGATCAACGGTTGGATGTCCTGCATAAGCTCTCCAGGCCCATCATTCGTGAGAACCAAGCGGTGGTGCGGGAGAATCCGGATGTCTCAGGAATGCTGAAGAACTGCAGGCGAGCCCGTTCCACTGGGGATGCTGGTGGGACACTGTTGCGGAGCGTTTTGGAGTCCAAGGCTGAGCAAGACGGTGGGCAGTTGGCAGGCGTCAATCGATGGTTGCCCACATCTCAAACCTGCTCAGCTTGCGGACACCGAGACGGCAGGAAAGAGTTGTCTGTCCGCTTCTGGAAGTGTTCGTCCGGCGGCGCCGAGTACGACCGAGACTTGAATTCCGCCAGGAACAGCCTTGCCGCCGGGCCGGCGGCAAGGTCAAGCGCCTGTGGAACCGAGAGGAAGGCGGGTTCGCCCGCATCCGGCCTGGAAGCAGGAACCCGCTTGAACCAGGAGGTGCAACGATGCACTGCTTGAGAGAAGGAGTCCCTGCCCCTCAGGGCGGGGAGGAGGTCAGCAGCAAGGGCGACCAGGCAGCCTGGGAGGACGGGAAGCCGCCGGTTCTGGGGTTGATTGTCAACGACAGCAAGCCCAAGGCCCTGGCGGCAACGGAGATGTTGGCCCAGCGGTTTGCCAAAGCGGGCTGGCAGGTGGAGCGCACCGCCAGTGCAGGAGGTCTTGTGGGCTTTGCCAGTCCTGAAGGTCCCCTGCGGGGGATCCGCTACGACTCCTGCGTCCCCGGCAATTTCCACCGGGGCATCACCATGGCCATCGTGCTGGGCGGGGATGGCACCGTGCTGTCCGCGGCCCGGCAGACCGCACCCATCGGGGTCCCCATGTTGGCGATCAACACGGGCCACATGGGTTTTCTTGCGGAAGCCTACCTCCATGAACTGGAAACCGTCATCGCCCAACTGCTGGCAGGTCGGTGGACGGTGGAGGAGCGCACCATGCTGGTGGTGACCCTGCTGCGGGGCGATCAGCGGCGCTGGGAAGTGCTCTGCCTCAACGAGATGGCCTTGCATCGGGAACCCCTCACCAGCATGTGCCACTTCGAAGTGGCCATTGGCCGCCATGCTCCCGTGGACATCGCCGCGGACGGCGTCATTCTCTCCACCCCCACCGGCTCCACCGCCTATGCCCTCAGTGCGGGCGGCCCCGTGATTACACCGGAGGTTCCCGTTCTGCAGTTGACGCCCGTGGCGCCCCATTCGCTGGCCTCCCGGGCTCTGGTGTTCAGTGACCAGGAAGCAGTCACGGTGTTTCCCGCCACACCGGAGCGTTTGATGATGGTGGTGGACGGCAGCGCGGGTTGTTACGTCTGGCCGGAAGACCGGGTGCTCATTCAACGCTGCCCCCGGAGCGCACGCTTTGTGCGACTCCAGGAGCACGAGTTCTTTCAGGTGCTACGGGAAAAGCTGGGCTGGGGCCTGCCCCATGTGTCCAAGCCCAAGGGCGAGAGCGCCTAAAGGGCGCCGCGACGGGCAAAGATGATGAAGACCACCGCCGGGCCAGCGATGAAAATCAGGCCGAGGGAGGCGAAACCAGCAATGAGACCGAAATCAATGCCCATGGGTACCAAGCGTCATCAAAGCTGAGTTCAGTGTAGGCGTCCATGGGAACATCCTCCGGCCTTGGGCCGAGGTGTAACACGGTTTTACAGTGACGGCGCCCCATCTGCCTGGTCATGATCTCGTCCGAGAAGAGCCGCTTGGCGGTGCTGGTTGGCGCCTTTGTTACAGTGTTTCTGGCGGAATTGGGGGACAAGACCCAACTGGCCACCCTCATGCTGGCAGCCCAGTCCAACCACCCCTGGCAGGTGTTCCTTGGCGCTGGCGCCGCCTTGATGACCTCCAGCCTGTTGGGTGTGCTCCTTGGGCAATGGCTGGGGCGCATTCTGCCCGCCAACCTGGTCAAACAGGGGGCCGGAACCTTGATGGTGGTTCTGGGCCTTTTCTTTTGTATAAGATTTTATTCGGTTCTGTGA
The DNA here is from genome assembly GCA_001007665.1 of Candidatus Synechococcus spongiarum SP3. Classification (GTDB taxonomy): domain Bacteria; phylum Cyanobacteriota; class Cyanobacteriia; order PCC-6307; family Cyanobiaceae; genus Synechococcus_B; species Synechococcus_B spongiarum_B. Next base: position 69,894 of record JXQG01000001.1, on the reverse strand, counting down.
TCGATGGATCTACAGAACGTTCTTTGAGCACCACCGCGCCCCATGGATGCTGCCTTGGTTTCCTCCACGTTCCTGACCATTCTCCTGGCGGAGTTGGGCGACAAAACCCAGTTGGCCACCATGGCCCTGGGCAGCTCCTCCGGACGGCCACTCATGGTATTCCTTGGCAGCACGACGGCCCTTCTTCTGGCCAGCCTGCTGGGGGTTATGATGGGTGGGTCTCTGGCATCCATGGCGCCGCCTGCATGGCTACACTTGGCCGCAGGTGTCGGTTTCCTTGCCCAAGGTGTGTGCCTTTTGCTGGAGACCAGAGGTGATTTCCCAGCAAACACCTCCTCTTAGCCAGCTCTTAGCCAGAGGCATTGCCCCGGCCCACAGGATCAATCCCAACGCGCCATTCCACCGCCGCACCCGTGGGCGACGCAAGCTATTGCGACAGAGCACACCATTCCTGCTGCTTTTTGTTCCACAAAACATTTGCCCACGCGATGAAGTTTTCGGTTGCGAAGCTGTTGAGTCAGCTTCATTCTGATACGCCCACAACCATCACTCAGCTGCAGAAAAAGCTTTCTCTCAGCGCGGCATCAGAGAAAAACCAACTTGACATTGCCCTGACGGCCCTCAAGGCGCTGGGTTTGCTGCGTCACCAGGATGACAGAATCTATCTGCAGTCCCATGACCAACTGGTTCCCGCTCGTCTTCGTAGCTCCAGTAAGGGGTTCTGCTTCGCCATGCGGGAAGATGACGGAGGCGGTATTTATATCCGCGACCAGCATTTGAACCACGCTTGGGATGGGGATCGCATTCTAGTGAAAATTGTCCGTGAGGGGGGACGACGCCGTTCGCCCGAAGGGATTGTGCAGTGCGTGTTGGAGCGGGCCCACGGGACCCTTTTGGCCATTCCGAAGCGCAGTGAGCACGGTCTCATCGCACAGCCGCTGGATGACCGGTTGCCGCACCCCATCCAACTGCCGGAAGAAGACAGTCACCATCTGGACGCATCCGATCATGCGGGGGCGGTGGAGGTGCGCCTTGACCGCTTCCCCATCGCCCAGCACCTGGCCCAGGGGAAGATCACCCGCAGCCTGTCCACCAGCGGAGGTGAGCATCAGGACCAGCGTCTGATTCAAACCAAGCACGGCATTTTTGGTCGCAGTTCTCGCAGTCGGGCTGTTTTGCAGCCGCTGGATCTGCAGAAACGGGAAGACCTTCGCACCTTGCCCACCCTGTTGCTGGAGGGCTATGGCGTCTCGGATGCGCCACAGCTGCCCGCCCTTTCCCTGGAAACCACTTCCACAGGCAGCCGACTGTGGGTGCATACTCCGGCCTTGGCGGAGCGTTTTACGTCGTTGGGATATGTAGACCTCTGGATGCGGGAGCGAGGCACAGCCATTTGCACGGGTCGCTGTTGGCAAGGCCTGGTCTCGGCCAGTTTGGTCAAGGCGTCCACGTTTGCGGTGGACGAGGAGCAGGCCGCCGTATCCGTTGCACTGGACTTGCGTCCCGACGGGACATTGGAGGGCTACAGGTTTTGCTGCTCCCGCATTCAACCCGACGTGCTGCTGAAAGCCAGGGATTTCCAGGAGTTGGCAACTCAGGGGTTCAACCTTCGTGGTCAACTCCCCGCCCCGCTGCAACACCTGAAGCCCCACATGGCCACCGTCACCCAACTGCGCACAGTTCTGGGCGCGGTGCGGCAGCAGCGCCTGGCCGCCGGTTCCATCGAGTTGAATCTACGCCGGCCAGCCCTGAAAGCGGTGGGAGACCTGCAAGCCGTGGCCTTGGACGAGAAGCTCCAGGGCTGGCTGCCCCGCAGCCAGGACCATGAGCCCATGGCCTGGTTGCGGGAGGCAGCCCTCGTGGCCAACCGCGCCTTGGGTCAACACTGTGCAGCCCTGAAACTGCCGGCCTTTTATGTTCAGAACGCGCCTGTGGAAGCCAGTGACCTGAACGGCGTAGCCAGAACCGCTCTGGGGTTGGAGAGCAACCTGGAGTTGGGGCACGACGGGAATGCCCCGGATGGAGCAACCATGGCAGCAGTGCTGCAAACAGCGGCGCGAAGCCGTGCCCTGCAACAACAGCTGCGCAATGCGGTGAAGCCCTGCACCTTTGCATCGGAGCCAGGCCCCTACATGCCAGGGGGAGAACACAAGGCCTATGCCCCGTTCGTTGGCGCGTCAGCGCATTACGGGGAGTTGTTCAACCAGCAACTCCTGATCATGCTCCTGTGCCATGGCAAGCGCAGCGACGCAAGCCATCCGGAGGACGTGGACCTGGCCAGCCACCAGAGCCGGGATCAAGTGTCCTGGGACGTGCTGTCTCCCAGGCACAGCAAGCCGTTCGAGGACGCCCTGGCGGAAGGTCTTTGCCGGCACCTGCTGGATCGCAGCCGTTTTGCAGCAGCGGTGGAGGCGGATTGGATCGCCCTTTGCCAGGCCCGCCACCTGGAGTCCCACGTGGGGAAAACCATGGATGGGGTGATCAGCGGTGTGCAAAGTTATGGTCTGTTTGTGGAGCTGCCCCCCACCCATGGGGAGGGTCTGGTGCATATCAGCACCCTGCGGGACGACTGGTACGAATTCCGTGCCCGGCAGCATCGTCTTCTGGGCCGCAAAAGTCAGCGGCAGTTCATGCTGGGGGACACCATCCCGGTGGAGATCCAGAAAGTGGATGTGCTGCGCAACCAGATTGACCTGGTGGTGGCGGCAGGCTCTCCTGTCGGGGCAGCAGGCCAGGCCTGAGCCCCCATGCCCAAGGTCAAGACACGGCCACGGTGGCGCCGCCGCAGGAGCTGCCCTGGCCTGCGGTGCAGCCAAAGCAGTGGTCACCTGTGTGGATGCGGCGCCCGGCCAAGGCTTCGGGCATCACGTCAGCAATGGTGTGCCCCGACAGGGGCATGTCCAGCATTTGGTTGAAGTCGCAGTCATAGAGATAGCCATTGGGGGCAACGGACAGGGTGTCGCGGCACATCAGCCCCCGGACAGCGCAGGGATTAAAGGCATGTTCCAACACCTGCTGATAGTGCTCCAGGCGGCCTTCCGCAACCAGCCAGTCCCGAAAGCGGGCAATGGGCATATTGGTCAGCCCGATGAGTCGGTCAAACGTGACCCCATGCCGGGCCAGTTCCTGGCGCCACTGGTCCGTGATTTTGTCGCACAGGGGCTGGAGGCGGTCCCCGTCGGGATTGGTCATCAGGGTGAGCTGGCGCTGGGGATCGCCAGAGCCGTAGCCCACGGCCCGGAGGCGGCGCAGACCTTCCAGAGATTGCTCCCAACTGCCGTCCCCCCGCTGCCGATCAGAGGGCTCCCGACTCCAGTGGGGAAGACTGGCCACCACCTCCACCTGGTGATCCGCCAGCCACCGGGGCAAATCCCGATACGCAGGCACCAACAGAATGGTGAGGTTGCAGCGATCAATCACCGGGATGTTCCGTGCCCGCGCAGCAAGCACCAGCTCTCGAAAACGACCATGCATTTCCGGCGCTCCGCCGGTCAGATCCACGCACTGGGGCTGGAGACGGTCCATGGCGGCGATGCATTGCCGGACCACGGCATCCGGCATCTGGGTGGCGCCTTGATCCGGACCAGCCTCCACATGGCAATGGCTGCAGCGCATGTTGCAGAGGCGGCCAAGATTGAGTTGCAGTACACGAAGCGCCTGGGCGCGCTCCAGGCGCTGACCCGCAGCGACTAGGCGGGCGTTGAAGGTGCTGGAAACCATGGCTTGAGATTCAGGTCTGGGAATAAGTTGTCTTCTGATTCCACGGCTTTCAACCAGGCTGGCGGGGGCGCCTGGCCGGAATCCAGCGCATCGGCCAACTCCTGGAAGCGTTCCACATGGCGGTGAATCTGCTCGCGGGCCAAGTCCGTTGTGGTGCCGGAACGGAGAATGAAGCTCCAGTCCGAGCTTTGCAGGAGCAACAGCTCTCGGGCCGCCTGGTGCAAGATCTGTTGCCTCTGCTTGTGGCGTCCATGTCTGGCCGCCAGTCTTTCCATGCGCAGCCCGCAGCGATGCCAGAGGGGAATGGCCCAGGCGTTGGTGTCGTTCAGCCAGTAGCTGTGGTAGCCCCCCTGCCCCCAACTGGATGGCGCCGGACGGCAGAGTTGCAGTTGGGGGGAATCCTCCAGGCAACGGCGCAGCGTGGTGAACTCCAGTTGATGCCGGGGCGCCTCCCGCCACAGAGCCGCGAGGAATTGGGGGCCCTCGTACCACCAGTGGCCAAACAACTCCGCATCGAAGGGGGCCACTACCAGGGGAGGCTGGCTCCCCATGACGAGTTGCAACTGCCGCAACTGCCGGACTCGCCCCTGGACGTAGTCTTCAGCATCTGCTTGCACTTGAACCCTGGCATCCTCGGGAGCGTAGGGGGGCTTGTGCTCCAAGGGGCAGGATGGCGGCCCAACCGCGTGCAGCTTGAGACCCAGGGGGCGGGCCTGGGGAATGGCCATCTCCTGCAGTTGCTCCAGGGGCAAATCCCAACCCAGATCCCGGTAGAATTCCCGATAACAGGCTTGACCCGGATAGCCATCCCGGGCTGACCACACCGGCAATGTGGCGGTACTGTCCCGCCCCACAAAAGCCACGGCACTCGGTGAGCAGATGGGGGCATAGATCCCGTAGCGGGGCCGGGGCAGGGCCTGAAGCAACCCGTGGGCATCCAGAACGGCATACCGCAGTCCTTCCGTCGCCATCAGACGGTCAAGCCCCTCGAAGTACGCACACTCCGGTAGCCAGATACCCAAGGGGGCGCAGCCCAGATGGCGCCGGTGGTGTTCCACTGCAACCCGCAACTGGGCCACGACAGCAGAGCGGGGCTCACGCAGTAACGGCAGATAGCCATGGGTGGCGCCACAGGTCAGCAGATCCAGCACCCCTTGCCGCTGCAGCTCTTGAAATGCAGGGATCAGCCGCCCCTGCATCTGGCGCCAGAACGCCAACATGGCCTCCATCTGCTGGTTCAGGTGGGCAGCAGGATGGTGATGTTGGGGGGGAGCCCACTCCAACATCCGCTGACGGCGGGTGACCCAGCCAGGGAAACGACCGCAGAGCAACGGGTCGGCCAGCATGGCCAACAGGGTGGGGGAGAGGCTGAGGCTAAGGGCCGGGGCCTGCCGGGGATCCTCGGCGCTGTGTTGCAGGTGGTGGATCAGGGGAAGGTAGCTCTCCAACACAGCCTGGTGAAACCAGTCCTCCTGCAAACTTCCCGCCTGCAGGCGGCGCACAAAGGGCAAGTGGCCGTGCAGCACCAGTGCCAGGTGTCCCGCTGCCATGACCTTCGCTGTGCTGGGTTCAAACATTACGCTGCACTGGCCCCGATGGGCTTAGAGTGCATTAACTCACAGTGATTCCGCATAGGATGTCTTCCCATCGCTTACCTGCGCCGCTTGGGACCATGCGGGCCAAGGATCCCGGCCGCGTTCTCGTTTTCGACACCACCCTCCGTGACGGGGAGCAGTCCCCAGGCGCCAGCCTCAATCTGGAAGAAAAGCTTGTGATTGCCCAGCAACTGGCTCGGCTCAACGTGGACATCATCGAGGCAGGCTTCCCCTTCGCCAGCGAAGGCGACTTTGTGGCGGTGCAACGGATCGCCCAGGTGGTGGGCACAGACAACGGCCCGGTGATCTGCGGGCTCTCCCGTGCCGCCAAAGGGGACATTGAAGCCTGTGCCCGAGCCATTGCTCCGGCAGCACGGCAGCGCATCCACACCTTCATTGCCACCAGCGACATTCACCTTAAGCACAAGCTGCGTAAAACCCGCCGTGAGGTGCTGGAGATCGTGCCGGAGATGGTTGCCCATGCCGCATCTTTCTGCGATGACATCGAGTTCTCCTGCGAAGACGCCGCCCGCAGCGATCCGGAATTCCTCTATGAGGTGATCGAGGCCGCCATTGCCGCAGGGGCCACCACCATCAACATTCCCGACACCGTGGGGTACACCACACCGGAAGAGTTTTCCCGGCTGATTGCGGGCATCGACGCCCACGTACCCAACATGGATCAGGCGGTGATCTCCGTTCATGGTCATAACGACCTGGGCCTGGTGGTGGCCAACTTCCTTGCGGCCGTGCGGGCCGGCGCCCGCCAACTGGAATGCACCATCAACGGCATCGGGGAGCGGGCTGGCAATGCCGCCCTGGAGGAGCTGGTCATGGCCATGCATGTGCGCCGCCAGTTGTTCAATCCCCTTCTGGGTCGCCCTGCCGACAGCGAAGAGCCCCTGACGGCCATCAACACCGAGGAGATTTACCGCACCTCCAGGTTGGTCTCCAACCTCACAGGCATGCTGGTGCAGCCCAACAAGGCCATTGTGGGGGCCAACGCCTTTGCCCACGAGTCCGGCATCCACCAGGACGGTGTGCTCAAGAACCGCATCACCTACGAGATCATGGATGCCCGCACCATTGGTCTCAAGCAAAATCGCATCAGCCTGGGCAAACTGTCCGGGCGCAATGCCTTCCGCAGCCGCCTGGAGGAGTTGGGCTACAGCCTTTCTCCAGAGGATCTCGACCAAGCCTTCCGCCGATTCAAGGACCTGGCGGATCGCAAGCGGGACATCACCGATCTGGATCTGCAAACCATCGTCAGTGACCAGGCGCAGCAGGTGGATGCCACCTACAAGCTCAAGCTGGTGCAGGTGAGCTGTGGCACCAACCTGCGCCCCACCGCCACGGTCACCCTGGAGGACAGCCAGGGGGGCCAGGCCACCACGGCCGCCATTGGCACGGGTCCCGTGGATGCGGTGTGCCGCGCCATTGACGAGTTGGTGAAGATGCCCAACGAGTTGGTGGAGTTCAGCATCCAGGCCGTCACCGAGGGGATTGATGCCCTGGGGGTGGTCACCATTCGCCTGCGCCAGGGAGACCTTCTCTGCTCCGGGTATTCCGCTGACACTGACGTGGTGGTGGCTTCGGCCCAGGCCTTCGTGGCCGCCCTGAACCGGCTCCTGGTGCTCAGCCAGCACCCCTCCACCCATCCCCCGAGGGATGGGCAGCCCAGCGAGGCTGCGGAATCTCAGCCGGATGCGGCCATGGCTGCCTTCTCCTGAGGCGCCACCGGCTGATGCTCCATGGACATGGGCAGGTGGGCCATGGCTGTCCATGCCTCCGGGCCGGGCTGCCAGCAGCGCCAGTGGCGGAGGCCCAGTTGCTGCATGAGGGCCTGACGCAACTGTTTCTGGAGGCTGTGCAATGCGGAGGGGTGCAGCGGCAGTCCCCCAGGTGCTGCCACTTGGCCAAACACCTGCCGCCACAGCACAGGAGGGACGGACCGCAGCATCAGTTCCCCATGCTGCAACAGGGCGCGCCGGCTTCTGCGCTGGGCACTGCCAATCCGCTTGTTCCCGGCCTTGGCGTCCACCAGGTCCGCGGCAGTGGCACGGTCAAAGCAATGGCTGCTGGTCAGCCTGGCGGGGTCCTGGCCAAACGCCAGGGGATGGCCCAGTTGGGCGAAGACCTGCTGCAGCCAGCGGCAGCAGAAGCGATAGCGTTCCACCCCGTTGCGGCCCGACACCATGGTGATGGGCAACACCAGGGCATAGGTGAGTCCGCTTCCGTGCAAGACCGCTGAACCGCCACTGGGGCGCCGCACCAGATCCAGACGCCCTTGCCGGGCCAGGGCATCCCATCGTGCCGGGGTGGAGTGCTGATGACGGCCCAGGGAGAGACACGGCCACGGCCAGTGGTAAAACCGCAGCACAGGTCCCAGCGCACCAGCATCAACGGCCTTGAGCAGCCAGTAGTCAAGAGTCATCTGCCAGGCGCCTTGCAGCACCAGCTCCGGCAACACCACCAGTTCTATGGAAGAACTCACGGCGGTGCAGGGTACCGGGCCCCGTCCATGAGGGTCCAGAAGGAGGGGTCCAGAGCAAAGCCCAGCACAGAAGCCATCTGCTCCAGGCGCCGTCTTCCGCTGAGGCCATGGCTGTGGCACCACCGGTCCAGCACCATCAGACGAGCGGTAACCCACAACTCCAGGGCCTCCGGATGGAAACGAATTCCCTCGCTGGCGTGGAAGCCATGGGGGACCACCATGGCCACGTAACGGCTCAACTGACCGGTGTGGCGCTCCAACAACAGGGGCAGCCATGGGCAGTGCTGGTCCACGTGGATGTGCCAGAGGCGCACCTCGGGAATTTCCGAGAGCTCACGGGGATCCTCCATGGGGCGATCCCAGGAAATAGCCAACTCCACCTGGCCCTCCAGGGCCAGGAGATCTGCAGCAGAGCGGCGCCAGAGGGGCGCCATGGGTCGCAGGTCCAGGCGGCCAATGGCCCGATGCTCCAGGTAAATGACCCGCTTCGGAGTGTCGTCCATTGGACCTCAGGATTGATCAGTGCCCACAGCGCCATGGCTGATGCGACGGCTCACATTGACGGCATGGTCAGCCAGTCGTTCCAGGGCGCGAATCGCAAGGGCGGTCAAGACGACGGCCTCCCGTGGCATGGACGCAAGCAGGTGCCCTTTGGTGAGCTGCTCATAGATGTTGGCATAGTCCTGATCCACCAGGTCGTCCAGGGCAATGAGCCGCTGCCCGGCGCTGGCATCATTGCAACTCAGGGCTTCAAGGGCCATGGCCAGCAGGGAGCGGCTGCGATCCAGCATCATCAGCAAGCCGTCACGCACCGCCAGAGGCTGGTAAGGCAGAAGCCGTTCACCGGTGCTGGCCAGATCCTTGCAGTAGTCGCCAATACGCTCCAGGTCCCGGATGGCTTGCAAATACACGATCAACTGGCGCGTCTCCCGCTGGTTGGATGCGCGGCGACTCAGGAGAAACAGGCAGCGCTCTTCCAGCTCCCGATAGAGGCGGTCAATGCGGTTGTCCCCAAGTCGCACCTGAGGGGCCAGCTCCAGGTTGGGACCCGCCAGCACCGCACGGGCCAGGCAAAGGGACTCCTCAACCATGGACCCAAGGCGCAAAACCTGAAGCCTCAGGGCGCGTTGCTCCTCATGGAACGGCCGCCGCAAGACAGGAAGAAGTCTCATCCTAAGCCTTGTAACAAGGCCCGAGACGCCATGGTGGTTGTGCCTGAGAATAAACACGACTTCAGTTCATTTTGATCTGTGGACCAAACGCAGGTTTTCATCGCCCTGGTGGTGGCTCTTCACGCGGCCGTGCTGGCTGTTCGCCTGTCTGTTGCTTTGTATCGCTCCTGAAGCCCTGACCTCTGCCCGCCAATCTTCAGGCAAGGGGCCAGTTCTCTGAACCCTATGCCGCAAAAACGTGACGAGCGTCTCCTGAATCTGTTGAGCCTGGGCATCAAGTTTGGTGTGATCCTGGTGGCCTCCATCAGTTGCGTCAAGCTGACGACGGCTCATCATCGCACCCGCGCTCTCAGTCGGGAGTTGGAGGCCGAGTATGCACGACAGCAGGAGCGCCTTCTGGTGGCGCGCCGCTCCTTTGACGATCTTTTCCAGATTGATCATGGAGCGCATGCAAGGCAGGGGCAGGGAGGGTCATGGATTGCACCCAATCGCCAGAGGGTGGTGTGGGATTCCTCCGCAGATCCTGGAGTTCCCACTGGGGGATCACCATAGGGTTGTCCAGACTCCCCAAGAACCAGGGCCGTTGGCTCCCTCTCTCAACATGCTCCATGGTTGCCGCCACCTCACCCAAACCCCAAGCCATTGTCACCGGAGCCAGTTCAGGCATTGGCTTGTACACAACAGCAGCCCTGGTAAAGCGGGGCTGGACAGTGGTCATGGCCGTGCGGGATCCTGTCAAGGCAGATAAAGCCCTGAACGCCCTGAACCTGGATCGTGGTTGTGTGACGGTTCTGCCACTGGATCTCTCGGATCTGCGCTGTGTGCGGGCTTTTGCCCAGGCCGTCGCCGCCGGTAGTACCCCCCTGGACGCGCTGGTGTGCAACGCAGCGGTCTACATGCCCACCCTGAAGGCGCCCCTGTTTTCGCCACAGGGTTACGAACTGAGCATGGCCACCAATCACCTGGGCCACTTCCTGCTCATCCAGCTGTTGCTGGACAAGCTGGCGGGGGACGGCAGCGGCAAAGGCAGTGGAGGGGTGCAAAAGCGGCTCGTGGTGCTGGGCACGGTGACCGCTAACTCCAAGGAGTTGGGCGGAAAGATCCCCATTCCCGCACCGGCGGATCTGGGGAGTCTGGCGGGGTTTGCCGAAGGCTTCCAGGCCCCTGTCACCATGGCCAACGGCAAAGCCTTCAAGCCAGGCAAGGCCTACAAGGACAGCAAACTCTGCAACATGATCACCGTTACCGAACTCCACCGCCGCTTTCACGGGCAGACGGGCGTGGTCTTCGCTTCCCTCTATCCGGGCTGTGTGGCGGACTCCCCCTTGTTCCGCCATAGCTTCAAGGTGTTTCAGAAGGTGTTCCCCTGGTTCCAGAAGACCATTACGGGGGGCTACGTGAGCCAGCCCATGGCGGGGGAGCGGGTGGCGGACGTGGTGAGCGGGGAAGCCTTCTCCACCTCCGGCGTGCATTGGAGTTGGGGCAACCGCCAGCGGCGGGGTCGCCAGCAGTTCATCCAGGAACTCTCCCAACAGGGGCGTGATCCCGCCATGGCCGAGCGGCTCTGGGAGTTGTCTGCCCGGTTGGTGGCGGAACCAGCCCAGGTTGAGGGGAAGGATAGGGCGGTGGAGCCTTCGCCTGAAGCGGAGGCCAGTGGGTGAAGGTTTCCCCACTGGGTCATTGAGGGATATAATGAAAGAGGGGCGAGGAGGATCAGGCGCGGGGTGTCCGGCCCGGCTACCGCGCCCAAAATCCCGAGAAGCCGGAGCGACCGGAGCCGATTGGAACGGCGGCGCAAGCGTGAGCCCAAAGCGCTACCCTGTCGTGCAGGGTCGCTGAGAAGTCCAAGTGTCCAAACAAATTGCGCTGTTCAACCACAAGGGGGGTGTTAGCAAGACTACGACTACGTTCAACCTAGGGTGGCAACTGGCGATCTTGGGCAAGAGAGTAGTGTTGGTTGACGCAGACCCGCAGTCCAACCTCACTGGCCTGGTGCTAGGGTAACGTGGACAATCGGACTTGGAAGACTTCTATAAAGAGAAACCGGACCGCAACTTGAAATCCGGTCTTGCACCCGCGTTTGAGTCAAAGCCGGAACGAATCAAGCCAGTAAATTGTTTGTCCACTACACTACAAGAGACGACCTCTTCTTATTGCCAGGCCACATAGGTATCTCCGAATTTGAAGTGACTCTGGGCATAGCCCAAGAACTCTCGGGCTCAATACAGGCTCTCCAAAACATCCCCGGTTCAATTCCACATCTGCTTGCTGAGACAGCCAAAGAGATTCATGCTGACTATATTCTTATTGATATGAATCCTAGTCTGAGTTCCTTCAATCAGAATTTACTGATGACCAGTGATTACTTCATAATCCCAACTACACCTGACTGCTATTCTGCAATGGCAATAGACTCCCTAACTAAAGTAATCCCCAAATGGTACAAATGGTCGAATAAAGCGCAACAATTGCTAATTCTAAGGGAAGCATCTTACCCCTTCCCTCAGGTCAAACCCAAATTTCTGGGAATAATCGTTCAGAATTATAGACCTAGGGACGGAGCTCCTACCAGGGGTTTTCAGCAATGGATCGATCAGATCAATGAGAAAGTCACGAAGGATCTATATCCTGCTCTAGAATCACATGATATGACACTTCCTAAAAGTGCATATGAATTGTTAAACAAGGACAGTTATTGCTTAGCAAGCATACCGGATTTCAATTCTCTCATTACCATGTCCCAAGAAAAGCAGACACCAGTCTATACTCTGACCGATGAACAGCTCGGCCAGAGCGGCACGGTCCTATGCCAAACCAAGGAATCACAAGCCAAATTCGAAGAAATTTTCTTAGACTTGGCTAACAGGGTTGTTCAGTTGACAAACTATGCAAACGGTAATTAATCAATTCCGTACCAACATCAGCCGTGTTCGGAATCTTGGCTCGATTTTTGGGGCATTGAATTCCCAAACGACCTCGGTGCTGGATCTGTCGGACATCCTCAGGGCAGAATTGGTTTTGGCTGTTAGCGCACTTGACCACTTCATTCACGAGTTGGTGAGGCTAGTGTAGCGTCCCAGAGATAGCTCTCTAGAATAGAGGGAGTCCTGTTCAAGGGGTAAGCTCATGTCACGCGGCGGTCGCCCTCCAAAAGCGCCTCGGCGTTAGCCATGTCACGGTTGGCAAATGGCGCCGTCGCTATCACCACCAGGGCATGGAAGGACTGCACGACGAACAGCGAGCTGGACGACCTCGCATCTATGATGCCGAGCGAGTGGCCGAGGTACTCAATACGGCATTGCAGAATCCACCGCCCAACGCCACCCATTGGAGTGTCCGCACCCTGGCCCAGCACACCGGCATCTCCAAGTCCACCGTCCACCGCTGGTTCCAGTTGTTTAACTTGCAACCCCATCGCCACCGCCATTTCAAGATTTCCAACGATCCCCACTTTGTGGATAAGGTGCAGGACATTGTGGGTCTGTACCTGAATCCACCGGATCATGCGGTCGTGCTCTGCCTAGATGAGAAGACGCAAATCTAGGCATTGGAGAGAACGCAACCCACGCTGCCGTTGGGACTTGGTTATGTGGAAGGTGTCACCCATGATTATATTCGTAACGGCACGACAACATTATTTGCTGCCTTGGATGTAGCCACCGGCAAAGTGCTGGCGCAGTGCAAGCAGCGGCACCGCCACCAGTAATTCCTCTCCTTCCTCCAGCAGATTGACGGGAATGTGCCTAACCACCTGGACATCCATCTGATCATCGATAACTACTGCACCCATAAACACAGCACGGTGAAGGAGTGGCTGGCGCAGCGGCCCAGGTTCCATCTGCATTTCACCCCCACCTATGCCTCATGGATCAATCAAGTGGAACGCTTCTTCGGCATCATTATCCAGAAAGCCATTCGACGCGGGTCGTTCCCCAGTGTTGGACAACTCACCCGCAAAATCAATGACTTTATGGAGCACTACAACGCTCAAGCCCGTCCCTTTGTCTGGGTGGCTACCGCCGAATCCATCCTGGCCAAGATCCAACGACTTTGTAAGGCTATCTCCAGAACGGTACACTAGGCATGATTGAAGCATATAGGGGCAACCGTCCACGCACTGGGAGATTCCTTAGATTCCAAGTATCACTTGAGAACGCTCTGACCGGAATTGTAGACAAAGCGGGAGAACAATGGATTGACAGTAAGATCAGAACCCACAACAGATACCGCAGTTTTCAGGATCCAGGAAGAATATCGGAAGCAATTCGGCTGATTTCAGATATTTCTCTATGGGAGAACGTAGGTCGACGCATGGGCAGTGCTCCAAAAGAAGTAACAGAAGATTTGCGTAGAATAATCGACAGAAGAAACCAAATTGCACACGAAGCGGACATGGTTCTTTCACCATTTGAGGAACGTTGGCCAATGGACAGGATGATGGTGAGCAATGCTGTGGACATGGTTGAGAAGATAGCGGAGGCAATCTACGACGCAGTCGTATCTAACCCGTGAAGTTCACAGTCCCGATGCTTATTTAACTCCAATCCTGGATAAGGGGAGCAAGGGGACAGTCGCCTTGCTCCCCAGGTTAGGTGTTGGGAGAAGCCTTCTGGGGAGAGGGCACCCCTGCTGGTGGCTGTTGTTGCGGCTTTCCAGATGTTGCGGTGGGGGGAGAGGAGACTGGTTCCCAATCGGGCATGGTCTGATTCGGTATCTATGCCATTCATACAAGCGGAAGGCCTCCTCATGGATGCTGTTCATCATGGTGCTATTTTATATCTCAGCTTACAAGGATGTCAAGCATTTCCAGCTCGATGACCTCAGACAAGAGTACCGGGACTGCTTTGGTGAACTCCCCAACTATGGTCGGTTTGTGAGCCTGATGCCTCGCCTGCTGCTGCCGTTCATCCACCACAAGGTCCACATCGTAGCGTTCAGGATCACCGATGGAAGCAGGAATGACCACAAACCGCTTGAGACCTTAACCGCTGCTCTGTGAACGGCGCTCCCCGGCAGTGGGAGCCTATGAACGCCGCACCAGGAAGTGGAGAGTTGATCCCGTTGGCTTACCTGGCCAGCACCCATGCACGACGGGTGAGGAAGGTGTTGTTCGCCCTCTTCAAAGGAGCCGTCAACAAAGACGGGGTGAGCCGCACATGGTGCAAGGTGAAGGCGAACTGGTAAGCGTGGCGCCACCACAGCCTGGCTGAGGAAGACATCGTCCATCTGTTGCTGGACGGCAGGGTGGTCCAGACACGGCTGGACAAGAAAGCCACCGCCATCTCGGCGCTGGTGGCCTTGGGCGTGCGACGAGACGGACAGAAGGTCCTCTTGGCGGTTCAGCCCATGGCAGGGGAGAGCACGACGGCAGGGCGATAGTTCCTTGAGAAGCTGGATGCCCGTGGCCTGCCGCAGCCCGCACTGGCGACCATCGATGGTGCGCCGGGTCTGGAGGCCGCCGTCACCACCGTCTGAGGTGAGAGTCTGCCGGTCCAACGCTGTACTCTTCACAAGCGCCCCAATCTTCTGGCCCATGCTCCGAAGCTGCTGCAGGACGAGTTGAACGCGGACGACCGGGACATGATCGATGCCCCGAGTGCTGCCGACGTGCAGGAGCGGCGCAAAGCCTTCCTGCACAAATGGCGACGCAAGTGCCCTGGCGTCGCCGACAGCCTCCAAGAAGCGGGTGAGCGGCTTGTTCTGCTTCATCGATGTGCATTCGTCCCTGTGGAAAGCGGTACGCACCACCAATGCCATCGAACAGCGCAACAGGGGATTCCGACGCCGCATCAAAACCCAGACCCTCTTCCCCTGTGCTGAGACCGTGCCCACACTCTTCTGGGCGCTGCTGACATCCAGGACAGGTCCAGATGCGCAAGTATGAGTACCCACCCTCGCCCTCCTCCAAGGTGAGACCCTGAAGTTGGGGAATGGCAATCTGCAGGACCTGGCTGATTTTGCGGAGTCGGGCGTCACGGGTGCGCTGGGGCGTGGCGGCAACGGCCTGGAAGCCTGCCTCGAAAGGATCACTGCGGTGCCCAGAGGAACGCTCCAGATCTCTCGTCAACCGGGGAGGCAATGGGCAAGTAGCGAATGGGTTTCAAAACCTCACTGCGTAGCCCAAACTTCTGGTTGGCCACCATTTGGGCGGGGCAGCACCTGACGCCCTTGAGCACTTGTCAGACTTTCCGCCACCACATCGGGATGTGCCTTTGCGGATGATTGCAAACCTGCAGCAAGTAAAGCCATTGCACTGGCCAGGTTTTGCTGCCCACGGTGACGGCCGGCGTCAATCCTGGCGGTCGCTGCGCATGGAGGCTACGAATTGCCCCCGTTCACCCCGCTTGGTGGGGGTGGCTTCCAGGCTTTTGTCCGCTGCGGATGAAAGGCTGGCTGACTTGGCGCGGGTCACCGTCTTGTGTCCTCTCCCTATCCAGGCACCACGGTTGAACCTGACAGCAAGACCCAGCTTGCAACGCTTACAACAGCTGGATCCAGAGAAAAGCTACCCACGCAATCCAGACGTTGCCCACGCCTTGCTCTGATGAGGGATGCTCTTGGAAAGAGCGAAATGGCTCAATCGCGAATTGGCGCATTGCCTTTGGTGGCGGTCAATCGCCGCCAAAGCCAGATCAAGGATTTTGCGCCGTTTCCGTCTCGACCAATTCGGTCTTCAAATCCATGACTCATGATCAGGATCGCGGATCTCGCTGTCCTGATGGGAAAAAGGCTGGCGATGGGGAGGGTGTTCCCAGGCATCCCAAACCTCTCGCTCAGGTCCCTGACCACTACCTGAGAAATCAGTATGGAGGATGTCCTCCCGCTGCCGCCTTGGGCCTTGGCTCCTATTCCTATGGTGCTTGGGCAACGGAGCACTGTGGAGCCAGTCTTCCAGATGGCGACCTGCCTGAACGGTGGTCTCCTGGAGCCGCTCCCGCCAGCGTTGACTGGTCTGCAGTGCTCGGGTGCGCAGACCAGTCCGGACCAGGGGCAAGTCATCCAAGGTGCCCACAGCAGCCACCACCCGGCCCGGCTGTTGATCCAGAATGGTGTTCGGTTGCAGCCGCCAACGGCTCGTGGCCGGCAGACGTGGATCACTGCGGGCTACCAGATAGTGGCCAATGGCGCCGGTTGGAAGGATCACCACAGCATCAACCACGCTGCCTAGGGCCAGTCCGTCAGGGCTGTAGAGATGGGCGCCCATGATGGTAGGCAGCAAATCCAGGGTGCTTTGCTGGGTCTGGGCGGGAGTCTCGCTGACCACCGCCACATCCCCTTGCAGTTGGCGCAGTTGATTGAGGCGCCACACAGAGCGGGTGGGTCCAAAGCTGGTGGGCCGACTGGCCCAACCCAACACTCGATGGGCTGGTGGGTGCATCCACACCTGATGCCCTACACCATGGTCAGCTCCCTGGTCATCCTGAACCCTGGCTCTCAACAGCGTGCTCACCAGAAGCTCTTGGGGAAGCGCCATGGTGATGCAGCGGCAAGGGCGGATGTTCCAGATGGTAGCGGGATATGGGAGTCATCCAGCGAACCGCCAGCGCTCCACGCTGATGGAGCCATCAAAGCCAGGGATGGGGGGATGGCATTTGCGCAGGATGAGACGAACCGGCCATGGTCCACAGATCTTCCCCACTTGATCCAGGATGGCCTCGGAAAAACACTCCACGGTGTGGCACACCATCTTCTCGGCACAGGCCTGGATGGCGGCGACGGCCTGGCCGTAGTCCACGGTGAGGGACAGGTCATCAGACCGGCCAGCGGGGGCCAAGTCAAGCCAAAGAGTGAGGTCTACCACAAACCACTGCCCCAGGCTGCGTTCTTCCGGCAACACCCCCACCCGTGCCCACACCTTCAGGCCCTCCACGTGGATCGCATCGCCAAGGGCTGCAGGCGGATTGCTGCTGTTCATGGGTCTCAGGTCTCCAGTCTCAAGTTTCCGGGAGATCCCTGTGGGAGAAGCGCTGATCACCACAGGCAAAGGGGGCCACGGTGTGGCCATGGCCACGGAGGCGGTAGCGGTAGGTCACCAACCCCTCCAGGCCCACAGGTCCCCGGGGGGGCATGGTCTGGGTACTGATGCCCACTTCAGCGCCAAATCCGTAGCGGAAGCCATCGGCAAAGCGGCTGGAGCAGTTATGAAACACCCCGGCACTGTCCACGGTATTGAGGAAACGAGTGGCAGCGGCCTCGTCGTCTGTGCAGATGACATCGGTGTGGCGGGAACCATGGCGGCGAATGTGCTCCAAGGCGGCTTCCAGGTCCTCCACCACGCGGACTGCCAAAATCAGATCCAGATATTCATGCCCCCAGTCTTCTGGAGTGGCGGCTTCGGGCACGCCCAGCGCCATGGCCTGCTCGTCGCCTCGCAACGTCACGCCAGCAGCGGTGAAGGCCTGAATGGCCGGCGGCAAAAAGTGCCGGGCCACGTGGCGATGCACCAGGAGCGTCTCAATGGTGTTGCACGCTGCGGGATATTGGGTTTTGGCATCCAGCGCCACGGCAATGGCCATGTCGATGTTCACCCGTTGGTCCACATAGAGGTGGCAGACCCCGTCAGCATGGCCCAGCACGGGGATGCGGTTGCTCCTCTCCTGGATATGGCGGACAAAGTCGTTGGAGCCACGGGGCACAATTAAATCCACCAGGTCATCCAGTTGGAGCAAGGCCATGGTCTCCTCGCGGCTGGTGAGCAGGTCCAGGCTGTCGGGATCCACGGCGCTGTTGGTCAAACCTTCCTGTAACACTGTGACAATGGCCTGGCATGTGTTCAGCGCTTCCCGGCCACCCTTGAGGATGGCGCCGTTACCGGAGCGAATGGCCAGAGCGGCAATCTGGATGACCGCATCGGGTCGAGACTCAAAGATGACGCCCAACACCCCTAGGGGGACGGTCACCCGTTCCAGTCTGAGTCCCGCCGCCAGTTCTCGATGCATCTGACGATGTCCGATGGGGTCCGGCAGCGCGGCCACCTCCCGTAGGCCCTGGATGCAACCCGCCAGCTTGGCCCCGTCGAGCTTGAGACGCGCCAATAACGGGGCCGCCAAGCCCTCTCGTGCAGCGGCATCCTGATCCACCTTGTTGGCCACCACAATGGCGTCCCCATGATTCTCCAAGGCCTTGGCCATGGCCTCCAGCGCAGTGATGCGCTGCACATCACTGCATTGGGCCAAAGCCAAGGCGCCGCGGCGCACCCGCTGGGCACGGTGCAGGAGCTCCGCAGAAGAGTTGATCGTGGACAAAACGTGGGGCGAGGCAAGTGTTTTTTGATCTTAAGAAACCTCTGGGCACCTCCAAAACGGTTCCGCTTTCCCTCTCCCCTCCCGGAAGTGGATAACATCGCGGTAGAGCCCTTCACAGTCCCAGACGCCGCCAAATCCGATCCAGGTTCGTCTGGTGCTGTTGGGGAGAACAACACGCCGCCAGCGCTTCCCTGCTCAGGTGGGTCGTCACCCGTGGATCAGCGGCCAGGCTGGCCTGGAAGTCGCCACCCGGCTGGTTCCAGGCCTTGTGGGCATGGTGTTGCACCAGAGCGTAGGCCTCCTCGCGACTGAGACCGGCAGCCACCAGCGCCAGCATCACCTGCTGACTAAAGATCACTCCGCCGTAGACGGTCATGTTGCGGAGCATGGTCTCGGGGTAGATCACCAGACCAGCCACCACAGCAGTCATCTCCCGCAGCATGAAGTGAAGGGTGGTGGAGCAATCGGGCAGGATGACCCGCTCGGCCGAGCTGTGGCTGATGTCCCGTTCATGCCAAAGGGGCATGTTCTCCAGGGCTGCCATGGCATAGCCCCGCAGGAGCCGCGCCAGGCCGCTGATGCGTTCACTGCGGATGGGGTTGCGCTTGTGGGGCATGGCAGAGCTGCCCTTCTGCCCCTTGGCGAAGTGCTCTTCCACCTCCAGTACATCGGTCCGCTGAAGGTTGCGGATCTCCGTCGAGAAACGATCCAGCGTTGACCCCACCAGGGCCATGGTTTGCACATATTCGGCATGGCGATCACGACTGATCACCTGGGTGCTGACGGTGTCGGGGACGAGGCCCAACCGGGTGCAGACCATGGCTTCTACACGGGGATCAATGTTGGCGTAGGTGCCCATGGCCCCACTGATCTGACCCACGGCCACCACCTGCTCCAGCCGGGCCAGGCGCTCCTGGTGGCGCTGCACTTCCGCCAGCCAGCCAGCCAGCTTGAACCCCAAGGTGATGGGTTCTCCGTGGATGCCGTGGGAGCGACCGATCATGGCCGTATGCTTGTGACGCTGCGCCTGTTGGCGGATGGCGGTCTCCAGTTGGCCGAGTTCTTGCCGCAGCAGCGCCACCGCCGCCTTCATTTGCAGAGCCAGGGCAGTGTCCAGCACGTCACTGCTGGTCATGCCCATATGGATATAGCGTCCCGCGCCGCCCACCTGCTCGTTCACATTGGTGAGAAACGCAATGACGTCGTGGCGCACCTGGGCTTCAATTTGGAGAATCCGCTCCACCTGGAAGCCGGCTTTGGCCCGGATGTCCTCCATGGCCTCAGGGGGAATCCGTCCCAACTGACAGTTGGCTTCGCAAGCAGCCAATTCCACCTCCAGCCAGCGCTGATAGCGAGCCTCATCGCTCCAGACGGCCGCCATGTCCGGGAGGCTATAGCGTTCAATCACAATCTGCTACAACACAATGGATAACCTA
Organism: Candidatus Synechococcus spongiarum SP3; assembly: GCA_001007665.1. Classification (GTDB taxonomy): domain Bacteria; phylum Cyanobacteriota; class Cyanobacteriia; order PCC-6307; family Cyanobiaceae; genus Synechococcus_B; species Synechococcus_B spongiarum_B. The sequence goes on along the minus strand of JXQG01000001.1, from coordinate 50,232 downwards.
CCGGCTCGCTGAGGGGAAACCGCCAGGCCAGGATTCAGGATTGGGGTCACCCAACACCAGCTATGGGACAAGGACAGATGCGGTTGGATCAGCTTTTGGTGGAGCGGGGCTTGGCCCCCAGCCGCCAGCAAGCCCAGCGCTGGATTCGGGCGGGCTGGGTGCGCAGTGGCGCCCAAATCCTGGACAAGCCTGGCCAGGCCACTCGTTGTGGTCTGGCCCTGCAGGTGCAGCAGCAGGACCGGTTTGTCTCCCGCGGCGGTGAGAAATTGCTGGGGGCCATCCGTGCCTTTGGGTTGCAGGTGGCTGCCCGCACAGCCCTGGATGCTGGCATCTCCACCGGCGGCTTTACGGATTGCCTGCTTCAACAGGGCTGCCGGCGCATCTATGGGGTGGATGTGGGCTATGGGCAGGTGGCGTGGCGTTTACGTCAGGATCCGCGCCTGGTGCTCAAAGAACGCTGCAATCTGCGTTACCTCACTCCCGCCGCGCTGTATGGACCTGATGACGTCTGGGCCGATTTGGCGGTAGCCGATCTTGCTTTCATTTCTCTGGGTCTGGTTTTGCCGGTGCTGAAAGCCATGTTAAAACCACCTCAGGAGGCAGCTGTATTGATCAAGCCCCAATTTGAAGTGGGGCGGGCGCTGGTGGGTCGCGGCGGGGTGGTGCGGGATGCCCAGGCACAGGCCAGCGCCATCAAATCTGTTCAGGCCAAGGCAGACAGCCTCAACTGGTGGGCCGTGGGGCTGGCGCCCTCACCCATCAAGGGTGCTGCCGGCAACCAGGAGTACTGGCTCCACTTGGTGCGGCCTGACAAGGGGGAGGGACGGCCCACTGTTGAGCCGGAACAGGTGGAAGAAACGGTTCAGGCAGCCCTTGGCCAAAACAATCCACGCGCTGCTGGGGTTTGAACCAGGACCTGACCTCCTCTCAGAGAGCAGTGCTGTCTCGATCGCCGGTGCGAATGCGCAAAACACTCTCTACTGGTGAGATGAAGATCTTGCCGTCCCCAATCTCGCCTGTACGAGCTGCGTTTTGGATGGCATCCACCACTGTTTCCAACTTGTCATCATTCACCACCACTTCCAGCTTGAGTTTTTGAAGAAACTCAACGGTGAATTCGGAACCGCGGTAGCGCTCCACCTGACCCTTTTGGCGGCCAAAGCCACGCACCTCGGTGACCGTCATGCCCACAATCCCGGCATTGACCAAGGCAACCTTCACATCATCCAGCTTGAAAGGACGAATAATTGCTTCAACTTTCTTCATGACGTTAACAATACAGAACGTAGGAGTCCAGTGGGCAGGGTAGACTTACATGCCCAATGGCGCGTGCTTAGGCCTGTGGCAGCGGACTAGAGCAAACTACACCAGCGGCGGAGCAGTCCGAAAGAAACTCCGACAAGGTGTCGGGCTCAAGCTCAACACACCCGGCAGCCAGAGAGTCCCAGTGGCAATTTTCAAAGTGCAACTGGAGCCATAACATTCCCAGAACACTATGGACAGAAATTCGCTGGGCGGGGAGAGAAGAGGCGCCAGCGGAGGCTAAAGGCGCTGAGGATACAGAAGAAGCCACACCAGCCACCGGGCTCAGGAACAAATCCATCGAGGAAAGTGTTGATTCCTTTGCCATTAGTGGTGTGTGGCCTCTGTTTTTCAGTAGCTATGGCTACTGAATCAGCGCTTCAGAGCCTCGGCGATGCGAGTCTCATAGACTGCTCCCCGATAGCTCACGCGCACAGATCGATCCGACAGGACATCGGCCTCGTGGCGAGGAGCCTTGTTGAAGTGGATGCCACGGTAAACGTGTTCCACCGGTTGATCACTGAGATCAGAGCGCTGGGCGGTGTCGTAATCAACACCACGATACTTGAGTTGGACCATGAGAGAAACCTCCACAGAACGGGCAATACCAGCAATGGACTGGCGAAATCCGCTTTGTTGAAGAGGTGCGTTGCTTCACCGTCGCGGTTTGGCTACTTCCAGCGCACCTGAAGCCGGAGCCTGTGGTGCGCCCAACGTTTTGTCCTCGACCTCATGCCTAGGTCTTCTACACTGTTCATGACAAGCATTTTACGGGTTGATTGACAAATCTTTGGAAAGACTTCAGAAATGCGGCCATCCTACCCCTCTGTAGGGTGAAGGCCACAGCTCTTTCCAGACGTTTTCTGCACGTTTTCTGCACCATCCATCCAGCATGACAGAGCGCCAAACCATCACGCCCCACTACGGGGAGCGGGCCATTGCTGCCGCTGAGCTGAGCTGCTTCGACAACCCCACCCCTGCCCGCCCCTACCACATCGCCGTTGAGCTGCCGGACTTCACATGCAAGTGCCCTTTCTCCGGCTATCCCGACTTTGCCGTGTTGCGTCTTCATTACCAGCCTGGCCCCAAAGTCCTGGAACTCAAGGCCCTCAAGCTCTATGTCAACAGTTGGCGAGACCACTGCATTTCCCATGAAGAAGTGGCCAACCGTATTCTGGACGACTGCGTCACGGCCTGCTCACCCCGCTGGATGGAGTTGGTGGCTGACTTTTCACCCCGGGGCAATGTTCACACGGTGATTACGGTTCACCATGGTCAGCGTCAGTGAGGGAGTCCAGTAAACGGGGCAATGCCTCACCAAAACCCACCACATTCCGGTTGCTGATGCCGGCCACGTGAAGATGGCCTTGGGCTGCAACGGCCCAGAGCTTGCGGCTGGCCACTACACTCAGGCCACCGCCCAGCAGGACCACGGCAAATCCTGTGTAGACCAGAGGAACGCCAGGATCCTGCTTGATCAGCAGGCCACTGGCGGGCAGAACATGGGTGATGCGAATGGGCAGTCCATCCACGTCCAGCGGGGGGCTGGCAACCCGCAGTGCTCCCAGTTTCTCCCCATTGCTGTCGTACACCAGCACAGGCCCCTGTTCACTGGCAACGGTGAGTAACACCGGATGAGACCCGTCCGGGCGCGTTGGTATGGCGACTCCCCAAACCTGCTCCCCCAAGCTGGGCAGAGGCTGGAGTGGAAACTGCAACCGGGGACTTCCGCCTAGTTGCACCGTCAGAGCAGCCACCTGCCAGTCAGCCTGGTACACCGTCACGCCACCCATGCGGGCAGGATGGTTGACACTGATCTCCACGGGGCGTGCGGCGGCCATGGCAGGTGAGGAAAACAGCAGTTGAGAGTGGAACTGCTGCGCCTGACCGCGTGCATCTCGATCCACAGAAAAATCCTGTAGCTGAATCGACAGCCGGGTTTCCCCTTGGCGGTCCACCAGATCCAAAGTTCGGCCAGGCGCCAGAAAACGCTCCAGTCGTTGCCCCCCCAGCACACCCCAGGCTGCACCCGTCATCAGCACAATCAAACCCACATGAACCAGGAGGGGGCCGCTCCGGCTGGCGATCACCCCTTGCCTGGCCGACAGTCGCCCTGGCTTCTGCTGTACCTTCCAGCTGTTCTGCCGCAGAAGTTGGGCCAGGTTTCGGAGGCTTTGGGGCCCCGCCTCCCGTGTGAGTCCAACAGTGTATTGGCTCAATTGGTGGGGATGCTGGTGGTCCACCCACTGCAATCCTGATCGCAGGGCAGGCCATTGGCGTCGGATGCTGCATGTGGCGAGGGAGGTGGCCAGGAGTGCAAGAAGTGCAAGAAACCACCCACTGGAATAGACGTGATCCAACCGCAGAGCCAGAATGGGGGTCGCTGTCAGCAGCCCCAGCCAGGGTTGAGCGTCGTAATGGTCGTGATAAGCGCTAGCGGGTTCATTTTGGGGCAGGGCTGTACCCAGGGCACTGGCAAGGGCAATGAGCAGCAGCAAGCCAATGGCCAAACGCAGGTCGCCCAGCAGGGCAAGGAGCCGTTGTCCGGGGCGGAAGACCTGTGCAGCGGATGCCATGGCTTTAAGAGGGCATGGGGATCTGCGAGAGAAAAAGGATGCTGCCAACCGACACCAGGACGGCACCGCTGAGACGTGGAATCCACTGGGTCCAGGAACGGAGCGCCAGCAGTCGGGGTAGGGACGCGGCAGCGGTTCCCACCAGGAGGAGGGGCAACACTTGTCCCACCCCAAAACCAGCCAGAAGCACGGCACCCAGCAGGGGCCGGCCGGCACTGCCAATCCAGGCCAGGAGGACAGCCAGAACAGGTGTCGTGCAGGGAGAGGCCGCCAGTCCAAAGGCCAACCCCGCTGCCATGGGGGCAAGTGCCGATGGGATGCGGTGGCGGAGCCATTGCCCTGTCGGTCCTGTGGGCCAAGCCATGGGCAGCAACCCCAGGAGGTTGAGGCCCATGACCAATGCCAGACCAGCCACCAAAGCGGTCACCAACGCAGGAGTCTGGCCATAGATCCGGCCCATGAGGGAGCTAAGGAGACCCAGCCCTGTCAGGGTGGCAACAATGCCCCCCGCAAACGCACTGCTGCGCTGCCAGGGGCGCAGCTTGCCGGACTTGGTTCCCGCCAGAAACGCCATGGTCACAGGCAGGAGGGACAGGGAGCAGGGGCCCAGGGATGTAAGGAGACCGAGGAAGGTGACCACAGCCAGGCTGAGGGGCCATGGGGCTGTGAGGCTTTGGTTCAGCAGCAGCTCTCCCCGATGAGAAGCATCAGCCAAGCCAGAATCCACTACGGCAATCAGTAGAGGCAAGGGCTGAATCATGCTGATCGTGCTTGAGAGCTTAGCTCTTTTCGGTACGCTCCAGATTGGCGCGGATGAGGAGACCTGCGGTGACCAGACAGCTGAGCACGGCACTTCCTCCATAGCTGAACAAGGGGAAGGGCAGGCCTGTGGTGGGGGCCGCACCGGTGGCAACGGCCATGTTGAGAATGGCCTGGCCCACCAGGAGAATGGTGGCCCCACTGGCAACGAGTTGAGACTTGCGGTCCAAGCTGGTGCAAGCAACCCGCAGGCCTAGCAAGGCAAACACCAGCAGAAAGCAGAGCAGCAGCAGGCAGCCGATGAAGCCCAACTCTTCGGCATAGATCGCAAAGATGAAATCCGTGGTGTGAAAGGGAAGATGGTGGAGTTTCTGGGCTGACAGCGCAAAGCCGGCGCCACTGATGCCGCCTGACCCAATGGCCAGAATGCTTTGGATCAGCTGATAGCCGCTACCCGTGGGGTCCGACCACGGGTTCAAGAAGGCGATGATCCGCTGGAGTTGATACGCATTCACCATAAGGCTTGTAAAACCTGCCCCCAGGCCCAGCCCGGCGACGCCCATGAGCGGGCGCATGGGCAGGCCGGCAGTAAAGGCCATGAGCCAGAGCAGCAGCCCCAGCAGGGTTGCCGTGCTGAGGTTGGGTTGCCTCAGAATCAACGCCAGGACCACGGCAAAAACACCAGACCAGAACAACCGCTGAACCATCTGGTGGCGATGCCAATGGGAGAACAGGACAGCGGCCTGGAGAATGACCAGGGGCTTGATCAACTCCGAGGGTTGCATCTGCACAGGCCCAACGACCAGCCAGCGGGATGCACCGTTGATGGTGACCCCAAAAAAGATGGTCAGCACCAACAGCGCCAGGCCGGTCAGCATGCCTACGGCACTCAGACGCAACCACTGGCGCAGGGGCTGGCGTACAATGATCAGGAGCAAGCACCAGCCCATCAGCAGCCAAAACGCTTGGCGCTTGACGTAGTACAAACTGTCGCCCAGCTCTTGCTGTGCAGACCACCAGCTGGCGGATGCCAGAATGAGGAGTCCTACGACACTCCAGAGGGCAGTCAGCAGGAGAAGCAGTCGTGCGTCCGCAGGCCAGACGTTGCTCCGGGAAATGGGCTTTGACTTGATGATCGCTATCCTCCTCCAAATCCCGGGCACAGAAAAAGCCTGGCTTTGCCAGGCTTTGGTTGAAGTGGCTTGCGGGGGTGGACGAACTAAAGACCAACGTTGTCCTGTTGGCGACCTGCACAAAGCTCAACCTTGAGGACTTTCCCCCCTTGCTTCTGGATGCGCTGCTGCTCAGCGAACCAGCTTTCATAGGGAACCCACTTGGTAAAGTAGGTATTTTGCAGTTCCCGCTGGGCGCAGATGTTGCGCTGCGTGGGCAGGCAAGCGGTGATCTTGAAAAGACGCATAAAATCGTTCCTCACTGCGGGATCAGATCCGCTGGGGGGCTCAGCCGCCCAGGCCGGAGCAGATGTAGTCAAAATAAACACCCATTTCCTTACCGGCATCGGCGCCCACCAGAGAGGCGGTGACCTGCTTCATGGCTTGGATAGCCTTCACGGTGGCGCCGATGGGCACGCCCAGGGAGTTGTAGGTCTCGCGGAGGCCATTGAGAACACGCTCATCCAGGATGGAAGTGTCTCCAGCCAGCATGGCGTAGGTGGAATACCGCAGGTAGTAGTCCATATCGCGGATGCAGGCAGCGTAGCGGCGGGTGGTGTACATGTTGCCGCCGGGACGGGTGATATCCGAGTAGAGAAGGGCCTTGGCCACGGCATCGCGGACGATGGCGGAGGCATTGGCGCTAACAGTGGCAGCTGCCCGCACCCGCAACTCGCCACTGCTGAAGTAGGACTGCAGCTTGGACATGGAGCCGTCGTCCAGATAAAGCCCTTGGACGTCGGAAGAATTGATGACAGACGTGATTGCGTCTTGCATGACCTGAGAAGCGTTGGAAATGGAGGAGAGTCTGGGGAAAACGTGGCGGCCTCAGGACAGGGCGCCAATCACATAGTCAAAGTAAAAAGATGCCTCATCGGCGTCCTGGCCTCCAAGGAGAGACAGGGATGCAGACTTCATTTCGCGCACTGACTCCACAATGGCGTCCAGGGGGGTACCCAAAGAACGGTACATTTCACGGGCGCCAATGATGCCGATTTCCTCGATAGGGGTGACATCGCCAGAGACAACCCCATAGGTGACCAAGCGCAGATAGTAGTCCATGTCACGCAGACAGGCGGCAGTCATGTCCTCTCCGTAGGCATTGCCACCGGGAGAGATGACGTCGGGGCGCTTCTGGAACAGCTGACTGCCAGCCTGCTTGACGATGCGCTCGCGATTTTCGCTAAGAGCATTCGCTACTCGCAGCCGCTGGGCACCGCCAGAGACAAAAGACTTGATTTGATCCAGTTCACCGGGGCTCAAGTAGCGGGCCTCGGCATCGGCGTTGATGATCGAATTGGAGACGATGCTCATTCAGTTCGGCCTCGAAGCGTACGGTCTCTCCGAAGAGGACCAGGTTTAGGGGGGATTGGAAAAATTAAGGCAAGCTGAACCGACCATGGACGATCAGAAGAGCTGCCTCGGTCAATGCCTAGTGAAGACTAGGTGATTCGGGGCGGTTGGGAGTGGTCGCATCCCTGGTTCTGTAACAAATACGAAGCAAGTAAAGTTTGATTGCCAATTCTCACGCTCAAGCTGTGCAGTCTGGTTTCCAGGTTGGGCGGATTGCTTTGACCGCATTGCCGGAATCCCCGGAGTTACGTAACAGTTCTTCACGATCAATTTCTGCCTTGAGGAATTGGCAATATACATACAGAGAAGCGAGTTATAGCAAAAGAAGATATTAACAAAAAATAAACTTCCCTGCCTTGACTAAAGACAATGCTCTTCTACTGATTGCTACTTGTTATAAGAAATTTGACCTTGGCCAAGGCACCGCGATGCTAAGAACACCCGTTAAGTATACCAGGTTTCCAACATTGAAACAACGCCTTGGCGCAGGATTTTGGGTTATCAGTCTCAAGATCGTGGGGTGAGGCCAGCGGGCCCCCCATCCAGACGTGCCGTCCGCGTGATCACGGCCTGACTGCGACCAGGGAACGTCTGGGTTCCCTCCACCACGGGCACAGTGTTGTCTCCAAAGCGCTCTTTGTACTCCGGTGTATCCAAGAGGGCGACCACAGCGGCTGTTTTGCCAACACGGACCTGTTGGTCAGCGAATGCGCTGGCCTCCGCCTGGCTGGGGGAGCGGCCCTGAAGAGCCATGTACGCTGCATCCGCAGCCTTCAGCGCCGGGAGGGAAGACAGTCGGTTCTGGAACAGGGAACTGGCGCTCACCTGCGCAATGAAGCCAGCCACCGTGATGCGTCCAGAACGGAGTTGGGACTCAGCCGAGGTCAGCCGCTCTTCGGCAAGGGGAACCCGGCCCAGAAGTTGACGGTAGGCAGCATTGACCACAGCAGTCAGTTCCTCTTCACTGGGGTTGGGAGAGAGGCGGAGCTTGACGGGCTGTGGCGCTCGTCTCGGTTGACCAGGCGCCGAGAACAACCCCGCGGTCGGGGTAAAGAGCAGACTTGCCGGGAGGTTGCGCATGGGCACTCCCTTCAGAAAAGCGGGCATGGCATCCCGGCTGCTCACCTTGGCTGTCCAGGGGGGTGGCTCCATGTCCGACACCGTGGTGGGCTGAGCGTCCGCTGGCACATCAGCAGACACCGTTGTAAAGCTGGGTGTGGTGTAGGTCCGCGGGAGAGTGTCCTCTATGGAATAGGGCACCGCGTCTTCCCCAAAACGCTGCAAGTATTCATCACTATCAAGATAGCTGTCCACCTCGGCCACCAAACCCTGCTCTGTCACCAAGCGCACATGGACGGCCAGTTCCTGTTGATTGGCCGGAGGACGTCCCAGCAGGTGGCGGAAGTTGAAGGCCACGAACTGCTGGGGGCTGCAAGCCTCGAAATAGCGGCGACGGTACAGTTCGCCCAGGGCAATCTCCCGCACAAACTGCCGCACAGTGATGGTCCCGTGGGCCAGTCGGGATTCTGCTCCCGTGAGCCGTTCGGATTCCATGGGTTGGATGTTGCCCAACACCTGTCGATAGGCAGCGCGAATCACCAACTGGAGTTGGCTGATGTCGCCACGGCTGGTGAGGGACACCGCCTCTTTTCGGGGAAGCGGGAACCCCCGCACGAAGCGGGGCGCTGCCACCAGCGGCATGACCGTGACTCGAGCCGCAAGGAAGGGACGGACGCGGCCCACACCGCGGCGTGGCAAGGCGCCGCTGTACTGGAATCCCCTCTGCGGCCGTCGCTCGGGCCGCCGTGGGCCACGGAGAGGATTGGATGTATCGCCCACATAGGGGATCTTGTAATCCGGTCGCAGGCCCGGAACCTGGCGTGTTACCCGGTCCGTTGGGGTGACGTAGCGCTCGTAGGGAACCGTGTCATCGCCGAAGATCTGGCTGTACTCCTGAGAGTCCAGCATGGCATTCACGATGCCGTAGAAGCCGTCCCGGGAGGCCACGTCAAAATAGGCGTCAATTTCCCAGCGGCCATAGGTGGGGCGTCCCAGCAGGTGCCGGTGGATCACCTCAATGGCCTTGACCACGTACAGGCCATCCCAGTAGCGCTTGCGGAATCTGTTGGAGCAGGCCACCACCCGCACAAACTCCCGCAAGGTGATGTCCCCGTTCTCCAGCTTGGCCTCTTCACTGGAGAGGCGCTCTCCCTCATAGCCCAGGGTGCCCAGGATCTGCCGGTAGACGGCTGCCACAACAGCCTGGGTGGACGACTCGGTATAGCGAATGCTGGGCTGTCCTCCACGGCGGGGAATGGACGCTCCGCCCGTGGCCACCTGTTGCAGGCGAACCACCTTGGGTCCCGATGTGGTGGGACGGGGCTTGCGGAAGTCTGCTGAGCCCATCTGGGCGCTCAGTCCAGGGGCGCTCCCCACAAACAAGCGTCGACTGTCGTATCCAAAGCCTGCGGCCAGCGTTTTGGGGGCGCTGGTGCTGGAGGGGAAGATGGCGCCATACTGATTGGCCAGCGGATCGTTGGCGCCGCCGTAGGCATGCTGATCCGGGAGGGGACGGCGCTGGCCCGAGAAGCTGGTCACATACTGGGGAGCTCCCTGAAAGCGCGCCGCGTAACTAAAAAGCTTGCGGTTGGGACCCCAGTTGGCGCTTTCCTGGGCCTCTTCTCCCAGATCCCGCAGGTACGGAACTGTCTCCTCCCCATAGATGCGGCCGTACTCGGCGGAATCCACCAGGAAATCCACAAGGGCGCCTTGTCCACCATTGGAGACTACGGCAAAAGCCTGACGGAATTCCTCCAGGGTGCTGACACCACGTCCGAGGAAATGACGGAAGGCCAACTCCACCACCCGACTGTTGGACTGGTTGCTGTAAAAATCTCGACGATAGAGCGAAGAATGACCAATACTGCGCACAAACTCCCGCATGGAGATGCGCCCATTGCGCACATCAGTCTCGGGAGCAGCCAGCCGCAGGGAATAGGCCTTGGCCACGTCCCGCTCCAAAACCTGGCGATAGGCCGCCCGGACCACCTCGGCCTTTTCCCGACCCGAAAGTCCCGGTCGCATCACATGGCGGCCTGTTGAGGCGGCCGCCTCGGCATAGGTTGCCGGAAGCTGGAGCCCTTGAGCCACTCTGCTGCCAGGACGAAGGCGGGGTGAAGGACTACTCTCGGAGAGTTCCTTCAGCAGGACGTTAAAACAGTCCAGCACCAACTGGCGGCTTTCCAGTTCGTCCCGGAACACGGACGCTGCCGCGGCACGCATTTCCTGCAGGGCCAGCAGCGTGGCGGGAATGGAGCAGCCTTTCTCCAGCACTTCCCGCAATCCACGGGCATTGACCACCAAAATGCTGGGATCACCGGCCACAACGGCGTACCCCACATAGCGCAGGAACCAGCCCAAATCCCGCAGGGACTTGGTCATGCGCTCCTTGCCATAGCGGGAGACGTCAATAGGGGCAAAGCCTGCCGGGGTGACCACAGCCACATCCCCCGCTTGGCGAAAGTTCTCCAGCAGGCGCGTGAACACCCCTCGATTGGAACCGGTCGGTTGGGCAAACGTCTCAACAGAGCGGTCAAAGGCTTTTTGCTCCGATCGACCTTCCGGGAAGGCTGCCCCCACACCGGGCACGGCCGCGGTGCGACTCGGGGGCTCTTCCAGGTAGGCCAGGGGTGTTCCCCCTGAGAAAATACGGTTTGCCGCTTGGGCGATAATGGCGCCAGCGTTGGCGGCAAGGCGACGGGCAACGTCAACCCGTTGTTGCCCACCCTGGAAAAAGTTGATCAGCCGATCCAACTCAGTGCGGTCGGGGAAGCGATCCTGCTGCTCAGCCTGACGCAGGCTGGAAAGCGGCAGGGTGTCATACAGCTGCGGTGAAACGCTACTGCTGCCACTGCTGACGGTCACGGTCATGAAGGAAAGGCTCCGATGCAGCCACGGCCTGATGGCTCAGACCTTCTCTCCCAAAACGCTACGCTGCAGTTGTGGCAAATCAGGAGATGGGTGAACAAATGTTTGCAGCACCAGGGGGCGTCCAGAGATGGTTGGCTATTGACACTTGGCGCCGCAATCTCCTCACTCCATGACCATGGCCGATGGGGCCACACCCCGAGTGCGTGATTTCTACAACACGTTCCCTTATCCGCCAGACCCTCTGCAGGACGGTCCGCCACCAGGCTACAACTGGCGTTGGTGCTACGCCACTGCCTATAGCCACTGCACGGGTCGGGCGCCTGATCCCAGCCAGCCCCTCCATGTTCTGGATGCCGGTTGTGGCTCCGGTGTGAGCAGTGACTACCTGGTACATCTCAATCCCGAAGCCCAGGTGACCGCCCTGGACATCAGCCCCAAGGCCCTGGCTGTGGCCCGGGAACGCCTGCGGCGCTCCGGGGGTGAGCAGCGCATCCACTTTCACTGCATGAGCCTGCTGGAGGCTCCGTCCCTGGGGCGGTTTCAGCTCATCAACTCTGTCGGTGTTCTGCACCACATGGCGGATCCCGCCACTGGTCTGGCGGCTCTGGCCATGGCCCTGGCAGACGGAGGAATCCTGCACCTGTTCCTCTATGCAGACGGAGGCCGATGGGAGATCCACAGGACCCAGCATGCCCTCAGGCTGCTGGGCGTCCAGGCCGACGGAGCAGGGGTCCGGTTTGCCCGTCAACTCATTGCCCAGCTGCCTGAACACAACAGCATCCTGCAGCGCCATCAGCAGCGCTGGTCCCTGGACACGGTCGGTGATGCGGCCTTTGCCGACATGTACCTCCATCCACAGGAAACCAGCTACACCCTGGAGAGGCTCTTCCGGCTGGTGGAGGGTTGCGGGCTGAGGTTTCTGGGCTTCAGCAATCCCCGGATCTGGCGGCTGGACACCCTCTTGCAGGGGGAAGCCCTGGAGCGTGCCAAGGCTCTGCCGGATCGGCAGCAATGGCAACTCGTTGAGGCCCTGAATACGGACATCAGCCACTTCGAGTTTTTCCTCGGGAAGCTGCCCCTGCCCAGCCATACCTGGAGTTGTGACGAGGACCTGTTGACCGCCACCGCCCAGCGCAATCCCTGCCTGTGGGGCTGGCCCGGTTCGCGACTGCTGGACCCTGACCTGGAGCCCATGGATCTTGACCAGGAGGACGTGAACCTGCTGAAGGCCATTGATGCAGCGCCATTACAACCGTTGCGGCATCTGCTGGATGCTGACGACGGCAGGAGTCGAATGCGCCTGGGGGAACAGATCAGGGCACTCTGGCAGCGGAGGTTGGCTCTGCTGCGCCCCACAATCCACTGACCTTGGATGTTAGAATTTCTCCGCATTGGCCTGTGAAGCAACTCTGTGGACAGAACGGAGGTGAACCACGGGTCCATCCTGGAAGCGTCCCCTGAAGACTTGCTTCAGGACCATCCAACAAACCTCTGGCGTGACCAGTTGCTCCATCGCCTCGCTGGCCACAGCCTGCCCCCCTCTCCTCTTGGAGATCGAGGTGGTTGGGACCAGTTCACGCCCTCTGCTTCCCGGTCCTCTTCCCACGGGAAGATCCAGGAGGACAAGCCCAGCCTGGGGGCGCCCAGTCCGATGGTGGAGTTCTTCCGTCTTCGACAACGGGTTCTGCGGCTGACGCTGATCGTCACCATCGGCGCTGGCCTGTTCACAGCCTTGGTCTGGGATCTACGGACGTGCTTCAGCCTTCTCGCTGGAGCTACTGCAGGAATCCTCTACCTGTTTCTGCTCTCGCGTTCCGTGGAGCGGCTGGGCAAGCACGCCAACAGGCTGGGGAAGGCGCACCTGGCGGTTCCCATCCTGCTGTTCGTTCTGGCCCTTCGGCTTCAAGGGCTGGATTTCGTGCCGGCCTCCCTTGGCTTTTTGCTCTACAAGCCAGCCATTTTGCTCATCGCCTTCGGTGATCTGAAGGGTTCCGATGAGTCCATAACCTTCGTTTCCGGTTCTCCACTTGCCTGAGTCATGCTGCTGCAGACCCTTCTTCCCCTTGCTGAGTCTCTCCCGGTCAGTGATCCTGAACTCATGGTTGAAGAAACCCATGGTCTGGAGATTGGCCAGCACTTCTACTGGCACCTGGGCCAACTGGACCTTCACGGTCAGATTTTTCTCAGTTCCTGGATCCTCATTGGCGCCCTGCTGAGCATTGTTGTGGTGGGGACGCGCCGGATGGGGCGTCGGCCTGCGGGACTTCAAAATCTTTTGGAGTTCCTCTGGGACTACATCCGCAACCTTTCCCGGGAGCAGATCGGCGAAGCAGCCTATCGAGACTGGATGCCCTTCATTGGCACGCTGTTTCTGTTCATCTTTTTCTGCAACTGGGGAGGCGCCCTCGTGCCCTGGCGCCTGGTGCGTCTGCCCTCTGGTGAGCTGGGCGCCCCCACAGGAGACATTAATACGACGGTTGCCCTGGCCCTGCTGGTGTCCCTGGCCTACTTCTATGCCGGGCTGAGCCGCAAGGGGCTGCGGTACTTCGAGTACTACGTGGAGCCCACCCCCATCATGCTCCCGTTCAAAATTGTCGAGGACTTCACCAAGCCCCTCTCCCTCTCCTTCCGGCTGTTCGGCAATATCATGGCCGACGAGCTCACCGTCTCTGTGCTGGTGCTGCTTCTGCCCCTGTTCGTGCCGTTGCCCATGATGTTTTTGGGCCTGTTCACCAGTGCCATTCAGGCCTTGATTTTCGCCACCCTGGCGGCCTACTACATTGGCGAGGCGGTTCACGAGGAGCACGCCTGAAGCGGCTCCCTCCGCTCATCACAATCACTGCGTGCGGTCCCAATGCTTCGGGCCCCTTCCCTTTCTGAGGAATGTTCCAGGCGCGCCTCCAACACCCGCGTAACATCTGCGCACCCCCAACCATCATCCCCTCAATCATGGAATCCTTTATCCCCGCAGCATCTGTCGTCGCCGCCGGCCTGGCCGTTGGCCTGGGGGCCATTGGCCCCGGCATTGGCCAGGGCACCGCTGCTGGTGGGGCTGTTGAGGGCATTGCCCGTCAGCCTGAGGCCGAGGGAAAGATTCGTGGCACCCTGCTGCTCTCTTTTGCATTCATGGAATCGCTCACCATCTACGGCCTGGTGGTGGCCCTGGTGCTGTTGTTTGCCAACCCCTTCTCCTGAAGGTGAGCCGGCAAGGCGCTGCGAGCCAGGTTGCCTGAACCTCAACCTGTGCTCGTCCTGAACCATCGTCCATCCCACTGTCCCAATGATCAGCTGGTTGCCACTGGCCGAGGCCCCTGTCCCTGAAGGCGGCCTCTTCGACTTTGATGCCACCTTGCCGTTGATGGCCATTCAGGTGGTAATCCTCACATTCATCTTGAACAAGCTGTTCTTCCAGCCTGTTGGCAAGGTAGTTGAGGAGCGGGAAGGCTTTGTGGCCACCAGCCACAAGGGCGCCAAGGAACGACTGGCTCAGGTGCAACGCCTTGAACAAGACCTCAAGGCCCAACTGCAAAAGGCCCGTCAAGACGCCCAGGTTGTCATTACTGCGGCTGAAGACGAGGTGGCCACGCTTCATCAAGCCGCATTGGCGGAAGCCAAAGCTGAGGCAAACAAGCAGCGGGAGCAGGCGCGGGCCAGCATCGAGGCCGATTGCTCCAAGGCTGATGCGGTTCTGGTTGAAGAGTCCCGCCGTCTTGCCGACTTGATTATCGAGCGCCTGGTCGCCATCTGAATCCACCCATGCCCATCGTCGCTCCTGCCACCATGATGGCCACCCCCCTCTTACCAGCAACAGAAGGTTTTGGTCTTAACCTTGACGTCCTCAACGGCAACCTGGTCAACCTGGCCATCCTCATCCCTGTTCTGCTGTGGTTTTTGAAGGGATTTCTCGGCGGCATCCTTTCTCGCCGCCGTGAGACCATTCTCCAGGATCTCCATGGGGCTGAATCCCGCCTCGCTGAAGCAACAGCTCAGCTTGAGAAGGCTCAGGTCGAATTGGCTGCCGCCCGGGAGACAGCCCAGACAATTCTCAGAGATGGCCAAGCCCGCGCCGATGCCATGCGTGCCGAAGGGGAGCAGCGCGCCATCGCCGAGATGGCTCGCCTGCAAGAGGAAGCGAAGGCCGACATGGACAGTGAAGCGCGTCGTATCAATAATGAACTGCGCCGCAGCACCTCTGAGCAAGCCATCGCCCTGGCCCTTCAGGGTCTTCCCAACGCTCTTTCCCCCAAGAAGCAGGCAAGGCTTCTGGAGGCCACCATCAACTCCCTTGGCTAGACGATGCCCCTTCTGAACACCATCGCCACGCCTTACGCCGAAGCGCTGCTGCAAATCGGACGTCAGCAGGGCACCAGCGATGATCTTGCTGCCGATGCCAAGGCTGTGCTTGCGCTCTGGACCGCCTCGCACGTCCTGCGAGATGCCCTGGGCTCCCCAGTTCTTGAACCGGACACCAAAAAAGCTGTCATCACAGCACTGTTTCAGCAGAAGGGCGTGGTCAAGCAGCCAGCCAGCCTCAACCTGCTCAAGCTATTGGCCGATCGCCAGCGCATCAGCTTGATGGGCGCGGTTCTTGAGCGCTTCCTGGAGCTTTACCGCAAGTCCAAAGGCATTGCCCTGGCCCAGGTCACCAGTGCGACGCCACTCACTGCAGAGCAGGAAGAACGACTCAAACAAAAGGTTCAGGCCATAGCGGGCAGTGCTGCCGTGGACTGCTCCATCACGGTTGATCCTTCTCTCATCGGTGGTCTGATTGTGCGCATCGGTTCCCAGGTTGTCGATGCCAGCCTGGCCGGCCAGGTTCGTCGCCTTGGCCTCAGCCTGGCCAAAGCCATCTGAATCCTTCCCCCCCAACCCAACTGCCCTTCCCCGCTCCAAGCCATGGTTTCCATCCGTCCTGACGAGATCAGCGCCATCCTCAAGCAGCAAATTGAGGACTACGACAAATCCGTCTCTGTCAGCAATGTCGGCACCGTTTTGCAGGTGGGCGACGGCATTGCCCGAATCTACGGTCTGGAACAAGCCATGGCAGGTGAACTGCTGGAATTTGCAGACGGTACGGAAGGCATTGCCCTGAACCTGGAGAGTGACAATGTGGGTGCCGTGCTCATGGGCGAGGGCCACGGCATTTCCGAGGGCAGCAGCGTCAAGGCCACAGGAAAAATTGCCTCTGTCCCCGTGGGTGAAGCCATGTTGGGACGGGTGGTCAATGCCCTTGGTGAACCTGTGGATGGCAAGGGGGCCATTGAAACCACGGCCACCCGTCTGATCGAGTCTCCGGCACCCGGCATCATCCAGCGCCGTTCCGTCCATGAGCCTATGCAGACCGGCATCACGGCCATCGATGCTATGATTCCCATCGGTCGGGGGCAGAGGGAACTGATCATTGGTGACCGCCAGACCGGAAAAACCGCCATTGCCATCGACACGATCCTGAACCAGGCGGATCAGGACATGATTTGTGTCTATGTGGCCATTGGCCAGAAGGCGGCCTCTGTGGCCAACGTGGTGCAGGTGCTGCGGGAGCGGGGCGCCATGGCCTACACCGTGGTGGTGGCCGCCAATGCCTCGGAGCCTGCCGCCCTCCAATACCTGGCCCCCTATGCCGGTGCGGCCATTGCCGAGCACTTCATGTACGACGGCAAGGCCACCCTGGTGATTTACGACGACCTTTCCAAACAGGCCCAGGCTTATCGGCAGATGTCTCTGTTGCTGCGCCGTCCCCCCGGACGGGAAGCCTATCCCGGCGATATCTTCTACTGCCACAGCCGCCTTCTTGAACGGGCCGCAAAGCTGAGCGACGCCATGGGCAAAGGCTCCATGACCGCTCTGCCCATTATCGAAACCCAGGCTGGAGACGTGTCGGCCTATATCCCCACCAATGTGATTTCCATTACCGATGGCCAGATTTTTCTCTCCTCGGACCTGTTCAACTCCGGCCTTCGCCCGGCCATCAACGTGGGCATCTCCGTGAGCCGCGTGGGGGGCGCTGCTCAGACCAAGGCCATCAAGAAAATTGCCGGCACGTTGAAGCTGGAATTGGCCCAAGCGGCCGAGTTGGCGGCCTTCTCCCAGTTTGCCTCGGACCTGGATGCCGCCACCCGGGCCCAGTTGGATCGGGGTGCACGGCTGCGGGAAATGCTGAAGCAGCCCCAGTTCAGCCCCCTGATCCTCGCGGAGCAGGTGGCTCTGGTCTATGCGGGGACCAAAGGCCTGCTGGATGACGTCCCTGTGGAAAGGATTCAGGGCTTTGTCCGAGAACTGCGCGACTATCTCAAAACCAGCGCCAAGGACTTTGTCGAGGAGATCCAAACCAGGAGGGTCATGTCCGCAGAGGCAGAGGGCAAGCTCAAATCCGCCATCGAGACTGTCAAGTCCACCATGCTGGCTGCCGTTTGATCCGGCCATGTCCTCACCACTTCGCTGAACCATGGCCAATCTCAAACAGATCAGAGACCGGATCAACTCGGTCAAAAACACTCGCAAGATCACGGAGGCCATGCGCCTCGTTGCAGCGGCCAAGGTGCGCCGCGCCCAGGAACAGGTGTTGCGCAGCCGCCCCTTCTCCGACCGCTTGGCACGGGTCCTGGAAAATCTCCAGTCCCAAATGGCGTTTGAAGCTGCTGATGCTCCCCTGCTGGAGCAGCGTGAGTTGAAAACCGTCACCCTGGTTTCCATTGCGGGAGACCGGGGGCTCTGCGGCGGCTACAACGCCAATGTCATCAAGCGCACAGAGGAACGCCACCGGGAGTTGAAGGCCAAGGGATTGCAGGTGAATCTCCTGCTGGTGGGCCGCAAGGTGAATGCCTACTTTGGCCGTCGGGACTACGACATTGTGGACAGCATTGAAAATCTGGAGCAGGTGCCCACCTCCGCTGAGGCCAGGCATATTGCCAGTCGTCTGTTGCCCCTGTTTCAGGGCCGAAGCAGTGACCGGGTGGAAGGGATCTACACCAAGTTCATCAACCTGGTGAGCTCGAAACCTGTTGTGCAAACCCTCCTTCCCCTGGATCCCCAGGGCATTGCCACCGTGGACGACGAGATGTTCCGTCTCACCAGCAAGGGGGGCGCCATGGAGGTGGAGCGCGGCTCACTCCCCAACACCCAGCCCAAGCTGCCCTCCGCCATGGTCTTTGAACAGACCCCTGCCCAACTGCTGAACGCGCTTCTGCCCCTCTATGTGCAGAACCAAGTGTTGCGTTCCCTTCAAGAAGCTGCCGCATCAGAACTGGCCAGCCGCATGACGGCCATGAACAACGCCAGTGATAACGCGAAGGCCCTGGCAAAGACCCTCACGTTGGATTACAATAAAGCCAGGCAGGCAGCCATCACCCAGGAAATTCTTGAGGTGGTGGGTGGTGCTGCCGCCATGGGTTGACCTGGCCAATGGATACCTTCACTGTCACTGTTCATCTGCAAGGGAAAGTTCACACCTTCCCTTGCCGCCAGGATGAAACGGTGCTGGCGGCAGCCGAAGCGGCTGGAATTGTCCTGCCCTGTTCCTGCTGCACAGGGCTATGCACCACCTGCGCCGCCCTCCTCAAGCAGGGCCAAGTGGTGCAACCCGATGCCATGGGTGTGCGGGATGATTTGCAGGAGAAAGGCTTTACCCTGCTGTGTGTGGCGTACCCTCGCAGCGACCTGCAACTGGAAGGCGGCCAGGAGGATGCCCTGTATGAAGCCCAGTTCGGTCAATACCAGGCGTGACCGCTGGTGGTGGATTCGAGACGGACATGGGTCATTCCACACTGCGATTGCAGAAGGTCTCTCTGGAGTTGATTCTGGAGTCTGGTCCTTTGCTGGGTCCCATTGAACAGGTCTTGGCTCAACACGGCGCACCACTACGTTGGGCCATCACAGCCTGTACAGCCTTACCAGAGGGGCAGCGCTGGATTCGGCTGGAGGCAATGGTTCTCCATTGCACCCCGTAGGTATGGGCGTACCACCCATGCCCACGGTGCTGATCATTCCCACCGGGATTGGCTGTCAGCATGGGGGGTTTGCCGGGGATGGTCTGCCGGTGGCGCGCCTTCTGGCGGCCGCCAGCGGCTGCCTCGTCACCCATCCCAACGTGCTGAACGCCGCCTCCCTGTACTGGCCTGATGCCCGCATCCACACCACCGAGGGTTGGGCGCTGGATCGCTTTTGTCAAGGGCAGTTGGCTCTACGGCCCCACCATCGCCACTGCCTGGGTTTGCTGCTGGACGGTGCTCTGGAGCCGGACTTGCTGGAACGCCACCGCCAGGTGGCTGCCGCGGCACGATTCAGCTTGGGTTTGTCCATCGGTCCTGAGGTGGTCACACCGGAGCCCCTCGGGGTGTGCCTGGAGCAGGGGGTGAGTGGCATGAGTTGGGGTGGCGTGAACCGCGTTGACGTGCTCTTGGAAGCCGGCCACCAACTCCAACGCCGTGGCGCCACAGCTGTGGCTGTGGTCACCCGCTTCCCCGACGAGTCTCCCACGTCTTCCTTGTTGCAGAACTATCGTCATGGCAGGGGAGTGGATGCCCTGGCCGGAGCGGAGGCGGTGATCAGCCACCTGCTGGTGCGGGAGCTGGGTCTACCCTGCGCCCATGCCCCAGCCGTACGCCCGCTGCCCTTGCTGTCGGACGTGGATCCCCGTGCTGCTGCCGAGGAGCTGGGCTACACCTTTCTCCCGTCCGTGTTGGTGGGGCTGAGTCGGGCACCCCGGCTCATCCCCGCCGCCGCCGCCCGGATGGGTGATCTGCTGACCCATCAGGTGGGCGCCCTGGTGGCGCCCCACGGCGCCCTTGGTGGGCCGGCGGTTCTGGCGGCAGCTGAGCGGGCGACCCCGATCCTGGCGGTTCATAATCCCTCCCAACTGGAGGTCACGGCAGAAGCTTTGGGCTTGGAGGGGGTGATTCACGTTGCCAATTATCAGGAGGCTGCCGGCGTGGTGGTGAGCCTGCGGGAGGGTCTGGATCCTGGTGCGTTCCAACGCCCCCTGGGGCAAACTGGACCTGAGCCGATCAGGGGCTGATGCCCAGGACACCCCAGCTATGCATTGTGCAGACCATTCCGCGGGAGGGGCCTGGCCTCATTGGCGCCCTGGCCATGGAGCGCGGTTGGCAACTTCAGTTGACACAGCTCTGGACGGATCAACCTCTGCCCCAGCCACAACAGGGTCAGGCGTTCCTGCTCCTGGGGGGATCGGCCAGCGCCAATGACGATGATGGACGAATCCCGGAGTTGGTCCGTCTTTGCCAATACTTGCTGGATCAACGCATTCCCGTCATGGGCATCTGTCTGGGCTTGCAGGTGCTGGCCAAGGCCAAGGGGTGCGTGATCCGTGCTGCCCGGCAGCGGGAGTTGGGCTGGCTGGATCCCCAGGGGCAACCATGGACACTGCATCAAACCCCTGCTGGTCGCAATCATCCCCTCCTGCGCGGCTTGCCCGACCCTCTACCGGTGTTTCAACTGCACGGGGAAGAGGTGGTTCCGGAATCTTCTGTTGAGACCATGGCCAGCAGCTCTCTCTGTCATAACCAAATTGCAGCCCTTGGCTCTGCGGCCTATGGGGTGCAGGGGCACATGGAACTGGATCGGGACATGGCGGATCGTTGGTTTGTCGAGGATGACGACCTGCGCTCCATTGCCCACCAGGCCCAACTCAATAAAGCCGGCTTGGAGGCACTGGTACCCGTCGGCCGGGTGCTCTACGGGAACTGGTTGACCCTGGCATCCTGGCAGTTGGCCTCTGCCTGGGGTCAGGCCTCGTCACCAGAAGATGACGGTGGCCCCCCAGGAGGACGGCAGAGGGGAAGGTAGAGGCACAGCGGTCGTAGCGGGTTGCCATGGGTCGCCAGTCCTTGAGCTTGACCAACAGGTTCTCAACCATATGGCGCATCTTGTACAGCCTCTTGCTGTAAGAGACCTTTTTGCTGCGGTTCCGTATCGAGAAGTCCCCAGTATGGCGGTGAGGTGACGCAGCGCTGAACCGTCCCTGCTAGCGCAATCCGTCCCAGGGCTTGACGGCTGTCACCCACCAGGATCCGAACGGTGTTGCCGGCTGGCGTTTCCTGCGTGGAATCCCCAACGGCCAATGAACACCCTCCACCGTCATGTCTTGGCCTGCCCTACTATGCTGTTGAACGTCAGCCATGGTCTGGATGAGGCAGGTTCTTGTCCTGAACGCCTCCTATGAGCCCCTCAACATCACCAGTTGGAAGCGTGCTGTGGTCATGATGCTCAAGGGCAAGGCGGAAAGCCTGGAGCAGGACACGGTTGTTGTCCACAAGGATCTGCTAATCCCCACCGTGATTCGCCTGCGTCAGTACGTCTGCATTCCGTTCAAGGAAATCCCCCTCACTCGCCGTAATGTGCTCCAGCGGGATCTGCACACCTGCCAGTACTGTGGCTACAAGGGAGAGCAGCTCTCCGTGGACCATGTGCGCCCCCGCAGCCGAGGAGGCCAGCACACATGGGACAACGTGGTGACGGCTTGCGTTCGCTGTAATGTGTATAAGGGGAGTCGAACTCCCAGGGAAGCCGGCATGACCGTCACCTGCATGCCGCGGCGCCCCGTCAGTTCCCTTTACTTTGAAGCCTCCCGACAGATCCGCAATGGCCAGCGCCAGGAGTGGCATAAGTATGTCATCGGTGTTTGAACACTGAGACGGGCATGGAACAAGGGGGCCAGGGCCTGTGGGTACCTGGGCGTTACCTTGCTGCAAGAAGGGGTTGCCACAAGGTTCCGGTGAGCGGCATCGCTGCTGGCGGTTTTGTCATAGCCGATGGCAATGCACCGGCGCTTCTTGATCTTGATCCTGGCAAAGAAATTCTCGATCAGATGAGGCCACTTGCAGGCTTTCCTGTCGTGGGAGTGCCGATCCTTGCGGTTCGTCTCGGGGAGAATGACCGCTGTGGCGCCACGCACCTGCAACTCTCTGAGCAAGCCATCGCTGTGGAACGCCTTGTCAGCCAGCAGAACACCAAGGGGCAGGTTGCTGATCCGTGGTGCCACCCCTTTGCTCGCGTGGGTCTGTCCTGGTAGCAGGAGGAAGCGAACCAGATTGCCCAGGGCCTCCACCCGTGCCACGGATCTTCGTTGGCAGTCCATCGCTGCAGCGGCCAATGCACTGGCGCCTGCGGTCTCTTTTGCCCCAGCGGCTTTCTGGTGAACCGAGACAATCGCACCATTGATGAGCACAGCCTCCAGACCAGAGTCGCCACTGATGGCCTGGAACAAGCGCCACGACCCGTAGCGTTAACGGGAAGCAGGAGTGCAATGCGCTGTCAGAGACGATCCGTGATCACGTTGTTCAGCCGGCAACGGTTGCCTCGGCAAGCTGCTCCAGTTGTTGGCGCTGGTCGCGGTTCAATGACTCCTGCACAAGGTCTTCCAGCTCACCTGCCAGCACGGCCTCCAGGGCAAAATTCCGGGCAAGGCGGTGGTCGGTGGCCCGCTTGTCCTTGTAATTGTAGGTGCGGATTTTCTCGCTGCGGTCACCACTGCCCACCTGGGAGCGCCGCTGGACCCCCTGTTTGCTGGCGGCCTCGTTGAGGGCGATCTGGTAAAGCTTGGCCCTCAGAATGTCCATGGCCCGCTCCCGGTTCTGCAGTTGAGAGCGCTCCTGAGTACAGAACACACGAATTCCTGTGGGCTTGTGGAGAAGGTCCACAGCGGTTTCCACCTTATTGACGTTCTGCCCACCCGCGCCACCGGAACGGGCAGTGCTGATTTCCAGTTCACTGGGCGCAATGGACACCTCCACAGGACCCGCCTCCGGCATGACGGCCACGGTGGCGGTGGAGGTATGCACCCTGCCCTGGGATTCAGTGGCCGGTACCCGCTGGACCCGATGCACACCGGCTTCGTATTTCAGGTGGCTGAACACCTTGTTCCCCTTTATGGACAAGATCAACTCCTTGAAGCCCCCCAGCTCCGCCACCGATGCACTCACTGGCTCCACCCGCCAGCCCTGGCGCAGAGCATAACGCTCATACATGCGCGCCAAATCCCCCGACCAGATGGCCGCTTCGTCCCCCCCGGCGCCAGCACGGATCTCCAGCATGACGCTGCGCTTATCCCGGGGATCCTGGGGCAGCAGGGCCAGGCGGAGCTCCTGCTCACTGGCCTCCAGCGCCTCTTGCAAGGCTTTGAGTTCCTCGGTTGCCAACTGGCGCCAATCCGGATCAAGGTCTCCCTGCTGGAGCAGAGCCATGGCTTGGTCATACTCCCTCTGCAGTTGCTGGTGATGAGCAAAGCCGGTCACCACAGGCTCCAGACGGGCCCGCTCCTGACCCAACCGCTTGAGGGCGTCAGGATCGTTGGCCAGGCCGGGGTCCGCCAGTTGGTGTTCCAACTGCTGGAACGTCCGGCATGCCATCTGAAGTTTCTCGGTGAGATAGCACGGTGCTGCCATCAGCAGAGCCTTTCCTGCCTTTCATAGGGATGGGGCCACGGTGGGCCGCAGTCGGAGTCGAAGCCTTAGCGCTTTTTTCCGTCCACCCGATTGGAGCGGATGCCGTACTTCTTCATGAAACGATCCACACGCCCTTCCGTGTCCAGGATCCTCTGGGTCCCGGTAAAGAAGGGATGGTTACCACTCCACACTTCCACATTGATCTCGGGCTGGGTGGAGCCAACGGTCATGATCACCTGACCGTTGCAGATCACCTTGGCATCCGGGTACCAGGTGGGGTGAATGTCCTGTTTGGGCATGGCGTGCTCAGCGCTTGGAGAATTGGGGAGCCTTACGGGCTTTTTTGAGGCCGTACTTGCGGCGCTCCTTGGCGCGGGGATCACGGCTGAGGTGTCCCTCCGCCTTAAGAGGCTTGCGATTGTCAGGGGAGAGCTTGCACAACGCCCGGGCAACACCCTGCTTGATGGCATCCGCCTGGCCACTCAGACCACCCCCCTTGGAATTGACCAACAGGTCGTACTCCTTTTCCAGACCAAGGGTCTCCAGTGCGGCCGTAACTGCAGACAGAAAGGCCAGGTTGTGGTTGAGGTAATCCGCGGCGGAACGGCCGTTAATGGTGACCTTGCCACTGCCAGGCACAAGGCGGGCCCGGGCAACAGCGGTTTTACGTCGGCCAGTCCCCCAGTAGGAGACGGTGTTTTCGGTGTTTAACATCATCAACTGACGGTGGAGAGGGAGAGCGTGGTTGGACACTGAGCCCCATGGGGATGAGCAGGACCGCGATACACCTTGAGCTTGCGGAACAGTTGGCGGCCCAAGGCATTGCGGGGCAGCATCCCCCGCACAGCAGTTTCAATGATCCGCTCTGGCAAACGGGCTTGCAGGTGGCTGAAGGTTTCCACTTTCATGCCCCCGGGGCGACCGGAGTGGCGACGATAAAGCTTCTGATGGGCTTTCCTGCCCCCCACCGTCACCTTTTCCGCATTGACCACCACGATAAAGTCACCCACGTCCATATGGGGTGTGAAGGTGGGCTTATGCTTGCCCCGCAACACCTTGGCGATTTCGCTGGCCAGACGTCCCAGGGTCTGACCAGCAGCATCCACCACGTACCAGTCCCGCTGTAAGGCGTCCACTGAGGGAACGACCGTCTTGTTCATCACACCGTAAGGAGAAAGTCCACAAGGGACTTATCATACGCCAACCTGCCCCCATGGCCAGGAGACGGGGTTAGGGAACAGGGCTGGTTCGTAGCCAACGCCCGTAAAGAAGAGACCCTGTGGTGGCGCTGCCTCTTGCACCTCCTCGCGTTTGCCCAGTCGCCAGCGCTGCTCAAACACGGTCACCGGAAGACGGCCTTCACCCACAGCCACCAACTGGCCCATCAGCAGTCTCATCATGCCGTACAGGAAACCGCTGCACTGCACATCAACGGCGACCACGTCACCCCAGCGCTGCACATCCACAGCTTGGACCGTGGTGCGGGCATGGGGGCGGGAGCTGCCAGTCCGCTGAAACGCACGAAGATCATGGTACCCAAGCAGAGGTTGCAGGGCTGCCGCCATCCGCTGCTCATTCAGTGTGGCGCCATGGCGGTGCCAACTGGTGGTCCGCAGGAATAGGTTGGGGACCGGATTGGTGTACAGAAGGTAGCGGTAACGGCGCCAGCATGCACTGAAACAGGCGTGCCACTGGCCGGGAACAGTATGGGATGCCAGAACACGGATGTCTGGCGGCAGGCAGCCGTTCAATGCTTTGGGCCAGCGGTGATCGGCAATGGGGCTGGTCACATCCACATGCACAACCTGGGCGGCGGCGTGAACGCCTGCATCCGTACGCCCGGCTGCCGTCACCGCCCCCTGGAAATCGGGCTGCAGCCTGCGCACCGCTGCCTCCAGCGTCGCCTGGATGGTGGGGCCATGGCGCTGACGCTGCCAGCCATGGTAGGCGGTGCCCTCATACTGAAGCAGCAGGGCCAAGCGGCGTGTTGGAATGCCTTCAGACCAGTTCGATGATGGCCATTTCAGCGTTGTCGCCACGCCGCCGCACGGTGCGGGTGATGCGGGTGTAGCCACCGTTGCGGTCAGCATACCGGTCGGCTGCCCTCTCAAAGAGCTTGTGGACAAGATCTTTGTCGTACATGTAGCCCAGGGCTTGCCGCCGTGCGGCCAGACAACCATCCTTGGCCAAAGTAATCATGCGATCAGCTTCTTTGCGCAGCGCCTTGGCCCGCGCTTTGGTTGTGGTGATGCGCCCACTGCGGAGCAACTCGGTGGTCAAGCCACGCAGGAGAGACTTGCGCTGATCGGCAGGTCGGCCAAGTTGGGGAACGCGGCATTGGTGTCGCATGGTTGGTCTGGTTGGTCAGGAACAGCGAGGTTGCCACACCATCATGCCTTGGTGCGGCTTTTGGGGAGGGAGACGCCAATGCGCTCCAGAGCTTCAATCACCTCGTCGGCAGATTTGGCCCCGAAGTTCTTGATCTCCAACAGGTCTTCATAGCTGAAGGTCATCAGGTCCGACACTGTGTTGACCTGGGCACGCTTCAGACAGTTGTAAGCCCGCACGGAAAGATTGATCTCTTCAAGGGAAACCTGGCTTTCCGCTGAGGTTTCAGGCTCCGCCACCTCCTGTTCAGGGAGTCCCAGGCTGGCCAGGGGCTGGAACAGCAGGATCAGTTGATTGGCGGCCTGGGCGATGGCGTCGTCAGGGCCAATGGAGCCGTTGGTGGTGACCTCCAGGCGCAGCTTCTCGCTGGCGGAGCCCCCTTCCCCTACAGCGCTTTCATCGACCGAGTAGATCACTCGGCGCACAGGCATGAAGACCGCATCGATTTGCAGGGTATCGATGGACTCCACGCCTTCGTTGAGCCGATCCGCTGGGCGATAGCCCACGCCACGCTCCACGTGAAGCTCCATTTCCAGGCTGTGACCTTCAGCCACAGTGGCGATGTGCTGGTCGGGATTCACCACGGTCACCTGGGGGGAAAAGTGAATCTGGCCGGCGGTCACCTCCGCTGGACCTGTCACCAGCACCCGGCCGATTTCCACGGCTTCAGGGCTACGACTGCTGACCACCAGCTCCTTGGCGTTGAGGAGGATGTCAAGAACGTCCTCGCGCACACCAGGGATGATGGCGTATTCGTGGGTGGCGCCTGCAATCCGCACAGTTGTGACGGCGCTGCCTTCCAGACTTCCCAGAAGGGTTCTTCGTAGAGCATTGCCAAGGGTGATGCCCTGGCCCCGTGCAAGAGGACCGATCACAAATTCCTGGGTTTGAGACTTGTCGTCTCCAATGGTGATGTCAGGGGCCGGTTCAATCTGGAATTGGAGCACGGTCCGTGTCCGGATGGGGGAGAAGAACAAAATTTCAGACGCGGCGCCGCTTGGAACGACGGCAACCGTTGTGGGGCAGGGGAGTCACGTCCTTAATCAGCGTGATTTCCAGCCCCACTGTACTTAAGGCGCGAATGGCAGTCTCGCGGCCCGATCCAGGGCCACGGACTTGCACTTCGATTTGGCGCATGCCCTGGTCAACGGCGCGGCGGGCTGCTGCTTCTGCTGCGGTCTGAGCAGCAAAAGGGGTGCCTTTGCGAGCTCCCTTGAAGCCGCTGGCGCCAGCAGAGGACCAGGCAATGACTGCACCAGACGTATCGGTAATGGAAACGATGGTGTTGTTAAAGGTGCTCTGGATGTGGGCCACGCCATTGGGGACGTTCCGCTTGACCTTTTTGCTGCCGCTTTTCTTGACAGACTTTGCCATGGCTTAGGAGGCTGCTGAGGATAAAGGGATGTTGGGTCTAGGCATTACTTCTTCTTGCCAGCCACGGTTTTGCGCGCACCACGCCGTGTTCGGGCATTGGTGCGGGTGCGCTGCCCCCTGACGGGCAGATTCATGCGATGGCGGCGACCTCGGAGACAGCCAATGTCTTGCAGTCGCTTGAGCGCAATGCCCTCCTGCCGTCGCAGGTCTCCCTCAACGGTGTAGCCCTCCACTGCGCTGCGCAGCTTCTGAACATCATCGTCCGTCAGGTCTCTTGCTCGGGTGTCAGGGTTAATCCCGGTGGTGGCCAGGATCTGCTGGGACCGAACAAGGCCGATGCCGTAAATGTAGGTCAGGGCGACTTCAACCCGCTTATCCCGGGGGATGTCGACACCAGAAATCCTTGCCAAGACGAAGTTCTCCTCTAAAAAGAACGTGATTGATGGGACAGAGACAACAAAGCCATGGTGCGCATGGTATGGGGCACAGGATCCATCAGCCTTGTCGTTGCTTGTGTTTGGGATTGACGCAAATCACCATGACCCGCCCATGGCGGCGGATGACCCGACACCTCTCGCACATCTTCTTGACAGAAGCGCGAACCTTCATGGATTGCCCTCAAACGTGACCAGAGCCAAACGAAAATTTTAGCACGTTGTCTCTCTGCTGTGTTTGCGCTCATCCAGGCTGTTGCGGATGCGGGTGGCCACCTCCTCAATACTGCCCAGCCCATCAACACACTTGAGCAGTCCTCGCGCCTGGTAATGGGCGTTGATCGGCTCCGTTTGTCGGGCATAGATCTGAAGCCGCTTGCGCACCACTGCCTCACTGTCATCGGAGCGCCCACGGCTGAGAAGCCGGGCCACCAGTTCTTCTTCAGAAACCTGCAGCTGCAGGGCAACCTGTAGCGGTTGCCCCAGGTCAGCCAGGAGGTCATCCAGCATGGCGGCCTGCGTGGAGTTGCGTGGAAAACCATCCAGCAGCCAGCCTTCCTGATGCATGCCGAGTCGGTTGCGCACGATGGCCAACACCAGATCGTCACCCACTAGGTCTCCCTGGGCAACCACTGCCTTCACCTGTTGTCCCAAGGTGCTCTCGGCAGCCACCTCAGCCCGCAACAGATCTCCGGTGGAGAGGTGCAGCAGACCTCCGGCCGCTGCCAGCAGCTTGCATTGGGTGCCCTTCCCGGCGCCGGGAGGGCCAAGAATAACGACTCTCTCTCTCATTGTCGCACCATCACCTCGTAGCGCTGGGAAATCACGTTGGTTTGCAGTTGCTTGGCCGTTTCAATGGCCACACCCACCAGGATCAGCAGGGACGTGGCGCCCAGACCCTGCAACACCCCGGTCCCCGTGAAGGAGTAGACCACGTTGGGGATGATGGCAATCAGACCCAGGAAGGAACCGCCAATCAGAGTGAGTCGGTTGATCACGCCAGAGAGGTAGCTTGCGGTTGCAGAGCCCGGTCGGATGCCGGGAACGGCGACCCCCTGCCGCTTCAAATTCAAAGCCATATCCGTGGGATTGACCACCAGAGAGGCGTAGAAAAAGGAAAACCCGAAAATCAGGAGGAAGTAGGTCAGCCCATAGACCCAGCCCGTCGACAGGGGAAGGCCCGGAATGGTGTAGGTGGGGCTCAGCCACGTGGCCAGGTTCACCATCGCTGCATTTCCCGTGAAGTTGGCCAAGGTGGCTGGCAGGAACAACATGGCTGAGGCAAAGATGATGGGCATCACACCGCCAGAGATAAGCTTGAGCGGCAAGTAGCTTTGCCGCTCCGGCAGGATGGCCACAGCGCCAATCTGGCGACGGGCTGAGACGATGGGGATGCGCCGGCTGCCCTCTTGTACGGCCACGATGGCCACCACCATGGAGAGTGCCACCGCCACCGTCACCACGATGGGAAAGATCTTGCCGGTCTGGGCCTCGCGAATGATGTTCTGCAGGGTACTGGGCAGGAAGGCGGTGATGTTTATGAAAATCACCAGCGACGCCCCGTTGCCAATGCCCTTCTCCGTGATGATCTCGCTGATCCACATGACCACCATGGCCCCCGTGGTCAAGGCCAGACTCGTGGAGATGACAAACAAGGCCCCCTCCAGCTCACCGTTGGCGAAGCCCCTCAGGTAAAGAGAAAAGACCACCGCCTGGAGGCTGCCCCACCCCAGGGCCACATAGCGGGTGATCTGAGCCAGCTTACGGCGGCCTGCTTCCCCTTCGTCCTTTTGGAGGGTTTCCAGAGAGGGGAGGGCCGCCGTCAGCAACTGCATGATGATGGAGGCGTTAATGAAGGGCAAAATCCCCAAGGAAAACAAACCGCCGGGGGCCCCCCCGGTAAAGATGCTGAGTAGACCAATCAACTGGCCACCCGACAACTGATTCTGCAGTTGGGAGACATCAAGACCAGGGATCCAGATGTAGGCCCCCACGCGAATCAGCAGCAACAGACTGAGGGTGATCAGGACGCGCCTCCTTAAATCAGGAGCCGTCACAATCTGCGTCAGTGTTTCACCGGTGGTTGGGGCTCTGCCCTGGCTAAGGGTCATCCGCTGGGAGAAGTGGTGGAAGGGATTAAGTCTTGCGGTAGAACAGCAAGGAGGCTGCCTTAAGTCTGGTCCTGAGACGTCTTGTCAGGGCGGACCCACTTGTTACGACCCGGCAGAACCTCACAGGTGCCGCCGGCAGCCAGGATTTTTTCACGGGCAGCCTTGCTGAACCCATGGGCTTTGCAATGCAGTTTTACCTTGAGTTCCCCATCTCCAAGGACTTTCAGCGGAGCAGAGTTTTTGCCCACAATCCCTTCTGTTCTCAGGGAGGCGAGGGTGACCTCGCTCCCATCCGGTAAGGGAGACAAATCCCCCACGTTCACCACCGTGAACATCCTGGGATTCACCACGGTAAAGTGCTTCAGCTTGGGAATCCGCCGGTAGAGGGGCATTTGCCCACCCTCAAAGCCAGGGCGAGTGGGGCGGCCTGAGCGCGATTTCTGGCCACGCATGCCAAAGCCGCAGCTGGCCCCTTGACCGGCGGCAATGCCGCGCCCCTTGCGGTTGCGGGGTCGGCGGGATCCAGGTTGAGACTGAAGGGTATGGAGATGAGCAGTCATGGCCAGAATGAGGGGTCAGTCAGGAATACATTTGCTGAAGAGGAATGCCACGCTCCTTGGCGGCGGCCCTATGGGTGCGCAGGGCACTAAGGGCCATCATGGCGGCACGGGCATTGTTGAGGGGGGTCTTTGAGCCGAGCCGCTTGGCCAAGACGTTCTTGACACCCGCCAATTCCAGGACGGTGCGGATGGATCCGCCGGCAATCACGCCCGTACCGGGAGCAGCGGGACGCATCAGCACACTGGCGGCGCCGTCACGGCCTTGGGCCACCGTGGGAATGGAGCTGCTGGCGGTGAGGGGCACCTTCACCAGATGCTTCTTGCCGTCGGCCACGCCTTTGCGGACAGCACCAATGACGTCGCTGGCCTTGCCCACACCCACGCCTACCTGACCCTTCTCGTTGCCCACAACCAGGATGGCGCGGAAGCTCATCTTCTTGCCGCCTTTCACGGTCTTGGACACGCGGCGAATCTGCACTACCCGTTCCTGCCATTCGGAATCCCGCTCCTCACGGCGCGTGCGGCGTTCACGCCGTTCGCGGCGCTCATGGCGCTGGCCCTGCTGTTGTCCCTGTTGACCTTCGGTGGCGGGGGGAACATCCGCAGCGGCCGGGATTGGGGATTGGCTGTTGGAATCGGTCTGAGTCATGGTCAGCATTAAAAGACAAGGCCCGCATCCCGGGCAGCATCGGCCAGGGCTCTGACCCGACCGTGATAGAGGTTTCCGCCCCGGTCAAAGACCACAGAGCGGATACCCTTGGCCAGAGCCCGCTCGGCCACCAGCTTACCTACCGCCTGTGAGGCCTGGCAGTTGGCGCCCAGTCCCGACAAGTCCTGGCGCAGATCCTTGTCGATGCTGGATGCTGCAGCCAAGGTGTTTCGTGCGCCATCGTCAATCACCTGGGCGTAGATGTGGTTGTTGGAGCGGAAGACCGCAAGGCGGGGCCGCTGTGCGGTGCCCTGAATCCGGCGGCGAACACGCCGGTGGCGGCGCTGAGTCTGGGCTGTGCGGGAGGCAAACATGGTTACAAGTGGAGAAAGGCTGTTGGGCGCCGAGGTTTACTTCTTGCCAGCCTTGCCGGCCTTGCGCAGGATGGTCTCAGCCACGTATTTGATGCCTTTGCCCTTGTAGGGCTCCGGTGGAGACACTGCGCGAACCTTGGCGGCCTCGTTGCCCACTACCTCCTTCTCGGCCCCGCTGACCGTGATCCTGGTGTTGTTCTCCACCTTGTAGGTAATGCCTTGGGGAGGAACCAACTCCACGGGATGGCTATAGCCAGCACTCAGCACCAGGGTTTTCCCCTTGACCTGGGCCCGGTAGCCCACGCCGATCATCTCCAGGGTCTTGCTGTAGCCCCTGGTCACCCCCTCCACCATGTTGGCCACAAGGGTGCGGGATAGGCCATGGCGCATCCGGGTCGTGCGGCTGGTGCTGGTGGGGGTGATAACCAAGGTCTGCTCATGGCGGGCAATGGCAACACCTTCAGGCAGGGTGCGCCGTAGCTCCCCATTGGGTCCTTTCACCTGAACCGTGCGCCCCTCCAGTTGCACCTGGACATTGGGGGGAATGGGAACTGGTTGCTTGCCGATGCGTGACATGGCTTCGTCTTCAGGAGGTGTCGTCTTGGGGTCAATAAACGTAACAGAGAACTTCGCCGCCAATGCCCTGCTTGCGGGCAGTGCGGTCGCTCATGACGCCTTGGGACGTGGAAATAATCGCCACACCAATTCCACCTAAAACCTTGGGCAAGTTGCGATGATTGGAATAGATGCGCAAGCCAGGACGACTGACCCGCTGCAGGGCACGAATCAGAGGCTGCTTGTGTTTTCCGGTGTACCTTAACTCAAGAACCAATTGCTTCCGGAAGCCTTCGCCCTCTTCGTTAAAGGCATGGATGAAGCCTTCTTCCCGAAGCACCTTGGCGATACTGCAGCACATGCGTGAGGCAGGGATGCTGGTGGTGGCATGACGTTTTTCACTCGCATTACGAATGCGGGTCAGCATGTCGGAAATGAAATCGTGGCTGGCCATGATGGGTGTCCGCTGGGAGGTCAGGTCTTGCTAAACGGCATGCCCATTGCACGGAGCAATGCGCGGCCCTCGTCATCGCTTCGGGCAGTGGTGACAATGGTGACGTCCATTCCGCGGACGGCATCAATCTCGTCAAAGCTGATCTCCGGAAAGATCAGCTGCTCCTTCACCCCAAGAGTGTAGTTGCCGCGGCCGTCAAAGCTCTTGGGATTGACACCGCGGAAATCACGGATGCGGGGCAAGGCCAGATTGATGAGGCGATCAAGAAAGGCATACATGCGATTACCCCGCAGAGTCACCATAATGCCAACGGGCATTCCCGCACGGATCTTGAAACTGGAAATGGCCTTTTTGGCGCGGGTGATGACCGGTTTCTGCCCGGTAATCTTGGCAATCTCAGATGTAGACCCTTCCAGGGCTTTGGAGTTCTGCGCTGCCTCGCCCAAGCCGCGGTTAAGGATGACCTTGACCAGTTTGGGAACCTGGTGAATGTTATCCAGCCGCAGCTCTTTTTGCAGGCTGGGCTGGATGGTCTTTTTGTAGCGTTGCTTGAGGGGTGTGAAGGTGATGGTCATCGTGGGCAGACGTGGTGCTTCTGGCGGTGCTCAAAAGGAATGGGAAAAGGCATGTATGGGAGAGGGGTAATCCACATTAGTCCAGAATTTCTCCGGTTTTTTTGAGCCGCCGCTTTTTGCTGCCATCCTTTTGGAGGACCATCTCAATGCGGCTTGCCACCTTCCGGTCCAGAGAGTAGAGCATGACGTTGGAGGCGTGGATTGGGGCCTCCTCATTGACGATGCGGCCCTGCTCCTCGTCCTGCTTGGGTTTCACGTGGCGCGTGCGCATGTTGATGCCCTCTACCACCACCCGGTTGTCCGCCAACAGGGTGCGCAGCACCTTGCCGGTCTTGCCCCGATCCTTGCCTGCAATCACCTGAACGGTGTCACCGGTTTTGATGCGCAGCTTATGGGTGCGTGTTGGCTTTGTCATCAGATCACCTCCGGCGCCAGGGAAACGATTTTGGTGAAGCTGCGTTCCCGCAACTCTCGGGCCACGGGCCCAAAGACACGGGTCCCACGGGGATTTTTGTCATCGTTAATGATCACGGCGGCGTTGTCGTCAAACCGAATGGCGTTGCCCGTATCCCGCCGCAGGGTGGCGCGGGTACGCACCACCACGGCCTTGACCACATCAGACTTTTTTACTCCCATGTTGGGGTTGGCATCTTTCACTGCGGCAACAATCACGTCTCCAACATGGGCATAACGCCCCCGGTTGCCCAGAACTCGAATGCACTGGATTTTGCGGGCGCCGCTGTTGTCGGCCACATTGAGATAGGTTTCCTGCTGAATCATGGCTGGTCTCCCCTCAGCGCTTTGTGGAACTGATGATCTCCGCCACCGTCCAGGTTTTGTGACGGCTGACGGGACGGGTTTCCGAGATCAGGACCCGGTCACCCACATGACAGCGGTTGGTTTCATCATGCACCTTGTAGCGCTTGGTGCGGCTCACCGTCTTTTTGTAGACGGGATGTGGAAAGCGGTTTTCGACTGCGACCACGACGGTTTTGTCCATCTTGTCGCTGACGACGACGCCAAGCCGTTCTTTGGTGGCCATGGAACTTAAGGAGTGGATGGAGAGGTGGAACGGTTGCCCTGGTGGCGCTGCCGCTGGATGGTGAGCAGTCGCGCCAGCTTGACCCGGGTCTGCCGGAACAGATGGGGCTTGTCCAGTTGGCGGGTAGCCCGTTTGCAGCGCAACTCGAACAGGGTCTTGCGGGCAGCCGCAACCTGCTCGTTGAGGACGCTGTCGTTCAACTGAAGAAGGTCGGTGTATGCAGAGTTGGTCATGGATTCCATGGCAGAAGTTGCCCTAGGCCTCTTCAGGAGGCGTGACGCTGGCATTGGCAACGGCAGGCATGGGGGTATGGCCCACGCCCTCGCGCACCAGGAACCTGGTCTTGACCGGCAGTTTGTACTGCGCCAGTCGCATGGCGGAGCGGGCCAGATCTTCGCTGATCTCCTCACCGCCCATCTCGAAGAGAACGCGGCCGGGCTTCACGACAGCCACCCAGAATTCCGGGTTTCCCTTACCGGATCCCATGCGGGTTTCCGCGGCGCGCATGGTGATGGATTTGTCAGGAAAGATGCGGATCCACACCTTGCCTCCTCGCCGTATGGCGCGGGTTATGGCGCGGCGACTGGCCTCGATCTGTCGCGAGGTGATCCAGCCACATTCCTGGGCCTGAATAGCGAAGTCACCAAAGGCGATGGTATTGCCTCTGGTGGCAACACCCCGCATTCGACCCCGCTGCATTTTGCGGAATTTGACCCGTTTTGGACTCAGCATGGTTCAGATCCCCCAATCACTCCTCATTGGAGCGGTCTTCAAAGTTCTGGCGGGCCCGACCAGCCCCCCGGCGCCGTGGCACGGCTCCCATGAGGGCCGCAGGCTGCTTCTCGTCTGGAAGCACCTCCCCCTTGAATATCCACACCTTGATGCCCAACACCCCGTAGGTTGTGTGAGCGGTCTTGCTGGCATAGTCAATGTCCGCCCGCAGGGTGTGGAGGGGCACACGACCCTCGCGGGTCCATTCGCTGCGGGCAATTTCAGCACCATTGAGACGTCCGCTAATCTGCAGCTTGAGGCCAATGACACCAGCCCGCTGGGCCCTCTGAACGGCCATGCGGATGGTGCGACGAAAAGCTACCCGCTTCTCCAACTGCTGGGTGATGTACTCCGCCATCAGGGACGCATCCGCATCCGCACGCTCCACCTCCACCACGTTGATGCGCACTTGGCGGCTGCGATCGCGAATGGCCGTCTGGATGCCACTGCGTAGCTCCTCAATCCCGCTGCCTTGACGACCCACAAGCACCCCGGGGCGCGCTGTCCTCAATTCCACCTCCAGCTGGTCCGCCTTGCGCTGAATGCGCACGCCACTGATCCCGGCAGAAGCGTACTTCCTGGTGATGTGACGGCGAATCGTGTCATCTTCCTGGAGAAGGAGCGGGTAGGTCTTCTTGTCTGCAAACCAGCTGGAGAGGTGGGGCTGGATGACCCCGAGTCGCAGACCTGTTGGGTGAATTTTGTTGCCCATGGCTCGGATGGCAATCAAGTGTCTTGTGGAGCCACAGCAATGCTGATGTGGCAGGTTTGTTTTTTGATCTGATAGGCCCGACCTTGGGCACGGGGTCGATACCGTCGCATGGAGGGGCCCATATCGGCTGTGGCTTGGGTGATCACCAAGGTGGTGGGATCCAGGCCCAGGTTATGCTCGGCATTGGCCACGGCAGAGCGGAGCACCTGGGTGACCATTTCCGTGGACCGGTAGGGCATGAACTCAAGCATGATCAAGGCATCCCGATAGCTGCGACCACGGATCTGGGTGAGCACACGCCGCACCTTGCTGGCGGATCCCCGCACAAACCTGGCTGTGGCCCGGGCCGGGGTCCTGGTTATGTCGGTCATGGTCTTCACTCCTTAGCGTGAACCTTTGCTGTCTTTGCCATGGCCTCGGTAGGTGCGAGTCAGGGCAAATTCACCCAGCTTGTGACCCACCATCTGCTCCGTGATGTAGATGGGGATGTGGGTCTTGCCGTTGTGAACAGCGATGGTGTGGCCGATCATGTCCGGAAGGATGGTTGAGGCCCGTGACCAGGTTTTGATCACGGACTTGTCATCGGAAGCGTTTTGCTTCTCCACCTTCTTCATCAGGCTTTCAGCCACGAAGGGTCCTTTTTTGAGGGAGCGTCCCATGGGAGGTCAGGCAGAGGGAAAGGGCATCAGGCGTCACGGCCACCGCGGCTGCGCTTGGACACGCGACGGCGACGGCGCAGCACGTATTGGTTGCTGGGCTTGTTGCGCTTGCGGGTTTTGAGGCCCAGCGCCGGTTTGCCCCACGGGGTCACTGGTCCTGAGCGGCCAATGGGCGCACGACCTTCACCGCCCCCATGGGGGTGGTCGCAAGGATTCATGACACTGCCACGCACCTGAGGGCGTCGTCCCAGCCAACGGCGCCGACCAGCCTTGCCCAGGCTGGTGTTGCGGGCTTCCGCATAGGCTACTTCGCCAATGGTGGCGTAGCACTCCTTGCGGACAAGCCGTACCTCGGTGGAGGGCAGCTTGACGGCCACATAGTCCCCATCCTTGGCCACCACCTGGGCACTGGCGCCCGCGGTTCGCACCATCTGGCCACCCCGCCCGGCGTAGAGCTCCACGTTGTGGACCGTTGTGCCCAGAGGCAGGGCAAACAGCGGCAAGGCATTACCGAGGGCAATGGACGCATCAGGCCCGGCTATCACCTCACTGCCCACGGCAATGCCCCGGGGCTGGAGGATATAGCGCTTTTCACCGTCTTCATAGAAGAGGAGTGCAAGGCGGGCGTTGCGGTTAGGGTCGTACTGGATGGCCGCCACCCGAGCCTTGACGCCATGCTTGTCGCGGCGGAAATCTACCAGGCGATAGCGGCGTTTGTGGCCGCCACCCCGATGGCGGCAGGTAATCACGCCGCGATTGTTGCGCCCCTTGGCGCGGTGGCTGACACCTACCAGGGAGCGCTCAGGCTCCCGGCGGGTGATCTCGCTGTAGTCCCCGGCCACCCGGGTGCGGGTGCCAGGGCTATAGGGCTTGAGTTTACGAATAGCCATGGAACAGCGCTTCAGGAGGATTCGGGGAAAAGCTGGATGGTGTCGCCTTCGGCAAGGCGCACCACAGCTTTCTTGACTTGGGCGCGCTCACCGGCAAAGCGTCCCACCCGCCGCTTGCGGCGGGGTGGATTCATGGTGCTGACGCCAATCACCTTCACGTCAAACATCTGCTCAATGGCAGCTTTGATGTCCGGTTTGGCCGCCCGTGGATCCACCGCGAAGGTGTACTGGTTCCGATCCATGCCCCGGGTGGCTTTCTCGGTGATCAAAGGCGCCCGCACCACGTCCGCAAGGCGCCCGGCAAAGGATTTAGCCATCGCTGTAGATCTCCTGGATGGTGGTGACGGCGTCTTCACTGAGCACCAGCTTGTCCGCGTGGAGCAGATCGAAGACGTTCAACTGATCAGCCCGGATCAGCTTGAGCCGAGGCACGTTACGGGCTGACTTGATCACAGCCTCGCTTGGCGCTTTCAACACAAGAAGCACCCGTGCGTCAGGGGCAAGGCTCCAACGCTCCAGGGCCGCCAGCAAATCCCTGGTCCTGGGTGTGGTGACGACAGCATTGAACTCCTGCACCACCACCCAATCCTCCGCACGACTCATCAGCGCTGTGCGCAGGGCCAGGCGCCGCTCCTTGCGGTTCATGGCCTTGGTGTAAGAGCGGGGTTTTGGGCCAAAGATGATCCCGCCACCCGGGCGAAGCGGGGTGCGAATGGAACCCTGGCGTGCCCGACCTGTGCCCTTTTGCTTGAAGGGCTTGCGCCCACCCCCCCGCACTTCAGAGCGGGTCCTGGTGTTGGCGGTACCTTGGCGCTGGTTGGCCTGCTGCCGCACCACGGCGGCATGGAGCAGATGAACCGCTGTGCCCTCACGGGCAGCCTTCAGTTCAAGGTGGGCCTGACCCACCTGCTCACCCTCCCAGTTGTGAACAACGCAATCAACCATGATTCTCCAGTGTGAACGTCAGGCAGGTCATTGGCCGCCCACCTTGTGGCTGGGACGGATACTTAGCAGGGATCCGGGCTTCCCCGGAACCGAACCCTTCACCACCAGCAGATGCTGGTCAGGGTCCACCTTGATCACCACCAGCTTGCGCATGGTGGTGGCTTTGCCCCCATAACGACCGGCCATCCGCTTGCCCGGATAAATCCGGCCCGGCGTGGTGCCGGCGCCAGTGGAGCCTGGCTGGCGGTGGTTCTTGGAGCCATGGCTCATGGGACCACGGCGGAACCCGTGGCGCTTCTGGTAGCCCGCAAACCCACGCCCCACCGTGTCCCCACTCACGTCAACCGCCTGACCCGGCGCAAACTGGGCCACCGTGAGGACGGTGCCCGTCTCCACAGCATCATCGGCAGGAACACGGTATTCACGAAGGTGTCGGAGCAGGGTGTTGCCGCTTTTGGCCAAGTGGCCTTTGGCGGGCTGGCTGACCAGTTTCTCGCGAATCTCTCCATAGCCAATCTGGACGGCACTGTAGCCGTCCCGAGCCATGCTTTTGCGCTGGGTGACCCGGCAAGGGCCAGCCTGGATGAGAGTCACCGGTACGGCCTTGCCGTCCGGACTGAAGAACTGGGACATGCCCAGCTTGGTGCCGAGGATGCCAATGGACATGGGAGAAGGGCTGTACTTCAGCAGGGTCATGCCAGGCCATGGGAAGCCCAGGGCAACACTGAACCGTTATCGAAAGTGACCGTTGCCGATGTGGGCGGCAGGGCTAGTCCGAGGGCAGATTGACGGCCTTGACAGCGGTCAACCCGACGATGCAGCAACAAGAGGGCTAGGACTTGAGTACCGCAGCAGAGACCTGCCGCAACACACTCAGTTTCCTGTGATCAACCACGACCCAAGCCGGATGGATCAACCCGAAGACCCATCCCCATGGATGAGCCTGTGCAACGAAGCTGGAGGCCTGGCTAGCGCTCAGGCACAGCTCTCAAATGCACAAGCAAGTAATCTAACACATGGAGCGCGGTAGAGCAAGGCGTCACGTGGGCGGCGCTCCTGGT
Organism: Candidatus Synechococcus spongiarum SP3; assembly: GCA_001007665.1. Classification (GTDB taxonomy): domain Bacteria; phylum Cyanobacteriota; class Cyanobacteriia; order PCC-6307; family Cyanobiaceae; genus Synechococcus_B; species Synechococcus_B spongiarum_B. The sequence goes on along the minus strand of JXQG01000001.1, from coordinate 11,188 downwards.
TGGGGTCGAGGTCTCGCTGGGGGGGATGATGGCCCGCCTGTTCTGGCTCAGTGAGCACCAGATGGAGAGAATCCAACCCTTAAAAAGGGGCGCTGCACCTCGCGTGATCGGTCACACCAAGGGGGACGGGCCAGCAAGCGCCATGGGGGATGCCACAAGAAAGGGCGTCCTGTACGGCTTCACATCAACGAAGGGCAGTGGACGGTTGAAAACCTCTTCGCCAAGCTCAAGGACCGGCGCCGTATGGCTACATGCTACGACCGCTGTGTCCACTCTTTCGCTCTGCCCTCCTCCTGGGGCCACCGTCATCTTCTGGTGATGAGTCCTGAGCCTGGTTACTGTTGAACCCAAAGAGGTGGTGCCGCGCCTTGGAGGCACCTACGTCCCAGATCAACACGCCGTCGTGATAGCCCACCATCCCCGCGGGCCCCAGGCCCTCCAAGCTGTCGAATATGTCGCGGCTCCGCGAGGGCTGGCTCGGTTTGACAGGGAGAACGAGCAGGCAAGCATTGACGGCGGCCCCAAAAATGTTGCGAGGCCTTGCGCAGATCTATGGCAGCAGGCCTGATGTTGTGGCCAGTTGGACGTCAAGGCGGTGGTGGGTAAGGCGGTGTGGGTGGTGGCTTGCTTTACTGGGCCAAACCCGTCGGTGAAGGCATCACCAACGGAGTCCTGATGGCCCGCACAGGGATGGCCGCCATGGAGCGATGCCGTCCCTTGCCGTTCCACTCCTGCCCGCCTCCCCCTGTCTCTGTGTTGGACCGAAGCAAGAGGACGTAAAATCCTTGAGAAAGGATGGCCATGACGCTTGAACTGCTGTGGGACATTGCCTGGGGACGATGCAGTGTAGCCTGCGCCATGGACGGGGCAGTCCCACTAGTTCCTGGACGAAGAGTACGATTTCTCTTCCCTGATATCAGAGCCGTAGTGATCGTTGATGGATCGCTTGATGGCTGCCCGCTGATCATTCTGTTGATAAACAGATCGTGCCAATTGAATGAACTGCTCTCCAAAGTCTTGACGACGTTCATGATCACGAATGTCGTCTTCGATATGCCAGAGGGATTGGTTGACCTCCTTGAGCTGGTGATAGTGTTCGAGAAGCAACTCCACTCCTGATTCCTCCAGGATGCGCCGAAGCAAGCGCAGCTCATGGTCAACGTTGATCTTGCCCTGGCCCTTGAGTTTTTCCGACTTGATTTCCAGGATGGTGATCTTGTCAACCAGTTCTGCGAAAGCAACAGGAACGTGAATGGATGAACCCCTTGGGGTGGAGGCATTCGCTTTCTTCTTCATAAGGCCGGTGGTCGGGTCTCGAAGATGGTAGAAGTGGGAGGGAGCGTAATCTCCGGGTAAGCAAACACACCCAACTGGCGAGAGGAACCGCCAAGGAGATCATGCCATGCCATAGATTACAGAGGCGAGCAGCCTATCGCTGCTTGCACGGGAAGAAGGTTGCGATCTGATCGAGGATCGCCTGCGTGCCACCATGGGCGCCATGATTGAGGCCATATTTGACGAGGAGTTGAACGCCTTTCTCGGGCGTGTGACGTACAGCCGGGAGCAGGATGCTCTGGAGGGAGGGTGAGCGTGCCCTGTGCCCGCCTTCAGGATGAGCTCAGGCCGCACCAGCGAATGGCGCTCCCAGGCACTGGGAGCCTATCAACGCCACACCAGGAGGGTGGAGGCGTTGCTCCCATCGACTTACCTGGCAGACACCAACGCCCGGCGGGTAAAAAGGGTGTCGTTCGCGTTGTTCAAGGGAGCCGCCAGCAAAGACATGGTGAGCCGCACTTGGCGCAAGGTGAAGGGAGGCTGGGACGCATGGTGCAATCACAGCCTGGCACAGGAGAACACCATGCACCTGTTGTTGGAATGGCATGGTGGTCAAGACACGGCTGGATAAACAGTCATCCCCATCTCGGTGCGGGTGGCCATCGGTGTGGCGCCGTGATGGGCAGAGGATTCTCCTGGCCACCCGGCACATGGCAGGGGAGCGCACGGACGCTTGGCGACAGTTCCTTGAGGATCTGGATGCCCGTGGTCCACAGCAAGAAGCCGCTGATCGACTGTTCTGCTTCAGCTGCGTGCATCCGGCCTTGTGGAAAGCAGTGCGCACCGCCAACGCCATCGAACAGTTCAACAGGGAACTCCTTGCCGCTGGCTCAAAACCCGGACCCTCCTCCCCTGTGCTGAGGCCATGCCCATGCTGCTCTGGGAATTGCTGGCGTCAGGACAGATCCGGACGTGCAAGGTAAATGGTTGGGCAAACCTGTCCCAGCCCATAACCCTTGGCTTGGCCGCCGGATTCGGCAATAACCACACCACTCAGACAACGCTCTCCTGGTAATTTCCACCATCTTCTAGACACAATCGTGCCAGGAGCCGATCCTCCAACGCCACCGAGGAACTCCTCTTGCTTGCGAAAAACCTGAGCTATTGTTATGACAATCAGGCGATGTGAGAGGAGAACGGTGCCAACTTGAGAAATTACTGGATGCTGGGTTCCGATTTCAGTGGTGTGCATCATCCAGCAGTCTTCCCCAGAGAACTGGCCAGACGGTACACCCTCCTGGAGAGTCAGCCGGGCGAAGGTATCCTTGATCCACTTTCCAGATGGGGAACCACCGGGGTTGTGGCGGCTCAGTCGAGCCGTAGGGCAGTTTTTGTGGAGTTGAACCCAGCCTATGCCCAGCAGTCTCGGTCGAGGGTCAGTCAGGATCTTCAGTTGACAATGATTCTGTAACAAACCATGGCCAAACTTGGAGATCTATGAAGTAATTATCATGCCAAGCTGGGACAACGGGTTGTCCGTTTCTCTACTCGGGCTGGTATCGTGTATCCAAGTTTTGCGGATTGTGGTAGTCGCTCCAATGTTCTGATTGCCAACGGCATCGCCGAAGCATTGGGTATTTCTCGACAGATTTCGGAACCGATTCCAGCGCAGAAGCCAGGTGTCCTACTTGAGGATCTCACTTGTGAGTTTATTGAGCACATGTTCATAGCGATCAGTCACGTAAGACCAGATAAATGGAGGCACTTGACGTCGCAGGCGCAGATTTCCAGACTTGCACAGTACCGCCATCTTAAAATGCTCGATGATCTGGTTCAAAACAAGAGAGACTGATCAAACGCGCTCAGATACGATTATCTTGTGACGCCAGATACCGTCGTTGCCCGCAGTACGGCATCCCATGACGACGTCGATGGGCAGGCGATGGTTCTGGATCGTTCAGACCTGGCAACCCTGACGTCGTTCCTGGAATCCAACCGTTCTCCTGCTCTGCCTTTTTACACGCCAGTATCTCCTATAAATGAACGATTCGGAGTGACCACTCACAGAATACCCGGACGGAGGTCCTTCATCTGATCCGCAACAGAAAAGGCCGATTGCCTCACATCGTTGCTGTGACCGCAGAACCTCTGCTGGCGTGACTCACCTTCTTCAAGCGAGCCTCAGCAAAGATGGGGTGAGCCGTGCCTGAAGCAAGGGGAAGGGGGACTGGGGAGCATGGCACAATCGCAGCCTGGCACAGGGGAGATCGTCCATCTGCTACTGAAGGGCATGGTGGCCAAGGCATGGCTGGCCAGGAAAGCCACCACCCTCTCAGTGCTGGCGGCGGCGGGCGGGCAACGGGATGGGCGGAAGGTCTCCTTGGCGGTTCAGCCCATGGCTGGGGAGAGCACGGCCGCTTGGCGACGGTTCCTTGCGCATCCGGACGGCCGAGGTCGACAGCAACCCCGCGTTGGCGATCACCGGTGGTGCGCCGGGGCTGGAGGCCGCAGTCACCGCCCTCAGGGGAGAAGACCTGCCACTTCAGCGCTGCACTCTTTACAACCACCGTAACCTTCTGACCCATGCCCCCCAGCGGCTGCACGACGAGTTGGACGTGGACGGCCGGGACAGAATCGATGCCCCGAGAGCTACCGACGTGCAGGAGCGGCGCACAGCCTTCCATGCCATCGCACCACGGAACGGGCAGTTCCGCCGCCTGGTCAAACCCGGACCGTTCTCCCCTGTGCCGAGACCGTTCCCATGCCCTTCTGGGCGCTGCTGGCGCCCCCGCAGTTCCAGACGTGCGAGGTAGATGGTTGGGCAACCACGTCGCTCGGGAAATGCTCCTCTGGTAGTTTCTACCAACTTCGAGACACAACCCTCGCATCAATGACTACCGACTGGACTCAGCCCGCATCCTGGTGGCGGCCTGGGGCTTCTGATGAGCGCCTTCCATGGCGCAGGAAGCAGGCTGGAGAAGCGCATCGACAAGGTGAAAGCCCAGGTCAAGGACGTAAGGGACGAGATCAAGGCTCTGGGTGGCAGACTGGACCGTGGGCTGGAGAGCCTTTCCGGCAGCACAAGGGGGGCAAGCCAGCCTCAACAAGAATCCATCCTCACCGCACCAACAGAACAGGACACGGCGCCTTTACGCGAACGTAATCGCTGATGGACGAGCCCAACAGCTTGTCCAGATCCACCAGGTTGCGGGCCACGCTGGGGCGTCGATCCGGCGAGGCCAAAATCAGCAGGTCGCTGTTACTGGCCTCGACGGCAGCACAGATCTCCTGGGCTGGATTGCCGTTGCGCTCCTCCGTCTCCACGTCCACCCCCAGTCGTCGCGCACTCAGACGGGCTTTGTCAAGGATGCGTTTTGCCACTTGGCTGCCACCGCGCTGGTTGCTCACGTGAACCACCCGCACGGTCATGCTCTCCACCCCGCGGACCAGGTCACAGGCCAGGTTGAGGGCGCTGTTGCTGATGGTTGTGCCGTCCACCGCCACCAGGAGGCGATTGGGATGGCGCACATAGAGATCGTCCCGCACCAGCAGCATGGGCCGCCTGGACAGCTGAAACACATACTGGCTGGCGCTGTTCACCAGGATGGACTGCAACCGCCCCACACCCCGCGAGCCCATCACGATCAGGTCTGCGTTGATTTCATCCGCCACCGCCAGCACCGTCTGCTTGATGTCCCCTTGACGCAGAACGGTAGTGACCGTGGCAGGATCCAGTTTCATGGCGCCAACGGCTTGCGCCAGAAGTCGGGCGCCCTCTTCCATGCCGTCGGTCAGGGAGTTTTTGCCCTGCACATCCAGCACATGGAGAAGGATAAAGCGGGCCCCCGCGACGCTGGGCACCCTCTGCATCATGCCGATCATGGTTTCCACATGACCTTTGCCAGAGTCCGCCACAAGAATGTTCCGAAACATTGGACAAGATTGAAAGCAAGACCACCACTATCCGGCAGCCGGTGGCCGTCTTGTCCCGTTTGCATCCTGGTTGCAATGGTGTTGCCCCGCTTGCGTGGCGTAGACCGGGGGATTACTGAGCCCAGCCTTGTGCGGACTGCATGAATCTCCGCTCTCGCCGTCTGGCCTGGCACCGGTGGGCCAGCGTTGATGGGTTTGGCGTAGCCACCCTGCGGCGCCTGGAGGCCGTCTTCGGCAGCCTGGACGCAGCCTGGCAGGCGCCGCTGCCGGTGCTGCAACAGCGTGGTGGTCTCAACAAAAACCAGGTGCAAGCCCTGGCGGCAGCCCTGGACACGCCCCCGTCCCTGCCGCCACGGCGGTGGCTGGCGCCAGCCGATCCCGCCTTTCCTGCCCCGCTGCGGCAACTGGATCGTCCCCCTCTGCAATTGTTCTGGCAGGGGAAGGGGAGCACCTGGGCCTACTTGAACCGTCGGCAGGCCGTGGCGGTGGTGGGCAGCCGCACCGCCAGTGACCACGCCCTGGCCTGGGCAGAGCGGCTGGGACGCCACATGGCGGAGGCGGGCTGGCCTGTGGTCTCCGGCCTGGCGGCCGGGGTGGATGCCGCCGCCCACCGGGGCTGCCTGGCTGGCCATGGCCGGCCGGTGGGGGTGTTGGGCACTCACCTCCAGCGGGCCTACCCTCAGGACAACCAGAGACTGCAGCAACGTGTAGGCGCCGCTGGTCTGTTGTTCAGTGAGCAACCCCCTGGTGAGCCGGTGCGGCGAGGACACTTCGCTGCCCGCAACCGGCTGTTGGTGAGCCTTGTGAAGGCTCTGGTGGTGGTGGAGTGTCCCCGCCGCAGTGGGGCGTTGATCGCCGCCCGCCTGGCAAAGGAGGTGGGGGTGCCCCTCTGGGTGGTGCCGGCGGATGCCGGGCGCAGCGGCGCAGAAGGCAGCAACCAACTGCTGCAACAGGGCGCCGCCGTGCTGCTCTATGGAGAGGATCTTTCCTCCGGCCTTGGCCCTGGCCCGTTGTTGCCTCCACAGAAGCAGACCGTCACCCACCAGCAGACTGCACCCGCCTCCGGCATGGCCCAGCTCCTGCTGGAGCAACTGGGGCAACCCCGCACCTTGGAAGATCTTCAGGAACAGGTGGGCGCGGAAGATCAGGGTCTCCTGCTGACCCAGCTGTTTCAACTGCAACTGGATGGGGCCGTGCGCTCCTTGCCGGGCTTGCGCTGGGTGCGGATCCGCTGAGGTGGTTCCACCCGTGGGACGCAGTCTGGTTTCTGGCCACAATGTTCCCTCACTTGTTCACCCCCAAGAGGGTGGGCACAGGAGGACGGCAGAGCGGAAGAGATGGGCACAGCGGTCGTAGCGTGTGGCCATGGGGTGACCGCGCTATGATTTTCTCCACACGCGGGTATGGACGGACCGATTGTGCCATGCAGGCTACCTACTTTGGCGCCAACGGCTGGCAGTTGGGGTTCTCGGGTCTGAACGTGCTGCTGGATCCCTGGTTGGTGGGGCCGCTTCGCTTTGGCAACAGTCCCTGGTTTTTTGAGTCCCGCTTCCTTCAAGACTGGCCCATCCCCCCAGCCATTGATCTGGTGCTGCTCACCCAGGGCCTGCCTGACCATGCCCATCCCCCCACCCTCAAGGAACTGGAGCGCTCCATTCCCGTGGTTGGCTCTGTGGCCGCAGCCCAGGTGGCCAGGGCGCTGGGATTTACCCAGGTGACGGCCCTGGCGCCTGGCCAGAGCCACCAATACACCAGCGGTTCCGGCAACCATCTCACCATCACGGCCACGGCAGGGGCAGCCGTGCCGGGGCAGGAGAACGGCTTTCTGCTTCGGCATCCTGATGTTCACCTTTACGTGGAGCCCCATGGCTTTCTGGATCCAGACCTGCCGCCTCAGCAGCTGGATGTAGTGATCACACCCGTGGTGGATCTTGGCTTGCCTCTGGTGGGCGCCTTTGTGCGGGGGCAAACCGTGTTGCCCCAGTTGCTGGAGCGGTTTCAGCCCCGCTGGGTGCTGGCCAGCACGGCTGGGGGGCAAATGCAAAGCTCCGGATTGCTGCCCAAGTTGCTCTGGAGTCGCGGCGCCATGGCCACGGCAACGGCCCTGCTGAAAGCCCGTGACTCTCACGCCCGACTGCTGGACCCGGAACCAGGCCGCTGCTACCCACTGACCCTTTCCTGAGGCTGTGTGATGTCTCTTCTCCCTTTGACGCAGTCTGCCGGACCCATCCGCTTCGGGACCGACGGCTGGCGTGGCGTGCTGGGTGTGGACGTGACGGCTGCAACGGTGCTGCAGGTGGCATCTGCGGCAGCCCAGGAGCTGGCCGCTGCCGCCCCGGAGGGCCTCGACAGCCAGGAGGTGCTCGTTGGCTTTGACCGCCGCTTTTTGGCCCCGGAACTGGCGGAGTTGGCCGCTGCCGCGGTGCAGGGCTGCCAGTTGCTGCCGCTGCTGACCACGGGTCCCACCCCCACCCCCACCATGAGTTGGGCGGTGCGACAGCGACAGGCCCTGGGGGCGTTGGTCCTCACCGCCAGCCACAACCCCCCCGAATGGCTGGGCCTCAAGATCAAGGGTCCCTTTGGCGGCTCTGTGGAGTCTGCGTTCACGGCCCGGGTGGAGCGCCGCCTGCGGGCCGGTTCCGTCATTCCCCCCGGTCGTGGTCCCGTCAGCCGCTTTGATGCCTGGACGCCGTACCTGGCGGCCTTGTCCCGGTTGGTGGATTGCCAGGCATTGCGCCAGCGTCTGCAGTGCCTGGGTTGGCAGGTGCTGGTGGATCCCATGCACGGGGCAGCCGCAGGTGGGCTGTCTCGGCTGCTGGGGGCTTCAGCGGTGGAAATCCGCAGTGGAAGGGATCCGCTGTTCGGTGGTCACGCGCCGGAGCCTCTGGCCGCCAATCTGCAGGAGTTGACCGACAGGATACAGGCCGCCACCGCAGCAGGACAGACCGTGGTGGGATTGGCGTTTGACGGGGACGGGGACCGCCTGGCCGCCGTGGACGAAACCGGTGCGTTTTGCAGTACCCAGCTCTTGATTCCTCTGCTCATCAACCACCTGGGCCGTGACGCCGCCCGACCCGGTGTGGTGGTGAAGACCGTCAGCGGCTCGGACCTGATGACCACCGTGGCCGAAGATAGCGGCCGGCGGGTGGTGGAGACGGCTGTCGGCTTCAAGCACATTGCCGCCGTGATGCGCCAGGAAGCGGTGCTGCTGGGGGGAGAGGAATCCGGTGGGGTGGGATTTGGACACCACATGCCGGAGCGGGACGGCCTGCTGGCAGCGCTGCTGGTGCTGGAGGCCCTGGTGACGGCGGAGCAGCCCCTCGGTCAACACTTAGCAGCGCTCCAGCAGCGCTCCGGCCGCCAATTCCACTACGACCGCCTGGATCTGCACCTTAGCGCTCCAGCTACCCGCAACCGCCTGCTGGCAGTGTTGGAGCAGCAGCCACCCCAAATCGTTGCCGGTGAACCCGTGACGGAGATCAACCATTGGGACGGGATCAAACTGCGGCTGGGGAAGGGCCTGGGCCACTGGCTGATGCTGCGATTCTCGGGGACGGAACCGCTGCTGCGCCTCTATTGCGAAGCCCCTGCCCTGGAGCGGGTGCGCGCCACCCTGGCTTGGGCAGAGGCGTTTGTGCAGGGTCTGTAATGGGCCCAGGCGGACCAGCCTCGGCAACCGCTACCTGTGCCGAGGGGAGTTCCTGGATTCGGTGATTCCGCCGCCTCGTGAGCCTGCGCGGGGAATGGAAGTTGTCATGAGCGAGCACCGCTTTGTGATCACGGATCGGCTCTGGCAGCGCATTCCCCCGCATTGTCTCGGTTCACCAGAAAGCCGCTGGGGCAAAAGAGGCGCCAAGCGCCAGTGCATGGTCCGCTCCCGCACTGGGCTGACAACGAAGATCGTGGGACGGGTGGGCGCCCGGGGCAATTTAGTGCGCTTCCTCCCCTTGGTGCGCTGCTGGCTGACAAAGCGTTCGACAGCGATGGCTTACGCAAAGAGTTGCAGGTGCGTGGCGCCCCAGCGGTCATCTCACCCAAGGGGAACCGCAAGAATCGGCGCTCCTCCGACAGGGAAGCCTGCAAGTAGCGCCATCGGATCGAGAATTTCTTTGCCAGAGTCAAGGAGTACCGGGGCATTGCCACCGGTTATGACAAAACCGCCAGCAGCGATGCCGCTCACGGGAATCTCGTGGCAACCCTTCTCGCATCACGGTAAATCCCTTTTGTCCACAAGCCCTGGTGTAGCGTCCCGGAGATAGATTTACAAAGGCGTTGGATCTTGGACAGGATGGATTCGGCGGCAGCTATCCACATGAAGGGACGGGCTTGGGCATTCTAGGGCTCCACAAAGGCATTGATTTTGCGGATGCGTTCTCCCACCTTGTGGAAAGAACCGCGTCGGATAGCCTTCTGGGTAATGATGCCCAATCAACGTTCCACTAGATGGATCCATCAGGCGCAGGTGGAGGTGCAATGCAGATGGAACCTTGCGCCGCCGCGCCAGGCACTCCTTCACCTTGGCATGGTTATGAGTGCAGTAGTGATCAATAATGAGATGAATATCCAGATGGTTGGGTACAGTCCTGTCAATCTGTTGGAGGAAGGAGAGGAATTCCTGGTGGCGGTGGCGGTGCTGGCACTGCGCCAACACTTTCCCCGTAGCTACATCCAAGACAGCAAACAACGTTGTGGCGCTGTTACGGACATAATCATGGATCACACCTTCCACAGTACCCAGTCCCAACGGTACCATGGGTTGGGTTCTCTCCAATGCCTGGAGTTGTGTCTTCTCGCCTAGGCAGGGCACGATGGCATGATCCGGCCGCCTCAGGCATAGACCTACAGTATCATGCACCTTACCCACAAAGAAGGGATCGGTGGAGATCTTGAAATGGCGGTAGCGATGGGGTTGTAGATGCAACAACTGGAACCACCGATGGACGGTGGGCTTGGAGATACCGGTGTGATGGAGCCAGGGCACGGACGCTCCAATGGCTGGCGTTGGGTGGCGGACTCTGCAATGCCGTATGGATTGCTTCGGCAACGGGCTCGTCATCATGGGTGCGAGGTTGTCCAGATCGCCGTTCGTCGTGAAGTCCTTCCATGCCCTGGCGTGATAGCGAGGGCGCCATTTGCCAACTGTGACATGGCTACCCGCCGAGTCGCTGGGCGATCACCACGTGGGACTCTCCTTCAGCGCAGGCCAGAACGATTTGGGCACGCTGCACCATACCGTGCGGCAGCAGGCGGGAATGGGCGATAGATAGCCATTTCTCTTTTTCTCCCTCGTAGATTGATGGGGATGGGAGGGCGACCACCGCATGACATGAGCACACTCCTTGAACAGGCCTCCCTCTATTCTATAAAGTTATTTCCAGGACCTTACACTAGCAGTGGACGGAATTTTCCCAGGGCATGGCATTGCGGCGGCCAGACACTTCAGGGTGAGCTTCTTCCTCCCTGGCTTGGCCAGCCTCTCTTCCTCATCCCACAACCCTTTCTGGCCCATCATTCCATGATCCACTGTGCCTCTCCAGGCCAGCAGGTCTCAGTCTCTCTTGGCTTCAAAACTTCGGATCATGTTGCAATCATTCCTCTGACTGAGTCACAGACTTTCACACAGGCTTGTTGTAAGAGAATAGCAGCTCTCTTCCCAAAAAACCTGCCAGCCTGTTTCTGGGCTTCTCCTAGTTTTCCGTGATGCCCTTCAGTCTCCTCAAGATGACCTTGTTGCAGTTTCTCCAAGGCGTGTTATTCCCTTTCCCACTACATCCTATTCATCTATCGCACCTGGCTGGCCCGATGACGAGCCTGCTATTCTCTTTGGGTACTCTGTCAATTCCTGATGGCTGGCCCCCTTGGAATGGCTGAGGAGCGCCGCCAGTGCGGTGGCCACACGCTCCATCACCTCCGTCCAGTTGCCCCGTTCCCGCTGGCGGAAGAGCCGCATGGAGGGGTACCAGAAGCTGCTTTCCCCTTC
>JXQG01000020.1 GCA_001007665.1 Candidatus Synechococcus spongiarum SP3 | reverse complement strand
CCGCTATCTGGAACCTTGTGGCAGCCCTTCTTGCATCACGCTAAATCCTTTTTGTCCACAGGACCTGGTGAGTACCGTTAAGATGCTTGCCACTGCGGTAGGTTTTCTTGTACTCGCTACTGTCTTCCTGATAGTACCAGCAGGACTCTCATACGCTCGTGACCTTTGCCACACGAGCGATGGTGGCTTTAGCTGCGCTGCAAACGCTGGTGACTTGGCTGGTGAGCTTGGCTGCCATACAAGCGATGATGGCTTTACCTGTGATGGAAAAGCTGCTGACTTTACTGGTGATCTTAGCTTCCACACGAGCACTGATAAATTGAGCTGATGGCACCTGCTTTTTGACCTTGAAGGAGATCCAAAGGTGCTCTAGATAGTCCAGCGACAGCGCCTGCTGGACACCCTTCAGCCGTTGGTCGATCCCCAGCGGGAAGCGACGCCGGTGGTGTGGCTACGGGCGCGGTTGGCCCTCAATCGCCTGACAACCGCCGCTCCTTTGGCCCTGGCCCATGCCTGAACTTCTCTTCCAACCTCCCTCCCCTCCACTGCCTCCACTGCCATGGCCTTGATCGCCCAACGTCTCCTGGCGCAACTCAGCGGCGCATTTTCCAATGAAGCCCAGGCGTTGGCCAATCCACCCCTGTTTGCCTCCATCCAGGTGGTGTTCCGCCCCACCCCCCAGTTGGCCCCCGGTTCTCTGCTGCTGGAGCAGGCCTATGCCCTGGATCCAAGCCAGCCCTACCGCATCCGGCTGCTGCGGGTTCGTCATCACCAGGAGCAGGGCTTGATCATTGAAAATTGGGCCCTCCACCATGAAGAGCGCTTTTACGGCGCCACCATGGACCCGGAGCGCCTGGTTCGGATCCAGCAACAGGACTTGACCCTGTTGCTGGGCTGCACCTATCTGGTGGAGACGGCGGGGGACGGGTTCCGGGGCGAGGTGGAGCCCGGCGGCAACTGCCGCGTGCGGCGCGGCGGGCGGGACACCTACCTGGTGAGTCGCTTTGAGGTGGGGGAGGGCTGGCTGCGCACCACGGATCAAGGCTTTGATCTCCAGACCCACGACCATGTTTGGGGCGGCGTCGCCGGTGCGTTTGAATTTGAACGCACCAGCAGCTTTGCGGCGGAATTGCCCGAGTCCTGGTAACGCAAGCGTCTGCAAGCAGTGGCCAAGGGAGCCAATGGTCAGTGTTGGCGCATGGCCCAGGCCCCGCGGGACACGCGCTGGTGGAACAGATCCTCCAGCTCGCCCACCACCTGCTCAACACTGATCCTGTCGGTGGCCACCATCACCCCATCCTCTGCCGGGCGCAGGGGCGCTTCCGTGCGGGTGCAGTCCAAATGGTCCCGCTCGGCAATCTGGGCCTCCAGTGTGGCCAGGGGTGGGGACACCTGACCGCGCTGGGCCATATCGGCAGCCCGGCGCCGGGCCCGCTCGGCCACGGTGGCGGTCAGATACACCTTCAACTCCGCATGGGGGAACACGGCAGTGCCCATGTCACGTCCCTCGCTCACCAGCCCCCCCTGCCGGCCAAACCGCCGCTGTTGCCGGGTGAGCACCTGGCGCACCTCCGGCAGGGCTGCCACCCGGGGAACGGTGGCGGTGATGCGAGGGAAGCGAATGGCATCACTCACATCCACCCCGTTGATGCGGATCACCTGCTGCCCATGGTCTCCCCAGGCGAGCCGCAGCTCCATGGTCTCCAGCAGTTGTTGCAAGGCTCCACCGGAGCGGACGGGCTGCTGCTTCTCCAGCATGAGCCAGGCCACGGCGCGATACATGGCGCCGGTGTCCAGATGGAGCAGGCCCAGCCGTGCCGCCAGGAGACGGGTTACCGTGCTTTTGCCCGTTCCTGCCGGGCCGTCAATGGCGATGATGGGCTTGCGGCTCAACAAGAAGCTGTGATCCAGTAGACGGACCGACCCCACATGAACCCCCACCCCCAGCAGGGCCACGCCATCCAGATGCGGGCAGGGCTCCAGGGTGAGCGGATCCACCAGCTGGGCATAGTCCACCTGCAATCCTGCGGCGTCCAGGCGGGTGCGCGCCAACTGCTCCAGGACCATGGCGCGACGCTCCCCGCCACGCACTGCGGCCTCTGCGTCCCGCAGAGCCTGGGGCAACAGGGCCGCCTGCCGACGCTGCGCCGGGCTGAGGCGGTCGTTCCTTGAGCTGTGGGGAAGACCATCCCCTTCCCGCGCCACCGGCACCGGCAGCAAACGGCAGCGCCTCTCGCGCAACGCAGGGAGGCACTGGCGCACCACGGCGAGTTGCTGCCAATCCTTTTCCCCCATCACCACCAGGGCGGGCTGCACCCGCTCCAGGAGCCGCTCCATCACCATGAGCACCCCTTCAAAATGGCCCGGCCGACAGGGGCCACAGAGGGTCCGGATCAGGGAGGGCTGGATGGGCGGTCTGCTACCGGCGTGGCTGCAGGCCGGGTTGACGTCGCCATAAACGTGCTCCACCGCAGGGAACCAGATGGCATCGGCGCCGGCGGCGCCAGCCTGTTGAGCGTCTTTATCATGGTGCCTCGGGTAGGTCGTAAAGTCGTCTCCCGCTGCAAATTGGGTGGGGTTGACGAACACACTCACCAGAACCCGCACCCCTGCACCACGGGCAGCGCGGATGAGCTGCTGATGGCCGCGATGCAGTCCACCCATGGTGGGGACAAAATGGACAGGGCCATCGGCAGCGGCCAGCCATTTGTCCAATTCACTGTTGCTGTGCAGGATCACCATGGGGAACCTGGTGAGCACATCAACCTTCCCAAGCACGGCTTGCCCATCCATTGTCACATCAACCCGAGACTTTGACAGGCTCCACCATGGACTATCGCAGCGCAGGTGTGGACGTTAAGGCGGGCAATGCCTTTGTTGCACGGATCCGCAGCATGGCAGCCAGCACGCGCCGTCCTGAAGTGGTGGGCAGTTTGGGGGGATTTGGCGGCCTCTGCCGTGTGCCTGCCGGCCTGCAACAGCCCCTGCTGGTGGCAGGGGCCGACGGGGTAGGCACCAAGCTGGCCCTGGCGCAGAACTGGGGCTACCACCGGCAGGTGGGGGTGGACCTGGTAGCCATGAGTGTGAACGACGTGATCACCAGCGGTGCGGATCCTCTGTTCTTTCTGGATTACGTCGCCAGTGGCCGCTTGGTTCCTGATCCGTTGGCGGCGGCTGTGGATGGCATGGCCTGGGCCTGCCGCATCAGCGGCTGTGCCCTGCTGGGGGGAGAAACCGCAGAGATGCCCGGCTTCTATGAAGACGGCCGCTATGACCTGGCCGGCTTTTGTGTGGGCGTGGTGGATGCCCCGGCCCTGGTGGATGGACGCCACATCCAACCCGGGGACCAGGTAATCGCTGTTGCCAGCTCGGGGCCCCACAGCAACGGCTTCAGCCTGATTCGACGGGTGCTGGATCGTAATGGTGTGGACCCCCGCGCTCTGCGCCTGGGGCCGGAGCCTGGCATGAGCCTGGCGCAACAACTCATGGAGCCCACCCGTCTTTATGCCCCGCTGGTGCGGCAGTTGCGCCAGCGGGGCATTCCCCTCCACGGGATGGCGCATGTCACCGGTGGTGGCTTGCCGGAGAACTTGCCCCGTTGCCTCCCCGAAAACGGCAACCTGCACTTGGCGCTTGATGCAGACAGTTGGTCGATCCCTCCCCTGTTCCGCTGGTTACAGCAGCAGGGGCAGATTCCGGAGGCCGACCTTTGGAGTACGTTCAATCTGGGCATCGGCTTTTGCCTGGTGGTGCCCCCCAACAGCGTGGAAGACGCTCTGGCCTGTTGTCAGGGTTGCGGTGAACGGTCCTGGCGCCTTGGGGAAGTCCTGGTCGGTCGGGGACCAGTAGAAGGGCTGCCATGTTGAAGCGCTACTTTCTCCGATGGGATGCAGGAGCGATGGTGGTGTCCAAAAACGCCCCATATGGCAAGATGAAATTGTGAACAACGTTCATACATTCCCTAACTTGATTTAACTGTGACTTCCAGCTTCCCTTCGAATCGCATCACCCGCCGCCGCAGTTCCGCCAGTCCACCCAGCCTTCAGTCTCCCAGTCGCCCCCAGGCACGGCCTCCACTGCGCAGCACCACCACCTCTCGGGCCCCCTTCCTTACTCTGAACGACCACGGCAGGGTCTACGTGGCGGATCTCCCAAAGCTGAGTGATGGTCAACTGGCCAACTTGGCGCGGGAGGCCAGCGAGGTCTTCACCAGTCTGGAGCAGCGTATTGCCCAACTGGAGGCCGACTTGGACACCATGCCGCGGGATGCGGTGATCCGTGCCTGCACCAAGCGGGATGTGACCGCTCGCTTCATGAAGGCCATTGAAGAGGAGCAGGATGGTCGCCGCAACAATCCTCAGTTGATCGCCGCAGCCGGTGAGTCCCTTTCCCGCACCTTCATGGAAGTGGCGCGCCACCGGCTCCCGGGAGGGACGTTTGAATCCTTGCTGCAAGAGGCGCTGACCCTTGTGAACCAGCAGGAGGAAGGACGGCAACGGGGGGTCTCCCCGACGGAAGGTTTGCCCGTTGTGGTGTCGGACATGTCGGCCGTCTGAGCACCCATGGCTCAACACCTGCAGCGGCTCAGCATCTCAACCTCCGGTCAAGGCTTTATCAACATCACCCGCCAGATTGCCGCTGTCCTGGAAGACAGTGGACTCGCACAAGGTCTGATCTGCCTCAGCTGCCTCCACACCAGCGCCAGCCTCTGCATCAACGAAAACGCCGATCCCCATGTGCTCACGGACCTGATGGCCCATCTGGCCGCTCTCGCCCCCCCGGAAGGCGCCCGCTCCCTCAGTGGATACGGGGCTGTTCGCGCCTACAGCCACAGCAACGAGGGACCCGACGACATGCCTGCCCACGTTCGCACCCTGCTCACCAACACCCATCTCAACCTCAGCTTTGCCGAGGGGCGCCTGCTGCTGGGCCAGTGGCAGGGTGTCTACCTCATTGAGCACCGCACCAGTCCCCAGGCACGGGTCGTGAGTGTTCACTGCCTGGGGGATTGACGGAGGCAAAGACAGGCTCATGTACCGAGAAGACCTGTTTCCTCAAGAAAAGACGCAAGCCAGCCGGGGACACCATCACGTTTCCACCGCCACCAGCCTCCCTGACCCAAATAAACGTCTTCCCCGATGGCGTAGGCCCTGGCCAGTTCAGCCAAGGGGACACCTGCAAGAGTGTCGCCCCGACTGGCACGCCATAGCCGCCGTGAGGCCATGAGACGAGAGGGTGGTTGTCTTGGCCACATGGAGAATCCTTGCGCTGGATAACGACATCCTCGAAGCTAACGACTGACTCCAAAAACGCAAGGGCGGCGAGGAGTACCCACGGCTGTCAGGGGGCGTCCGGCGGTAGAAGTCCCAATTGCCGGGCGGTCCAAGCGGCCGTGGCTGGCGCCAAAAGGATGCCGTTGCGGTAGTGGCCACTGGTGAGCAACACGCCAGGAGCCAGGGTTGCCAATATCGGTGCAGGGCGGCCCACGGGTCGGGCCCGTATCCCCTGCCAGCGGCACAACACCTGGGCCTGTCGCAGCCACGGTGGAGCCGTGCCATCCAGCCGCAGCATCTGCTCAAAGCAATGGTCCTGGCTCTGGTGACCTGGCTCCACGGTTGCTCCGATCCACAACTGCTGGTGCTGCGGGCGAGGAATCAGATGCACCCCGCGCCACACCACAGGTCCCGGCAAGCCCTGTGGCGGCAGCATGGGGCAGTGGAGGGCAGCCGCCTGACCCAGCACCGGTGTCATGGGCCCGTTCAACCGGACGGATGGATCCAGGATGAGTGGATCCAGGCCTGCCAACAGCCGGCCGGTGCCCAACCCTGTACAGAGCACCACGGCGGAAGCCAGGAGGGTTGCAGGACAGTCGGGATCGCTGGCTTGCAACTGAAGGCGCCAGTTCCTGCCCTCGGGTTTGAGGTCTGTCACCTGGGCGGGCCAGCGCTGGACGCCCAGGTGCCCGGTAGCCTCAGCCAGGGCTGTCAGCAGTGGGGCAGGATCCAGTTGTCCATCCTGGGGAGACCACAGGCCACCCTGCAGGTCGGTGGCCGCCAGGGCGGGCCAGCGGCTGAGCAGGTCTTCACGGGTCCGCCAGGCCAAGGGACATCCCTCCCCCAGGCGCTGGCGCACCAGCGCCTGGAGCCGCTCCACTTCATCCGGCTGGTGGCAG
This sequence comes from Candidatus Synechococcus spongiarum SP3, assembly GCA_001007665.1. Taxonomy (GTDB): domain Bacteria; phylum Cyanobacteriota; class Cyanobacteriia; order PCC-6307; family Cyanobiaceae; genus Synechococcus_B; species Synechococcus_B spongiarum_B. Next base: position 23,993 of record JXQG01000020.1, on the reverse strand, counting down.
AGTACCGTGAGCCCCCATTGCTGGGGGACAGGTCCCAACAACGGCAACCACTGGCGCCACAGGGCAAGGGCGGTGCGCCGCAACCGCCAGCTACGTCCCCGTAAGCGCCGGCTGCAGTGGCCCATCAGCACCCCCAGAGCCGCCAGGCTGCCGGGCTGCTCCCCACCACCAGTACGGGGAGCAAGCCACACCACCCGGGCGCCGCAGCGGGCCAGCCACCAGGCCGTAACGCTGCCCACGCTGCCGGCGCCAACCACGGCAATCACGTCACGGCAAGTCGGCATGGGCTACACTCAACCACCGTCTGGTTTGGCCAAAGGACGAAGCGTCAGGTGTACCTTCAACAAGGCCATGCAACACGTCCATGAGGCTTCCTTGTTCCCGCGCCGTCTTCACGTTCCTTCGGCTCATGGCGCCAGTGGTTGTCATGGTGTTCATTCTCCTGGGGCCTCCGGCCGCTCCCGGTTTTGCCTACGTTGACATTGGCATTGACATCAAGGGAGAAGTCATGCAGGAAGTCATCGACCCCTGCTTTCTCGCCGTCGTTCGGAAAAACAAGCGCACCAACCCTGAATTGTACAGGGGCATGAGCGATGATGATCTTCTCAAAATGATGAAGGAGCTGACTCCGGACGATTCGCTGACGATGGCCTCCGATTTTGCAGCCTCCCTGGATCTTCAGAGCATGACCCGCAAGGAGCGTTTCAAGTTGTATGCGTTGGGTAGGGACATGTGTGTCTCCAAAGCCACAGTCGACTGAATCATGATGACCGGCTTCACCAGGCTCACCCCGCCTCAACAGGGGACCGCTATCCGCTTCGAAGCGGGGCGTCCCGTTGTCCCCGATGAGCCCATCATCCCCTTCATTCGCGGGGACGGCACCGGCGTAGACATCTGGCCCGCCACCCAGCGGGTGCTGGATGCCGCCGTGCTGGCTGCCTATGGCAACAAGCGTCGCCTGGTCTGGTTCAAAATCTATGCCGGTGACGAGGCCTGTCAGGTCTACGGGGACCTCCAGTATCTCCCGGAGGACACCCTGAACGCCATCCGTCAGTACGGCATCGCCATTAAAGGACCCCTCACCACGCCGGTGGGGGGTGGCATCCGCTCCTTGAACGTGACACTGCGGCAGCTATTTGATCTGTACTGCTGTGTGCGACCCTGCCGCTACTACACAGGCGCCCCCAGTCCCCATAGACGCCCGGAGGAGTTGGACGTGGTGGTGTATCGGGAAAACACGGAAGACATCTACATCGGTGTGGAGTGGGCTGCTGACGACCCCGTCGGTCAGGACCTGCTGCGTCACCTGAACGAGACGGTGATTCCGGCCAACGGCAAGCTGGGGAACCGCCAACTGCGTCCCGGCTCCGGCCTGGGCATCAAGCCGGTGAGCAAGCTGGGCACCCAGCGTCATGTGCGCCGCGCCATCCACCATGCCATGGGGTTGGAGGGCCGCAAACGCCATGTGACCCTGGTCCATAAGGGGAACATCATGAAGTTCACCGAGGGCGCTTTCCGGGACTGGGGTTACGAGTTGGCCACAACGGAGTTCCGCGCCGTGTGTGTCACCGAGCGGGAAAGCTGGGTGCTGGCCAACCTGGCCAAGGATCCCCAACTGTCGGTGGAAAACAATGCCCGCAGCATTGACCCCGGCTACGACAACCTCACCCTCGGCAAGCAGCAGGCCGTCTGCGAAGAGGTGCGGGCCATCCTGGACAGCATTGGCGAATCCCACGGTCAGGATCGTTGGCGCCAGATGGTGATGGTGGACGATCGCATTGCCGATAGCGTGTTTCAACAACTGCAAACCCGACCGGGGGAGTATTCCGTTCTGGTGACCCTCAACTTGAACGGGGACTACATCTCCGATGCCGCCGCGGCCATTGTGGGGGGCCTGGGCATGGCCCCCGGCGCCAACATCGGCGATGCCGCCGCCATCTTCGAAGCCACCCACGGCACCGCCCCCAAACACGCCGGTCTGGATCGCATCAATCCCGGCTCCCTGATCCTCAGTGGTCAGATGATGTTGGAGTTTCTTGGCTGGCACGAAGCCGCCGCACTGATTAACCACGGCATTGGCCAGGCCATCGCCAACCGCTGCGTCACCTACGACCTGGCCCGCATGATGGAGCCCCCAGTGGATCCACCGCTGAAGTGTTCAGAGTTTGCCGAGGCGATTATCCACCACTTCCCCCACCACTGACCACCACCAACAGCACACCAAAGCCCAGGCGATACAGAACAAACACCCAGGTGCTGTGCTGCTGCAGAAACCGCAGCAGCCAGGCAATGGCCAGCCAGGAAGAGAGAGCAGCGCTCAGCACACCCACCACCAGGGGCAGCGCACCGCCCAGGCCGGGGCTGGTGAGGGCCTCCTTCACTTCCGCCAAGCCCGCCATGGTGATGGCCGGAATCCCCAGCAAAAAGGAGAACCGGGCAGCCGCCACCCGTTGCCAGCCCATCAGCAGCGCCGCCGTGAGGGTGCTGCCCGAGCGGGACACCCCCGGCACCAGGGCCAGCATCTGCGCCAACCCCAGGAGCCAACCCGCAGTGACGCTCACCTGGGCAAGGCTATGGCGCCGCCGCCCCACCCGCTCCGCCAAAGCCAGCAACGCCGCCATTGCGATGGACACCACCCCGATCCCCGCCAAGCTGCGCAGCACCGACGCCCCGTAGGCCTCGTAGAAGAACAGCCGAATGGTGAGGCCAGCCACAAGAATGGGCACGGTGCCCACCGCAACGGCCAACCCCAGCTGCGCCTCCGGGGCATTCAAATTCCCTTGCCGCAGGCCCCCCAGCAGCCCCAGGCCCAACCGGCGTAAGTCTTTCTGGAAATAAGCAAGTACGGCCGCGATGCTGCCCAGTTGCAACACCGCCGTGACCGCCACGCCAGGATCACCCCAGCCCAGCAACACCGGCACCGCCTTGAGATGGGCCGTGCTGCTGATGGGGAGAAATTCGGTGAGACCCTGGACGACGCCCAGCACCAGGGCGCGCCAGCAGGCCAGCGCCAAGCCTGGGGCGCCATCTGCTGGATTCAGGGCAGCCAGGCACAAGGGGGGCATGGGTGGTGGAGTCAAGCTTGGTGTCAACTATGTTAAAATCTACAACAGAACGCGCATAGTTGTGAGTACGTCAAGGGTACGCAACAGCTCTGTACTAAAGGCTAAAAGCTTTTTTGCATGGACCGCTGTGCTCACGACTATCTTTCTTGTAGCTATTACTATAATATCAATATCACATGTTATCTTAAAAATGCTGACAGATCAGACATATAAAACAGTACGAAATGAGAAGAACATATCTAAAGTATCTAAGGAAAGCCCGGAAAAAACCAAAGCGGGTCCACAGAAGAGTCCCGATTCTATTTTCCAGGTGTTGAGCGGCATTATCCATGTCCTCCGAGCCTGCGCTGGGTGGATGCCTGGCCCGTTTATGGGCCCCACAAAACCCTCTGCAACCGTTTCCGCCACTGGTGGGCAACGGTGTCTTTTCCTTGACCCTCTCCAGGTTGGAACGACCTTATGGCACAGAGACAGAAGAGGTACTGAATGATTGATGCCACCGATCTCAAAGAGCATCGCACGACATCCAGCCTCAAAAGGGACGCTGCGGACTGCGACCGCTGTGCCCATGGCTCTCTCTGCCGTCCTCCTGGCCACGCCACCATTATCTTCGGTTATGAGTCCTGAGCCTAGAACGCCATGATCTACGGGATTCAGGGCAACCAGACGATGGAGAGCATGGGGGGCGTAGGGATGTATTCTTGATAAGAAGGGTTCCAGGGGCCAGGCTTGGCATCAGTCATGTTACACTCTATAACAGAACCTTGCCAGGTTGGGGAGGTACGTCAGGCGGTCTGAGCAATTCCCTGTTAAAGTTTTACCCTAAAAAGCTTAGGAGGTTTCTCGTGCCTGCCCTCATTGACCAAGCCTCAAGAGGCAATCTAAAGGCTGTTAGGGATCTAATTGATACAGGAACCAATGTTGATGCGCAAGATAAGCAAAAGCACACAGCTTTAATGCTTGCTTCTAAAAAAGTCATCTGGAAATTGTCAAGACTCTGGTTAATGCAGGAGCTACTCTTAATTTACAGAGCAATGAAGGGTCTTATGGAGGGAATACAGCTTTAATGTACGCTTGCAGGCATGGCCATCTAGAGATTGTAAAGGTTTTGATTGATTCAGGAGCCAATCTTAATTTACGAGGTAGCCAGGGGGGCGAGACGGACGTACAGCTTTAATTTATGCTGCTGCTGAAGGTTATGCTGCTGCTGAAGGTTATGCTGCTGCTGAAGGTCATCGGAAAATCGTCAAGATTCTTATTGAGACAGGAGCAAATGTTAATATCCAAGACACTTTTGGAAAGACTGCTTTGATATGTGCTTCTGAGAGAGATTATCTAGAAATTGTCAGAATTCTTATTGAGGCAGGAGTAGATGTTAATATCCAAGACACTTCTGGAAAAACTGCTTTGATATGTGCTTCTGAGGAAGGTTATCTAGAAATTGTCAAGGTTCTTATTGAGACAGGAGCAGATGTTAATATCCAAAACACATTTGGACAGACTGCTTTGATACGTGCTTCCAGGGAAGGCCACCTAGAAATCGTGAAGACTCTCATTCAGGCAAGAGCTAATCTGAATCTGCCAAGCAACGCCAAATGGACCTTTGAGACGGGATGGACTGCTTTGATTCATGCTTCTAGCTAGGGTAGGGTATCTAGAAATTGTAAAGTCTCTCGTTGATGCAGGAGCTGATCTTAACTTAAAAACAAAAGGAGGATGGACGGCTTTGATGCATGCTTCTGATCAAAAACACAAAGAAGTTGTCGAAGTTCTTCAGGCTGCAGCATCTAGAAAAACTCGTAGTTCAGATCCAGGTGACCGCAAGTCATCGGTGATGTTGAATAGCTTATTCGCAGCACTTGGATATCTTGCTAAAGTGGATGGCAAGGTTACTCAAGAGGAGATCAGCTTTATAACTAATTTAATGAATGAAATGCAGCTTAATACGGAGCAGCGTCGTCAAGCGGAAGAGTTGTTTCGTGTGGGCAAGCAGACCCCTGCTATTGCTTTACCCATGCTGCTCAGTGGGTTGAAAAATGAATATAAAAATAATTCTAAGTTACTTCAGGAGTCGATGAAAGCTCTCATGCAACTTGTCTATCTAAAGGGTGGCATCAGTGAACAGGAACGACTTGCCATCAAGGAAATCGCTATACAGTTGGAAATTTCGAAATCTATTCTAGATGATATAGAGGCTTTACTTCTTTCAAAGTCTAAAGATGATAAGGGAAGTACCTCGTCAAGCCAAAGTCAGCAGACCAAAGAAGATAATCAATATCAGCCTAAGTTAGTAAATATCTCTGCCAACTTATTTGAGATCAGTGGATATCTTGCCAAATTAGACGGTAAGATTTCGCGAGAAGAGATCGCAGCTATGAAAGGCTTAATGAACGAGATGCAGCTTGAAAGCCATCAACGTCACCAAGCGGAGAACCTATTTCGCCGCGGCAAGCAAGCATCTGAAGAGACTATGATTGCCCTGATCAGCAATTTGCAAGATCAATACCATGAGACAACTGAGGTTCTCAATATCTTGGTGATGATCTTGATGCAAGTTGCCTATTCAGATGGAGATATAGTTGATCCAGAGCAACAGATGATTAGGACAATAGCCATGCAACTCAATCTTGACCAGATTGCATTGAATACCATAGAAGCAGTAGTCTGTTGTGAAATTCAAAGTATTAAATATCTTGACTTGCATGATGCCTATAAGATGATTGGAGTTTCCGAAGCAGCATCCCATCGCGATATCAAGCAAGCCTGGTTCAGTAAAAACTTACCACCCAGACACTTTGCAGGCCAAAGGCCTTCCCAAGGAAATGCTAGTCTTTGGCAAAAGGCTGTCTCAGGCATTTAATTTAGCCTATGAGCGAATCAAAGCAGAACATAAATTCTAGGACACTTCAAAATATCTTCTTCATCATATCTTCACTATACAGATTTAGGAAAAATCTGGAAAATAGTTTTTTACAGCAGCTAGGAAATCAGATTGAATCTATTTTGAGTCTGAGAACTTTTGGGAATCTCGAAAAATGAGATAACCTTTCCTGTAAAGTTCATCCTTGTTACAAGAAAGTTATTCGTAGAACAGGTTTGCATGTCCCGGCAAATTTTCTCAGGGGAGGGAGAAGCGATTTTTTCGAGGTGCCCTATTATCGATGAAGGTGATATAGGATCAGTATGTCCAAATACTGAAACCCAGCCATCAATAGATCTTTAGCAAGGAGTTGATGACCCTATGTGAGACCCAAAAGTGGTTGCTTGAGACCTCAAAGTGGTTGTTTTGACACTCTGTGGAGCTCTCAGGCTCAAAATAAGACCACTCTGACTCCCTCGCTGCTGTAAAGACCCAATTTCCCAGGCTTTCCCTAGCATTGGCTTCTGTCTTATTGCCCACAGAATTGCCCCTGTATGCCTTCTGACTCCAATAGGTGCCCTGATACCTGGCAGCCTCTTTCCGCTTCACAACGTGGCGACTAGGCTATAGTGTACAACCAAAACTGTCCACTGTTGCCATGGTGGACCAACAAAACCTTCACATTCGCTTAGGGTTTAGACAGACGCATGTCCTTCAAGCTGGAATCCACCATAAAAGGGGAACCACCACATCAACCAGAACCCACTACCTCGCCGTCCATGGTTCAGATCATCAGTTGAGCGACAGGGGGGATGACAACACCAAAGGCCGCATCATGGTGATGGAGTAAGGTATCGTACCCAGGTGGAACCCCAAAGGGGAGAGTCGTCCGGAAGTAACTCGATGGGTGTCCGTCCATTGTTGGCCCGTGCATTGAGATCAGCCCCAGCACCCAGCAAAGCCTTTACCATTGCTGGGGTCTCGCTACGCTCCGCAGCCCAACAGATACTTTCTCAAAGAAAGTGATCGAGTTCCAGGCTGTGCAACTGAGGTGAGGCGTTGCGGCGCAGGCCACGACTCCTAACAACACAAGAGGAGCCATCAACAAAGGCGTGAGCTTGTGGGGGCGAGTCTTCTTCCCATTCTGAAGTGGCGGTGAGCAGGCGGGTACAGGGGCCAAGGCTAATTGGTTAGCGGACCGGATTCCTGTGAAGCATCCACTGCGGCGGGTTACGGTCACTGGCAAATGAGGTGCGTGCAGCCTCTGGACAGAACGTTTGATCAGTTGTACGCCTGTTCTGGTCGTCCGTCGCTACCACCAGAACAGTTGTTGGGGGCGCTGCTGCCCTGAACGCATCCTGTCCATCCGAGCCCATCGGCTACGGTAGCCAAGGGCAATGCCCACCCGGCAGTGGTCACGGATGCCCCTGCCAGAAGCAGGAAGCGGGACCCGGCAAACTCCTTCATCAACACAGTAGCCCCATGGGGGTCCAGCAAGTAAGTTGGTGGGGTTGCGATCACCCAGCCATGGCAATCCTTCCACCCCAATCCCCTGCTGACCAGTCTGCAGCGGAGCCCCCCGCCCGTTCGGCGCGGCTGCTGCTGGTGGACGACGAGCCCGGTCTCCGCAAGGCCACCCAAGCCTATCTGGAAGAAGAATCCTTTTGCGTGGAGACCGCCAACGACGGCGAGGAGGGCTGGGAGAAGGCTCAACAACTGCTCCCCGATCTGGTGATCAGCGACGTGATGATGCCCCGTCTGGATGGCTACGGACTTCTGGCCCGGCTGCGGCAGGATGAGCGGCTGGCGGGAACCCCCGTGGTGTTTCTTACGGCCAAAGGCATGACCGCGGACCGCATTGCCGGCTTCGTAGCTGGCGTGGACGACTACATTCCCAAACCCTTTGACCCCGATGAGTTGGTGGCCCGAGTGCGCAGTGTGTTGGCACGTCAGCAGCGGCTTCTGGCGGAAGCAGCCCGCTTTGCCGATGCCGACGTGGGCCAGTTGGCCAGGCAGATCACCGAGATCCGCAGCCTCCTGGGCCAAGGAAGTCAAGGAGGCTCAGGCAAGCAAAGCGGCCGTGGTGGCGGTGAAGCGCCTCAGCAGCAGTTCACGCCACGGGAAGCCAGTGTGCTGCAACTGGTGGCGGAAGGGCTAATGAATAAGCAAATTGCCAAACAACTGGGCACCTCCATTCGCAACGTAGAAAAGTACGTAAGCCGCCTGTTTGGCAAAACATCCACCTCCAGCCGCACGGAACTGGTGCGCTATGCGCTGGAACATCATCTGGTGGATTAACTAAACAAGCCCATTGTCCAGGCTTTCCCTGAAAGCGGGCGATGGTTTGTGAACCCTTTTCTCGACTGCCCCTGCACCGATCAGCCGAGCAAGGTCGAGACGCGGAAAGAAGTTCACATACCTGGGTGGACGTTAGATCAGGCACGCAAAGCATTCATGTGCCCCCTTGACCAATACTCATGTGATTAATCGTCATCATTCCTTTTTTTAAGAAGTACATTGTCAGATTTGATGCCGCATTTCTCGAGAAGAGCTCTTGTCCTCTTCCGCAGTTGACTGGCATTGCCGTGCAAGTTTAGGAAAAATGAGGTTCCCTCAATCTGCTTGGGCAATCTGAATTGAGATCTATTAGTATCCAGAACCTTCTCTCTGGGTCCACTCAATACAGATGTTAAAATCGAAGTCAATTTTTCAGATTTAGATGTATTTGATCGAGGATCCTACGTGGATAGCTTTACCAAACCTGGAATTGTGGTGTCGGAGATGTAGAAAAGTGTTGAGAGAGCCGTTCTTTTCTGGTTGCTGCTGAGTTGTGGGCATTACTCGCTGTCGGTGTCGTCGTGTCCACGGCTTGGCTGCGGATAAACCTTGCGGCCTGTTCCCGGTCTGGACGGACTCCCATTTCTTTCTGAACTTCTTCCAGAAACAATTCCAACAACAAAGATTCCTCCGACTCTAATAATAATTTACGCCAAACGGATTTAAATTGTGAAGACACTTGTTTTTGTAATTGTATTTCTTCATAATCTTGTTCTGCATATTTCCGGGCTGCTGAGGACTTGACATTCTCCATGTTCAGGTACCTGACGAGCTTGCGGGCAGCGACATCAGGATCGTGATCAATCAGGTCGATTTGAGCAAACTGTCTTTCTTCGTAGCTACCTTACCCTGGCGGATAAAAGAAACTCCACTTGTGACCATCAATAAGGACGACAATGGGTACACCTTGGTGAAAGGAGTATGAAAAAAGTTGTTGTTGGCCTTTCGAGTCGGCTTTGCCCAGATCCTTGACATCTATGAGAACGACTGCTTTCCCTGGCGGATGGCAGAGCCCATAGTCCACCTTTCTTGCACCATCGCCAATTCCGAACTCTGGCGCAACCACCTTCACGTCGAATGGCGGCCAGCCAATCTCAGACAAGACGCGCCTTATGATCCCTTGACTAATCGCCGCTTCACTCTTGCAGGTGTCGTTCTCAATCTCCTTCGCAATGCTCTGGATCGTTGAGGCGAGTTTTTTACACATGGGCTGGTCCTTTGGTTGATCATTCTCCAGGTTTGCGATGAACGTGTTACCAGCACCTTCAATCCCCTCCCGCCTGCTCCAGCACACCCTTGGAGCTGGGCACCTGGCCGGAGCGGCGTGGGTCCGCCTCTGTGGCCATGCGCAGCGCCCGGGCAAAAGCTTTGAAGCAGGCCTCCACAACGTGGTGGTCGTTGCGCCCATGGAGCTGGCGGATGTGCAGGGTGAGGCCACTGTTGTTTACCACGGCCACGAAAAATTCCCGCACAAGCTGGGTGTCGTAGCGGCCAATGCGCTCCGAGCGCAGTTGCAGGTCAAACTCCAGGTGGGGGCGACCGGAGCAGTCCAGGGCCACCTGCACCAGGGCTTCGTCCAATGGGGCCAGGAAATGCCCGAAACGGCAAATCCCGCGGCGATCCCCCAGGGCCTGACCCAGGGCCTGGCCCAGGCTGATGCCCACGTCCTCGTTGGTGTGGTGATCGTCAATCTCGGTGTCCCCCTGGGCTTGCACCTGCAGATCGAAGAGGCCATGGCTCACCAACTGCATGAGCATGTGGTCCAGAAAGGGGATGGTGGTCTCTACTTGGCCACAGCCTGTTCCGTCCAGGTTCAGGCGCAGCCGCACCCGGGTTTCCCGGGTCACCCGTTCCACGGAACCGGTGCGCCCTGCAGGGGCCGTGTTGGTGTGGCTGGGTGCTGACTCGGGAATGGCTGCCATGGGAAGGAGGAATCCGACACAATGAGTTTGAGGGATCACACGGCCGTTGACGAACGCTTGAGAACGTCTCCGCAGCGACCACAGATGTGGGAAGCGTCCTCCAGCGCTTGCCCCCGATCCGTGGTGTAATGCCAGCAACGGCAACATTTTTGACCATCCGCCTTGGCCACCTGGATGTGGAGGCCGTCGTCCCGGGATTCCGCCAGGGGTTGAGACAAAGGATCACCGCCAAGATGAAGTTGGGAGACCAGGAGCCAGTCTTTCACCAGGTCCTCCACGTTGTCGTCGTGGTCCTGAAGCCAGGTGACGGCCTCTTGCATGGCTGGATCCTGAATGTCCAGACGCACCTGCGCCTCCAGGGAGGCGCCGATGTGACCAGCGGCCTGGCTGGCTTGCAGTTGACGGTTGACGCTGGTGCGCAGGCGGCGCAACTGCCGCACAACCGCCGCCAACCGGTCATGGCGCCATTCAGCAACGGCTTGGGGCCAACCCCTCTCGAACACGGAGGTTTCCTGGACAGGATAGGGGAGGTTCTGCCAGATGTCCTCAGCCATGTGGCAGAGCACAGGGGCCATCATGCCCGCCAACTGCTCCACCACCACAGCCAGCGCCGTTTGACACTGACGCCGCGACAGATCGTGGGGGGCGCTGATGTAGAGCCTGTCCTTGACAATATCCAGATAAAAATTAGAGAGATCAACCACGCAAAAGTTCTGAAGAATCTGGAAGAAACGATAGAATTCGTATGCTTCAAATGCCTTGGTTGCCTCCTGAAGAACTTCTCCTGTGCGATGGAGAAGCCAGCGGTCCAGCCATGCCAATTTTTCAAAGGGAACGCCGTGATTTTCGGGTTGGAAGTCATACAAATTGCCCAGCATATAGCGGCAGGTGTTGCGCACTTTGCGATACACATCCGCCAATTGCCGCAGGATGCCGGAGCCAATGGGCACGTCGGAGGAGTAGTCCACGGAGCTCACCCAGAGCCGCAACACGTCAGCCCCATAGGCAGGCTCGGCTTTCTTGTTCTTGCCCCCGGCAATAATCACCGTGGGATCCATAACATTGCCAAGGGACTTGCTCATCTTGCGGCCCTGTTCATCCAGGGTGAAGCCATGGGTGAGCACACATCGGTAGGGTGCATGGCCATGTACGGCAACAGAGGTGAGCAGGGACGATTGAAACCAACCCCGGTGCTGATCCGAGCCCTCCAGGTAGAGATGGGCCGGATAGGTGAGTTCTTCACGACCAGCCGCCACCGCCGCCCAGCTTGAGCCGGAATCAAACCACACGTCCATGGTGTCGGTACCCTTGCGCCAGCGCTCTGCCTCCGGGGCATAGGCGGGTGGCAAGAGTTCCGCCTCGCCCATGGTCCACCAAACGTCGCTGCCGTGGGTGGCAAACAGTTGCTGCACATGGGCAATGGTGTCTTCATTGAGCAACACCTCGTCTCCGCTGCGGGTATAGAACACCGGAATGGGCACACCCCAGACCCGTTGCCGGGAAATACACCAGTCCCCCCGCTCCTGCACCATGGCCTCAATACGGTTCTGGCCGGAGCCGGGAAGCCATGTGACCTGGCCAATGGCCGCCAGGGCCGCCTCCCGGAAGCCGTCTAACGAGGCGAACCATTGTTCCGTGGCACGGAAGATGGTGGGTTTTTTCGTGCGCCAGTCGTAGGGGTAGCGGTGGGTGTAGGGCACGGAGGCCAGCAGGGCATCCCCGTCCTTGAGGGCGGCAATGATGGCGGGGTTGGCATCCTCCAGCACGTTGAGCCCGGCGAAGGGGCCAGCCTCGGCGGTGAAGCGCCCTGCGCCATCCACGGGACAGAGGGTGGGCAGGTTGTAGCGCCGACCAACGCCAAAGTCTTCAGCCCCGTGCCCCGGGGCAATATGCACCAGACCGGTGCCGGAGTCGGCGGTGACCATGTCTCCCCCCAACACCACACGGCCGTGGCGCTCCAACAGGGGGTGGCGATAGCCAATCCCCTCCAACGCAGTCCCCGGCAGGGTTCGGAGAACCTCCAGGGGCTGATCCAGCACTTGGCTCAGGGCTGCACGTCGCCCACAGGCCACCACCAGGCGCCGCCCATCCGCCGTGGTCACAACGGCGTAGTCCATGCGGGGGTTCACCGCCACCGCCACGTTGGCTGGCAGGGTCCAGGGAGTGGTGGTCCAGATGGCCAGGCGGAGGCCCTGCCCCTGGGCGGCTCCCCTGTCCAGGAGCGGGGTCAGGGCATCGGGCATGGTCTCCACGGGAAAGGCTCCATAGACGCTGGAGCTGGTGTGACCCTCGGGATACTCCAACTCCGCCTCCGCCAAAGCCGTGCGGGAACTGGGACTCCAATGCACTGGTTTCAGGCCGCGGTAGATGTGGCCAGCCAGCACCATGCGGCCAAACACCCCAATCTGGGCAGCTTCATACTCTTTCTGCAGGGTGAGATAGGGGTGGTCCCAGTCCCCCCAGACGCCCCATCGACGGAAGCCCTGCCGCTGACCTTCCATTTGCTTGCGGGCATAGACCGCCGCTTTTTTGCGCAGTTTGATGGGGGTGAGCTGCTGCCGCTGCCCCGGTGTCAGTTGTTGCAGAACCTTCAGTTCAATGGGCAGGCCATGGCAGTCCCAACCCGGCACAAAGCACACCTTTCGTCCCTGGAGCAACTTGTATTTGTTGACAATGTCCTTGAGCACCTTGTTGAGGGCATGGCCCATATGCAGCGCCCCGTTGGCGTACGGGGGGCCGTCGTGGAGCACGAAGGGCTCGCCGGGGTTGCTCCGGCTCAGCCGCTCATACACCTTCTGCTCAGCCCAGAACTTCTGGAGCTGGGGCTCTCGCTCCACGGCATTGGCCCGCATCCCGAAGCCGGTCTTCGGAAGGTTGATGGTGCTCCGGATGCTGTCACTCTCCACGGCGAGGTGCGGGTTCAGATCCTGGCAATCTTCCCGCCTCCCTTGCCCATGTGGCAAGCCCAGGGTGAAAACTGGGGTTTCAGGCCTTTTCAGGCCGCTATGGCCAGCACCCAAGGAAAGACCCCTTTTGCCAAGAACAGCTTGGCTGGAAAGTAGCAACGCTTGAAATAGCAGTGGTGGCCCACTGTTTTAAGATTGAGACAATTTGTTAAGCTGGCCGGAAAACTAGACCACAGTACCAGGTCTTCTGTCAAGTGGCTTTTATATTACTTAATACTAATAGAACATGGTTTAGGGGGAAGCTATGGGCAGAGGTATATGGAGCAACTGCCAGACCATGGGCAAGAGAAATAGACCCTGATAATCTCTTTGGTTTTTGACTGGGTGCTGGATTCCCTTCCAAAGCCTGCAACCTGCCATAAATTCTATAGGATCGCCCGTGAAAGGCTGCACGATATTGCTGTAGCTTGTTCCCGTTCGCAAGCCAACCATCATGCCTTTGTGGTTGTTGCCATCACTGCTGACAGGCGGCTTGACACTCCTTCTCGGTGCCCTGGCGGCAATCTGGTCAGAAATCAAGGCCAGTGAAGCCAGGCAAAACAAGCGGATTGACGAACTACGGGAAGACGTGAAGGAGTTACGGAAAGACGTGAACGATCTGCCCTTGTAGATGATGGAGATGCTGCGGAAAGCACCCCGCTAACCACCCGACAAGGCAAGCCATGGCCTACAGCAAGGCACAACATTGGATGGACACCCCTCCACATCGACACCCTTCGAGTTAATTGGAGACGATTCTCCCCTGAAAGGTACCGATGTCTACTGGTAACTCAACGAGTCTCGTTTCTAGGCGCGTAATGTAGCACAGCCTCGCCCTCTGTATCCGCCACTTCAGAATGGATGGAACCGTCCACCGCTGTTTCCCCACCATGTCTGAGCCCAACTTGAAAGCCCTCGATGGCAAAACCTTCAACACCATCGAAGAACTCATTAAAGAAGTTGGTGCGGTCTACCTTCTTCTCTGACACACAGCGATTCGCATCTCATTCTGGCCCGGAGCGAATCGGGGGCGCCGTTGGGATTCACACAGCTTTATCCCGGCTTTTCGTCGGCACGCCTGGCGCCGATCTGGATTCTCAACGATCTGTTTGTGGATCCTCGCTTTCGCGGGCGCGGGATCGGCCGGTGCTTGATGCGTCACGCGGAGGACGCCGCCCGGGCCCCAGGCGCCTGTGCCGTCACGCTGGCCACCCAAACGCACAACGCCCGGGCCAAGCATCTGTACAGGATCTGGGGTACGTGCGGGACGGAGAGTTTGACCACTTACGAACGGAGCCTGGCTTCATCCGTGCCAGCCTGGCGATGGATCGCTCAGTTGGTCCCCCGCAGTTCAGCATCGACTTCATCAAAGCTGCCGACCACGACATCCTCCCCAGCCGGTTGGGCTGGGCCAGCCTCAGCTTCTGAAGCATCTGTCATTGCTTGCGGTGTGTCAGCGCCAGGATCAGCCTTGGCGGCAAAGCCTTCGCCACTCTCGTCTGCGGCGGCTTGGCCGTGGTAATCGTGAAAGGTCGGGACCCCAAAAGCAACAAAGCCGCCGCCGCTTTGATCTGCGGCAGCTCCGTGCTCCGGATCGTCGTCTAGCGCCACGGCAACAGATGCATCGTTGTCTGCATCCCGGGACGGGGAGTTGGTTGGGCCGGCCTTCGGTTGGCCCGCTCCATGAAGCGGTTGGGTGAGCTGGGCGCCTTCCGCAAACTCAGGGGTGCTTGGCTCCTCAGGAGCACTCTCTCCGGGGTCTGGCGCAGGACCAGCAGCATGGGCGCCAATCCCTTGGGATGGTTGCGGCTCTGACTCTGGAGGCTCGACAGGGCGCTCAACAGCCTCCGGCGCTTCTGGTGCTGCATCGGCACCCTTGCCATCCTCAAGATCACCGCCATCAACAGGTTGTGCCTGTTGAGGCTCTTCTACAGGCTGAGGGGCGCTGTGCTCTTGAGGGGCAGCGTCTTCCGCCATGTCCGTCACCGACCCATCCGCAGCCGGTTTGTCCGGGCGCCCCTGTTCCGGCGTGATGTCTTCGTCTTCACCTGCACCGGTGGCTGCCGCTTCCATGTCGGCTTCAGCGTCCTCAGCCTCGTCCCCATCAAGCGGCTGAGCAGGCTGGGCGCCACCTGAAAGCTCAACAGGCTCAGGAGCGCCTGGATCTTCAGCAACGCTCTCCTTGTCCTCCAGCTTGGCCCCAACAGCATCGGCATCCCTCTCAGCGGGTTGTGCCGCTGGCTCTGGGGCCTCGGCAAGGCCCCCAGGTTGTGCCTGTTGAGGCTCTTCCGCAGGCTGAGGAGCGCTGTGCTCTTCAGGGGTGGCGTCCTCCGCCGAAGCCGTCACCGAGCCATCCGCAGCCGGTTTGTCCAGGTGTTCCTGCTCCGGCGCGGCGTCCTCTCCTGCACCGGTGGTTGTCTCCTCCAGGCTGACTTTCGTGTTCTCGGCCTCCTGACCACCGTCACCACCCTTCACAGGTTGAGGGGTTTCAGCGCCAGGGGCATTAGAGCCAGGGGCATTGTCAACTGCCAGATCCGGGCTGACCTCCGTTGCAGGGGCCACGTCCAGGATTGCGGGGCTGGTCCCGCCGTCCTGGCCGTCCTGGCCGTCCTGGGCTCCGACGGATGGATCGGGACGAACCCACGCCTTGCGCGCAGGTTTCCGGGTAGACTGCCCCTGTCGGCCCTGTTGAACAGTGCCTTTTGGGCCGAACACCGCACCCCAGGCAGCTTGCGGCGCTTGCACAACAGCCGCGATCCAACCAGTCCCGGCGCGGTGCGCTTGCTCCGGTGTGGCTTCCCCGCTTCCACCGGTGGCTCCATCCTCCCCGCTGGCTTGGGCGCCCTCAGCCTGCTGACCACCGTCGCCGCCATCGTCAGCCGCTGGACCCGGGTTTGGCTCCGTTGCAGGGGTCACCTCCGGGATCCCGGAGCTGGCGCCGCCATCTTGGCCGCCACCCCGGACAGCCTTCCCTACCTGGACAACTGCATTCCAGGTGGCCTCCGCTGCCCGCAGAACAGCGGCGACCAGATCGGCCCCGGCGCTGCGCCACCGGGGCAGGTGGCGCAGCGCCTCCCTCTGGTGCGGGGTGAGGGATTCCCAACGCCCTTGCCCCACCTCAGCGGCAAGACGAGCCATCAGCACCGCGGCAAACAGTTCGCCAAGGCCCGCGCTGCTGAAGACAGGCAGGCGATTCAGCAGCAGCAAGGGAGCCAGGGCTGCCAGCAGCAGGGACCACAGCGCATCACGGGGACGGGAGAGTTCCGGGAAGGCGATGGGCAGCAGCAGCAGGGGCAGGGCCAACAACAGAACCCCGTAACCCAGGCCGAGGGACAACCCGGAGAAGGCCAGGACAACATCCAGCCAATGATCCAGCGCATGCTGCCATGTTTCCGACATCTCTGCTGCCATTGCAAGGGAGGCAATCCCCCAAAGATTTTGTTCAGGGTGTCCAGGGTCCATCATCTGCCGTAGCTGCACCATCATTCTGACAGATTTTCCCCAGCGCACTGCTCGGGCCTGCCACTTCCTGCCTCAAGTTCACCCCGGCTCCGGATGAGGATCTCCACCGGGGTCCCCTTACCCGGAGCTCGGGTTAAGTTAGCGGGCGTCAGCAAACGTGCCCACCTGGCGGAATTGGTAGACGCGCTGGTTTTAGGTACCAGTGACTTCGGTTGTGCGGGTTCAAGTCCCGCGGTGGGCACTTCTCTTCATTTGGACACCCGGCAGCGCCCATGGGATTTCTTTACGTCATCAAGAACAAGAGGCAAACCAAAATTGGCATCACCGTTGATATTCGGCGGCGCATGAATGAACTCAAGCCAGATAAGATCTGCCAGGTTGTGGAGCTGCCCGGCACGGCGGAGAGGGAACTGGAGAAAAAGCTGCACCGGCTTTTTGCAGACAAGCGCCTGCGAGGGTCAGAGTACTTTTCCCTGAGTTGGGCCGAGCGCAGAAGAGCTTGCCGTTTGGCCAGGCGGGCTGGAAAGCGGGTCCGGTTCCCCGACCAGGCCCCTCGCCAGGCCACGGCCCGTTGGCTGAGCCCCGGTGTGGCTTTGGAGGTCTGTGGTTTTGGCCTGGCTGCTGGTGTTGCTGCCGTGTTGATCGCCCAGAGCCAACCGAATACCGTGCAGCCACGACAGCCACCCACGTCCTTCGCTGCACCCACAAAAAGTTTTGTTTCCGTATGAACGGCAACCACCGCCAGCGCGGGAGGGCGGTTGCATGGGTTGGTGGAAAGGCGTCGAGGCAGCCGGGGGCTGCCTTTTTTTCGCCGTCACTCTTGCTCAACTCAGGAGGAGCGGCACAGTTCCACAGCCCGCTGCAAGGCTGCCTTGCGGCTGATGCTCAGGTCTCCGGTGACGCGATCCTGAAGGTTGAGCCGCTCCAGCCGTGCCCGCACCCGCCCCTCCGGCGCAATCAGAAACACGTGGCGTTCATGGCCCACCGCGGTATTGAGCATGGACTCAAGGGCCAGCGCCGCCGTCACCCCGAGGCGCGCCACGGACGAGAGATCCAGGATCAGGACCTTGTAATTGCGCACCAGGGACATGCGGTCGCTAATGCCTTTGGCGGCCCCAAAGCTGAGGGGGCCACTGAGGCGGAGCACCATGACGTGACCGCCACAGGCATCCAGCAACGCCTTTTCGTCCGCAGGCAGGTCGGGGCTGGCCGTCATGTTGTCCTGCGTCTCCATCCCCTCCAGCTGGTAGGCCGTGATGCTCTCAATGGTCATGAGGTTGGCCACGAATACCCCAACCAGCACAGCCCAGATCAGGTCCCAGAACACTGTCATCAGCAGGACCCCGTACATGACCCCCGCCGTTTTGGTGGAGATGCGGTGGGCCCGGAACAGGAAGTTCCAATCGATGATGTCAATGCCCACCTTGATCAGGATGCCCGCCAGCAGGGCGTTGGGAATCTGGGCCGCCAGGGGGCCGGCGCCCATGAGCACCAGGAGCAGGGTGAGGGAGTGGATCATCCCGGACAGTGGCGTTTTGCCGCCGGACTTCACGTTGATGACCGTGCGCATGGTGGCGCCGGCGCCCGGCAAGCCGGAGAACAAGCCCGCCAGGCTGTTACCAATGCCCTGGCCGATGAGCTCGCGGTCCGACCAGTGCTGGGTTTGGGTCAGACTGTCCGCCACCAGTGAGGTGAGCAGGGAGTCAATGGAGCCGAGAACCGCCAGAATCAGGCCCGCCTGCACCAGTGCGCCCCAGTGGCCTCCTACAGCGGGCAGGGCCAAGTGTAAGCCCCCCTCGGGAATGAATCCGATCCGGGGCACCTGCCCACCCCAGATCAGGGAGGTGGGCGTGATGATCAACAGGGCCAACAGCGGCGAGGGCAGGATCCGACCAATGCGCTTGGGGGTCAGGAAGACCACGGCTGTGGTCATCACCCCAATGCCCATGGCCGCCAGGTTGGGGCCACCGCCGGTGGTGAAGTGCTGGTGCAGTTGGGTGAGTGAGGCGACAACCCCTCCCCTGGTGCTGATGCCCATGAAAGGCCCCACTTGCAGCAGCAGGATGATCACCCCGACCCCCGACATGAAGCCGGATACCACGGAGTAGGGCACCAGGGTGACATAGCGCCCCAACCGCAACAGGCCAAAGAGGATTTGAAAGATTCCCCCCAGCACCACGGCCGCCATCACCAGGGGCAGCAGCTCGCCGGCCGCCAGATTTTCATTGACCCCCAGCTCCGCCAGCGTGGCCACCACCCCGGCAACCGCAACACTCATGGGTCCGGTAGGGCCGGACACCTGGGACGGGGTGCCGCCGAACAGGGCGGCAAAGAACCCCACCACCACAGCCCCATAGAGGCCATAGACAGCGCCGCCTTCCCCCAGGGCGGCATTGCCAAAGGCCAGAGCCAGGGGCAGGGCCACCACAGCCGCGGTGATTCCCCCCAGGAGGTCTCCGCGAAGATTCCGTCGGTGAAAGCCATGGGGAGCCAAAAAGTTCAAGTTGGCCATGGGTTGCGCTGGCAAAGAGCCAGGCGAACTGTAGGTGCAGGTACGGTGGCAAGGCCGTCATGCCGTTCCCGCAGGATCAGGTGACAAGTGATTCAGCGACTTGCGCGATACTTCTCTAAGGTGCCTGGCATCCATTACCCAGGGACCATGGTCCCTGGGTAATCCCCGGTGATGACGCGTTCCGTGACTCCTGCCTCGACAGAAGCGCCTTCCCCTGTCGCCGCGGCCGCGACGACAGATCACTGTCGTTCCGTGCCGCGGCGCTTCCTCAGACCGCCAAAACCATGGAATCCAACGGTAGGCCTGTTCCTCTGCGGTTATCTGTTGGCGGGGCTGACCATCTGGGGATGGTTTATGGGCAACTGGCCTCTGCCCCTGCTGGTGGCCACAGGCTTTCTGGCCCTCCACCTGCAAGGCACCGTCATCCACGACGCCTGTCACCGTGCTGCCCATCCGCACTGCTTCTGGAATGCCTTCATGGGCCATGGGGCCGCCATGCTGCTGGGGTTCAGCTATCCGGTGTTCACCAGGGTTCACCTGGAACACCATGCCCACGTGAACGACCCGGAGAGGGACCCGGATCATACGGTGTCCACCTTCGGTCCCCTCTGGCTCATTGCGCCACGCTTCTTCTATCATGAGTACTTCTTCTTCCGTCGTCGGCTCTGGCGACGCCATGAGTTGCTGGAATGGGGCATCGCCCGGGGCCTGTTCGTGGTCGTTGTTGTGACGGCCGCCCAGCAGGGATTCTTGTCGTTCGTGTTCAATTGCTGGTTTGCCCCGGCCTTGCTGGTGGGGGTCACCCTGGGGTTGTTCTTCGACTACCTGCCCCATCGCCCCTTCAACGAACGCAACCGCTGGCGCAATGCCCGGATCTACCCCAGCAAGACCATGAACTGGCTGATCATGGGGCAGAACTACCATCTGGTCCACCACCTCTGGCCCTCGATCCCCTGGTTTGACTACAAGCCCGCCTACGAGGCCGTGAAGCCCCTCCTGGACGAGAAGGGCTCACCCCAGCGCCTGGGCATTTACGAGTCCCGTGGTGATCTGCTGAATTTCCTCTACGACCTGTTCCTCGGCATCCGTAGCCACAAACGCAGCCGCAGCCGCCTGCGCAACCTGGTGCGCGTTGTGCCCAGCCGCTGGGCCTGTCGCCAGTTGCTCCACGTTCTTCATCGAACGGCTGTGACCCCCCTGCCGCGCCGATCCTAGCCCGGGGACACCTCCCTGTTGTGGCTCCCCTATTCCGCCAGGATGCGGGGCACCACCAGCAGGTCGCCTTCCCGTTGGGGAGCTTGATCCAGCAGTCCGTCCCGCACCGTCGTGGGTTTCACCTGATCCGTTCGCGTCACGTTCACCACCTCCACCGCACGGGTGGTGGGCGGCACACCGGTGGTGTCAATGGACTGCAAGTGGGACACATAGTCCAGGATGGACTCCAGTTGGCTGGTGATGGTCGTGATGCGCTCCTCCGGCAAGGCCAGCCGGGCCAACCGGGCCACATGGCGCACGTCATCTCTGTTGATCGAGCCCATGGCGTCGTCACAACGGCCTGCACCATAAGCCCCTGATCCCTCAGGGGGCCTGCAGGAAGCGCTGAAGATCTTCACTCAGGGCTGTGGCGGCCCGCTCCAAAAATTCCTGCCCCGCCGCTGCCGTGGCCAGGGAGGGGTCGGAGCCCATGCGACCGTCGGGGTAACGGCAGCGAAAATCCTCCCACCCATGGATGGGGCCCACGGGGGCAGGTTCAGGCAAGGGTCTGAGTTTTCGGGCCAGGCTGGGGTAGAGATGGAGTGTCAGGGCGATCTCGCTGGGGGTGGCGTGCTGGCCTTCCCGCTTGCCGTAGAGCTGGCGGGCATGGGCCATGACCGCCGGGGCCAAAAACCAGTTGGCCAGCTTGCAGCGCAGCCGTGGCGCACTGGCCAGGCCCAGACTGGCTGCCCGGTCGTAGGCCTCGGTCAATGCCGCCCGGGCAGTGGCCATGTTGCCCCCGTGACCATTGACGATATAAATCCGCTCAAAGCCATGGCGGGCCAGGGAAACCACCACGTCCCGCAACAGGGCCAGAAGGGTGCCGGGCTGGAGGCTGATGGTGCCCGGAAATCCCAGGTGATGTTCGGCCATGCCAAACGCCTGGGGAGGGGCCACCAGGACACGGCTTCTCTCCGCCACGGCCTGGGCCACGGCATCGGCGGTAAGGGCATCTGTCCCGATGGCTCCCGTGGGGCCGTGCTGCTCAGTGGAGCCCAGGGGCAGGATTACGCCTTTATTGTGCTCCAGATAGGCCGCCACCTCGGGCCAGGTCCAAAGCTGGAGTCGCCAGCTTGGTGGGTCAGGGGGAATTCTCATTGCAGACACGGCCTCAGTGGACATGCTATGACCCTAAAATTGTTTCTAATCACCGGCAGGCGGTTGGCGACCGGGTGATTAACGGGAGTCCGATGTTCGACCGCAAGCTCTACGAGGCCCAATGTGAGGGGCGTCCGGTGTGGGTGTTTCTTTCCGACCAGCAGCGTTGGATTGAACAGGCCCAGGTTGTGGAAGTCAGTGGCGGGGTGGTGACTCTGCGCTATGAAACTGACGAGGACGGCGAACTGCAGGCCTGGCAGGAAATGGTGCGGCTGAATTCCGTAGGGTCGGTGATGAGTCGTCTCTCCAGCTTGCCCCGCCATGGAGGAAGCGAGGATCTGCTCACGGCTGAAGACTGCCCCCTGGAGGAGCAGATCAGCCAGGGCAGCCCCGACGGGTCTGGTGAGAGCACCTGATGGCGCGGAACCGTTCTGGTCCCATGGCGCGGATCAGTGGGCCGAGCCGTTGCCGTGGTAGTCGTCACTGTCGTAGAACCCTCCCTGGGTTCCGAAGTAGAGGGCCGTGGCCACGAAGAGGATGGAGCCCAGCAACAACAGGCGGCTGAAATCAGGGACAGAAGCGTCCATGGCACAAACTGCGGCAGAGCCAGTTTGGCCGCCGCTTCCCGTTTTGCCAACCATGGCTGCGGACGGGATCTCCGGTGCTGTGCCGACCTTCCCGTTGGAGACGTTGCACCGCCCCGCTGCCGCCGTGGCGCCTGATTTATTGGGCTGCCTGCTGGTGCGCCGTGACCGGCGGCGCCTGTGCTGGGGGGTGATTGTGGAAACGGAGGCCTACTGCCAGAGCGAGCCTGCCTGCCATGGGCGCCACCGCCGCAGTCCCAGCAACGAAACCCTCTTTGGCGAGCCGGGACGTTTTTACGTCTACACCAGCTACGGTATGCACCACTGCTGCAACGTGGTGACGGATCGTCCCGATTGGGCCAGTGGTGTTCTGCTGCGGGCGTTGGATCTCCCCTTGGGTGTGGAGCACGAACGGCGGGCAGCGGGGCCTGGTCTTCTCTGCCGTTGCCTGGGCATTGACCGCTCTTTTGACGGCCAGTTGGTCACCGATTCCGCGGCAGGGCTATGGCTCACGGGACGCCCACCGGCACTGGCTGCCGCCATGGCCAGCGGCGCCATGGCCCTGCGCAACGGTCAGCGGATTGGCATCTCCCGCGCTCAAGAGTTGGCCTGGCGCTGGTATCTGGGCGCCAGCCGCAGCATCAGCCGCCGCGCCCCAGGGGATCAACGCCCCCATCCAGCACGTTGCTGGAGCAGCACCCAGCTTTTGGAGCCCTGAAGAACCACTGGAGTCACCGCCATCTGCTGGATCTTGCTGTGCTGTGCCGGCAGGACTTCAACCTAGTGCTGGAGTTGGCGGAGCGTTTCCGGGCCATTCCCAGCCGGGGACCGCGGCGGCTGCCCGCCCTGCAAGGGCGGCTGGTGACAACGTTGTTTTTTGAGCCCAGCACCCGCACCCGCAGCAGCTTTGAACTTGCCGCCCGACGGCTCTCGGCTGACGTTGCCAGCTTCGCGCCAGCCTCCAGCGCTCTGGTGAAGGGGGAAAGCCTCCTGGACACGGCCCTCACCTATGCCGCCATGGGCGCTGAATTGCTGGTGGTTCGCCACAGCGGCAGTGGTGTCCCCGCTGCTCTGGCCCAGGATCTGGAGGCCACGGGCCACAGGGTTGCGGTGCTGAATGCAGGGGACGGCCTCCATAGCCACCCCAGCCAGGCCCTGGTGGACCTCTTCACCCTGGCGCGCCACTTCGCCCCTCGGCAGCCCACCCTGCAGGCCCTGGCTGGCCGCACCGTTGCCATTGTTGGCGACATTCTTCATTCCCGGGTGGCCCGCTCCAATCTTTGGGCATTGAGCGCAGCAGACGCCACCATTCACCTCTGTGGACCCAGCGCCCTGTTACCGGGCTGTTTTGCAGACTTTCTCGCCGCCATGCCCCCAGGCTGCAACCGGGATCCCGTCCCCCAGCGGGGAGCGGTTCACCTGTTCCGCAATCTGGAGGATGCCTTGACAGACGTGGATGCCGTCATCACTCTGCGGCTCCAGAAAGAGCGGGCCCAGCGCCACCTGATTACCAATCTGGAGGATTACCACCGGGCCTACGGCATCACCCATGCACGCCTGGACCGTTGCCGTGCTGGCGCGCCGGTGCTCCACCCTGGTCCGGTCAATCGGGACGTGGAGCTGAGCAGCCAGTTGCTGGCTGACCCGCAGCGTTGCCTGGTGAACCAGCAAGTGAGCCACGGCATCCCCATCCGCATGGCCTTGCTCTACCTCTTGGCCACAACGCTCTAGGCGCTGGCGGGGAGGGCCATGGGGAAGAGTGAGGCAGGCGCTGCCTGATGTTGGCAGCTCCCTCTCCCCTCTTTCGGTCAGGTTTCCCCAAGCCCAAGCCAGCGCAAGGGTTCCCTCCGGTCCCCTGATCTGGAATTCGGGTAGAAGAGAAAGTCGAAGAGTTGGCAAAGGGGTTGGCAGGGTGGACAGGAGCGGCTAGGCTTCCCGAAGTGTTCCCTCGCGA
>JXQG01000019.1 GCA_001007665.1 Candidatus Synechococcus spongiarum SP3 | reverse complement strand
ACGCTCTCCCCTCTCCATACAGGGGAGGATCAGGATTGGAAGATAACCGTTGAGCGGCTACAGAAGGAGGGCAACGACGCTGCTCCCTCTGCTTCTCACGCCCTGTCTCTTCACTTCTCTCTTCTCTTGTAAATGATGCAGAAGTAGCCTTCCACCTCATGGATCTCATGGATCCATGAGGCATAGGTTGGGGTGCAATGCAGATGGAACCTGGGCCGCTGCGCCAGCCACTGGTGCTCATTCTGGATCGTCGCTCCGGACTGGGGCCGGTGGCGGTGGCTGGTTCGGCGGTGGCTGGCCTGGCGGCAGTCCTTTCAGGCGCCGTTGCAGTGGCTCCACGATCCGCTCCACCGCCATGGTGAGAAAATCATTGAGTTGGGTTTGGCGGCGGTTGAGGTCGTAGTGCTTGCGAATGGCGGCGCCCATGCCCCCGTCCCCCCAGTCTTGATTGCGGCTGAAGTACTCCATCAGGCTGGTGCCAGCCACCCGGGTGAGCCATGCCGCGCTCACCCCTTGCAGCGCCTTGGCCACCACCAGTGCGGGCCACGCGGTGCTGAGGGCTGCAGTGAGCAGCATGGCGCCCCCCTTCGCCAAGCCCAACCCCGTCATGGTGCGCCCCACCGCCAGCGCCAATTCCCGACCCTGGTCCTGGCCCAGCTTGACCCCGTGGATCCGCCCCAGCTCCAGCACCATCTGGGCATTGACCGCGGCCGCACCCAGAAGATCCAGCCCTGGCAGGGGCGTCAGGGCGATGATGCCACCGCCAATCCAGGCATAGCGCTCAATGATGGTGCGGCTGGCCCGCTGCCGCTGGTTGGTGAGCACCGCCTCGGTATCCACGGAGAGGTGGCGGCTTTGCAGAAGGATGTTGTCGGCCATGAGCTCATCCCCCTCAAGGCGCAGCACCTGCACCAGGCGCCGCACCAGAGCCGCCACCTCGGGGACGGGTGGAGGCGCCGGGGCAGACCTCAACTGGGTCGGCGCACTGCTGGCGGGAATCACGTCCTCCGGCGGCAGTTGGGGAGCGCAGCGCTGCCGCAGCACCTGCAGCAGCCGCTGTTCCTGTTGTTGCCCCAGCAGGTCGCACTTGTTGAGCACCAGAAGAAGACGCTTGCCCAGGGACAACAGCAACTGCGCCATGCGCTGCTCGCTGTCCCGCAGGTCACCGTCCACAACAAACAACAGCAGATCCGCCTGAACCGCTTTGCGCCGCGCCATATCCTCTCGCCGCTGCCCCTGAGCGCCGCTTTCCAGGATGCCCGGCGTATCCACCAGCCGCACACCACGGCCCAGGCCCACCATGGGAAGGCGATAGGTGTGGCTGGCCCGGGTGGAGCCCATGGCAGGCTCCACGGAACCCACCATCTCCCCCAGGAGGGCGCGGATCAGGGAGGTTTTGCCGCTGGACCCCGTACCGAATACCACCACCACCAGATCCCCCCGTTCCAGCTCTGCCGCCACTTGGCGGCGCTCACCCTCCAGGGCCTGGCGCATCACCTGATCCTGCACCAACGCCAACTGCCGCCCAATGCTGTCCAGGTGTTCCCCGGCAGCCTCCCGCTTGGAGTCGAAGGCAACGGGAAGTGCCTGGCCGCTGGAGCGCCTGGCCTGCCGTGGAGACTGCTGCTGCCCTTGCCATGTGATCCAGCCCAACCAGCCCAGGGCCGCCAGGATGACAAAAAACAAGGGCCCGCCCCAGCCCCCCAGCAAGGCTTGCAGGCTTTGGGCCAGCCCCGCCAACAGGGTGATCACCACCCACAGGGCCAGAAGAGACCCCAGCACCACGGCCACACTCCAGATGAGCCGACGGGTCTGCTTCCTCATGACCTGCGGCTTTGCATCAGGGCGTCCAGCAAGAGCAGCGCCACCGCCATGTTGATGGCCATATCCGCCAGATTGAACACGGGGAAGGCAATGGGCGCCAATTCAATCCAATCCACCACCGCCCCCCGAAACCACCGATCCAGACCGTTCCCCAGGGCGCCAGCCAACACCAACCCATAAGCCACGGCACTCAGCGGCCGCCGGGGTGGGCGACGCAGCAGCCAGAGCACCAGCCCCAGGCTCACCAGCAACGAGATCAACCCCAGCCACACCACACCGCCGTGGAACAAGCTGAAGGCCGCACCGGTGTTTTCCACCCGTCGCCACTGCAGGAGCCCGGGCAGGACCGGTTGTATCTGGCCCAGCGGGAGCCGATGCACCATCAGCGCCTTGCTCAACTGATCCAACGCCGTGCCGCCAGCAGCCACCAGCAGGCTGACGCCAGCAAGCCGTTGCTTCCGACACCGACGATCAGGGGAGAGTTGTGGGTTGGGCACGGTGTCAGCAGAGCAGGAAACGGCGGAGCACGGCGGCAACAACGGCCACGGGACAGGCCATGACCGCTTGCAGCAGCAGGGGAAGGAGCCAATGGCTGATCGTCAACTCCAGCCAGGACATGGACCAGTGGCCCACCACGGCGCCCAGGAGCAAGTGCAGACCCCCGAACAGGGAGACCACCACCACCCCTGTCATGGCCACAAACCAGAGGCTGAAGGGGTCCCGCAGGGGGACCTGTTGCCCAATGCGTCCCACCAGCCATGCACCGGGAATCAAGCCCAGCAAATAGCCAAATCCCGGCTCCAGAACGTAATCCAGACCACCTCCGGCATGGAAGACGGGAAACTGGGTCAGCCCGAAGGCCAGATAGGCTACGGCGGTCATGAGCCCAACCCGGGCGCCGCCAAGCAAGGCGGTGAGCAGCACTGCCGCCAACTGGCCGCTGGTGGGCAACTCCACCAGGCTGAAGCCCCCCCAGGTTGGCACTGCCATGGCGGGCTGGAGCAACCCCGCCACGATGGTCAGCAGCAGACCCATAACGACACCCACTAGGTTGGTCAAAGCCGTCATGGCGTCATGGCGTCATGGGGGGACGGGAGCGATCTGGCGGGGAGGTGGGGTTGGATCTACACTTAAGCGCTCTTGCGCTGGTGGATCCATGGAAGAGGGCAATGGACCATGCCCAGCTTTTGACACAGGGGCCCTGGTTCGCTTGATCCAGGCTCAACCTTACCTGAAAACCGCCGATCCCATGCCCATGCTCCGTCCCCCCGATCTGGTGGAGGTGGGGGACGAGGGGGTAGTTGTGGAATTGCGCCCCCGGAACATGCTGGCTGTGCGCTTTCGGCGGGGCGCGTTTCTCCTGGCCGCGGATCAGGTGGCGCCCGTCGCCTGAGACCAGACGCGCTCTAGCGGCGCCGCCAGCGCCTGGGGGCCCGCCACCGCCAGCCGGGGTTGGCTGAGCCAGTGGCGCGCCACCCGTTGACAGTCGCCCCCGTCCCGTTGCGCCAACCGGGCCAGTTGCCGCTCGGCGGCATCCGCGGCCATCCCGTAACCGCGCAGCAGGGCCAGCCGTTCAGCCACCTGGCCGCTGGTCTGCAGGGCCGCCAACTCCTGTCCCTGCAGCTTGGTGTGGGCCAGACGCAGGTCTTCGGGCTGAAGGGGCTGCTCCAGGAGGCGCCGCCACTCCGCCAGCAACAGTTCCAGTGCCCTGGCCGCCCGTGCCGCGCTGGTGGAGAGGTAGGCAATAAACGGAGCGCTCTGCCGGCGTACGGGAAACAACACCCCCACCTCGTAGGCCAAACCGTGGGTTTCCCGGATCACCTGGGGCAACCGGGCGCTCATCCCAATGCCGAGGTGGTAGTGCAGCAGGCGCAGAACGGCCTGGTCCTGGTGGTCGAGCCCACAGGTGGCGGCCCCCAGCGCCAGCACCACCTGCTCCGTATCCTGGGGATGGAAGGCCATGGCGGCCGAACCGGGGAGGGCTGGGGACCGTGCCACGGCGCTGGAGCCATGGCTGGGGGTCAAAGCCTCGGCCAGAGCCGTCAGGTGGACCGTGGCGCTCTGATCCAGACGGCCCGCCGCGGCAATGACCATGGCGCTGCTCCCCCAGTCTTGATGAGCTTGGTGCAGTTGGCTGGGGGTCAGTGCCGCCACCTCTGCCGTTACGCCCAGGGGGGCGTGGCCGTAGCCCCCATGGCCGTAGAGCAGACGGCGCAGGTCCGTCATGGCGCACTGCAAGGGATCCTCCCGCTGCTGCGCCAAGGCTTGCAGGGTGAGCTGCTGCTCGCGCTGCACCTCACGGGGCGCCAACCGTGGACTCTGGACCATCTCCCGCAACCGTTCCAGGAGGGGAGCCGCATCCGCGGCCATGCACCCCAGAGACAACACCACGGCATCTTCCCGGGCGCCCGCCGCAAAATAGGCGCCGCGAGACTCCAACGCTTCTGCCAAGGCCACGGCATCCTGATGGATGGTTCCCCGCTGAACGGCGCCGGCCAACAGATGGGCCTGTCCCCGTTTCCCTGGTGGATCCGCGGCGCTGCCCCCGGAAATCCACCAGCACAGGGCCATCACCCCCACATGGCGCCGCTGCTGAACCAGTAATTCTACCCGCTGATGACGGTGGTGCAGGTCAAGACGCATGGACGCATGGGGAAGACAGCACAGAGAAGATAAAGAAGCGTCACATTCAGGCGTTCAAAGTGTTGTCTCTAAAATCCTATGAAAAAAGGCATTTTTGAAAGTTTATGCTGGAGCGGCGTCATGCTGATCCAGGCAACGGTGACTGGCGTGCAGCGCCGGTTCATCCGGTGTTGGATCCCGTTGTTTCCTCCGCCGAATTTCCCAGCCTATGGCCTTGATCCAACAGTCTGATGCTGTGCCCCAGGCCTCCGGGGGATGCGCCCAGCCGCTGACGCTGCTGCGGGAACGGGGTCAGCGGGAGGTGTTCTGTGGTCTCACCAGCATTGTCTGGCTCCATCGCCGCATGCCGGATGCCTTCTTCCTGGTGGTGGGCTCCCGCACCTGTGCCCACCTGGTCCAGTCCGCGGCGGGGGTGATGATCTTCGCGGAGCCCCGCTTTGGCACGGCCATCCTGGGGGAGCGGGATCTGGCGGGCTTGGCGGACGCCAACGACGAACTGGATCGGGTGGTGGAGCAACTCCTGGCGCGGCGGCCGGAGATTCGCACCCTCTTTCTGGTGGGCTCCTGCCCCTCCGAAGTGATCAAGCTGGATCTGGCCAATGCCGCCCAACGCCTGAGCCAGCGCCACCTGCCCCGGGTGCGGGTGGTGAGCTATTCCGGCAGCGGCATTGAAACCACCTTCACCCAGGGGGAAGACAACGCCCTGGCGGCCATGGTTCCTCTCCTGCCCCGCACTGAAGCCGGGAGCCTGTTGCTGGTGGGCACCATGGCGGATCAAGTGGAGGACCAGTTGTGTCGCCTCTTCAACCGGTTGGGTCTGCCCGAGATCCACACCTTGCCCCCGCGCCGCTCTACAGACCTGCCACCCGTGGGTCCCAACACCCGCATCCTGCTCTGCCAGCCCTACCTGAGCGCCACCGCCCGGGCACTGCAGGCACGGGGGGCGCAACTCGTTGCCGCCCCTTATCCCTTGGGGGTGGAGGGCACCACCGCCTGGATTCAGGCGGCTGCAGCGGCTTTCGGCCTGGCCGCCAGTGCGGTGCGCCCCCACCTGGAGGCAGCCCGGCAGCGGGGTCGCACGGCGGTGGCCCGCTACAGGGAGCAACTGGAGGGCAAGCGGCTGTTCCTGCTGCCGGATTCCCAACTGGAAATTCCCCTGGCCCGTTTCCTCCATCAGGAGTGCGGCATGGTGCTCCAGGAGGTGGGCACCCCCTACCTGGACCGGTTGCTCATGGCCACCGAGCTGGAACAACTGCCCACCACCGCCACCATCAGTGAAGGACAACACGTGGACCGCCAGTTGGAGCGGGTCCGAGCGGCCCGGCCGGATCTGGTGGTCTGTGGTCTGGGGCTGGCCAACCCCCTGGAGGCGGAGGGCATGGCCACCAAATGGTCCATCGAGCTGGTGTTCAGCCCCATCCAGGGGTATGAGCAGGCGGGGGATCTGGCGGAGTTGTTTGCCCGTCCCCTGGCCCGCCGCCAACGTCTCCACTTTTGAGCCTTCCCCCCTGGAGCCCACACCATGGAACTCACCCTCTGGACTTATGAAGGCCCCCCACACGTGGGCGCCATGCGGATCGCCACCTCCATGGAGGGGGTGCATTACGTGCTGCATGCGCCCCAGGGGGACACCTATGCCGACCTGCTCTTCACCATGATCGAGCGGCGGGGCAAGCGCCCCCCCGTCACCTACACCACCTTTCAGGCGCGGGATCTGGGGGGTGATACGGCCGAGATGGTCAAGGTCTCGGTGCGGGACGCCGTGGAGCGCTTCCAGCCCCAGGCCCTGCTGGTGGGGGAAAGCTGCACGGCGGAACTCATCCAGGATCAGCCCGGCGCGCTGGCCGGCGGCATGGGGCTGCCCATCCCCGTCGTGAACCTGGAGTTGCCGGCCTACTCCAAGAAGGAGAACTGGGGCGCCGCCGAGACCTTCTACCAACTGGTGCGTCGCCTCTTGAAGGACCGGATTCCCCCTCCGGGCACGGCACGCCCCGGTCGCGCCCCCGGGGTGCGCCCCAAGGTGAATCTTTTGGGACCGTCCGCCCTGGGCTTCCGCTGCCGGGACGACGTCACCGAGGTGTGCAGGCTGTTGGGGGAGATTGGCGTGCAGGTGTCTGTTGTGGCGCCCCTGGGGGCCAGCCCCGCAGATCTGCAACGCATCCCGGAGGCTGATCTCAACATCTGCCTCTACCCTGAGGTGGCCAAGCCTGTCTGTGACTGGCTGGAGCGGCAATTTGCCATGCCCTGTGTGTACACGGTGCCCATCGGCATTGGCGCCACCCGGGATTTTCTTCAGGAGGTGGGCGCCGCCCTGGGGGTGGACGTGACCATGGCCCTGCGGCCGGACGTTGTAGGAGCCAGTGACCTGTGGTCTCCCCAACTCCACGGCGGCAGCACGGAACGGGCCCGTTCCCGCCTGCCCTGGTATTCCCGCTCCGTGGATTCCACCTATCTGACCGGCAAGCGGGTGTTCGTGTTTGCCGACGGGACCCATGCCCTGGCCGCAGCGCGGATCGCCACGGCCGAGTTGGGCTTTGAGCTGGTGGGCCTGGGCACCTACAGCCGGGAGAGTGCCAAGCTGGTGCGCGCTGCCGCCAAGGGTTACGGCCTGGAGGCCCTGATTACCGACGACTACCTGGCCGTGGAGCAGGCCATCAGCGAGGCTGCCCCCGAGTTGGTGCTGGGTACCCAGATGGAGCGCCACATTGCCAAGCGGCTGTCCATTCCCTGCGCCGTGATCTCCACCCCCATCCACGTGCAGGACGTGCCCGCCCGCTACGGACCCCAAATGGGCTGGGAGGGGGCCAACGTGATCTTCGACACCTGGGTCCATCCCCTGATGATGGGCCTGGAGGAGCACCTCATCGGCATGTTCCGGGAGGACTTCGAATTCGTGGACGGCCATCAAAGCCATCTCCACGTTGGAGGTTCCCAACCTGTGGATTCGCCCAAACCCAAGGAGCCACAAGATCCACCGGAGCCAGCACCAGCCGCCTCCGTCAGTGTGAGCACCGCCAGCGCCGACAAGGCTCGGCGCTGGAGCCAGGAGGGCCTGGCGGAGTTGGGCAAGGTGCCCTTCTTTGTGCGGGGCAAGGTGCGCCGCAATACGGAAGCTTTTGCCCAAACCCAAGGCATTGACCTGATCACCGTGGACACCCTCTACGAGGCCAAGGCCCACTACGGCCGCTGACCACAGCCCACCACCACCACCACTCCTCACACCACCCCACAAGGCCATGACCGCCACCACCACAGCCCCTCGCCAACATCGTGAAGATGGAGAAGGGAGCGTTCAAGTCCACCAGGACAACAAGCTCAACATCGAAGAAGGCGCCCTGGTGATTGCCGTGTACGGCAAGGGAGGCATCGGCAAGTCCACCACCTCCTCCAACCTGTCCGCCGCCTTTTCCCATCTGGGGAAGCGGGTGCTGCAGATTGGCTGTGACCCCAAACACGACAGCACCTTCACCCTGACCAAGCGCATGGTGCCCACCGTGATCGACACGTTGGAGGAGGTGGACTTCCACAGTGAAGAACTGGAGGCCAGCGATTTTGTCTACGCCGGCTATAACGGGGTCATGTGCGTGGAAAGCGGCGGCCCGCCGGCGGGCACTGGCTGCGGTGGTTACGTGACCGGTCAAACCGTCAAGCTGCTCAAGGAACACCACCTCCTAGAAGACACGGACGTGGTGATCTTTGACGTGCTGGGGGACGTGGTGTGCGGTGGTTTTGCCGCTCCCCTCCAACATGCCCACTACTGTTTGATCGTCACCGCCAACGACTTTGACTCCATCTTTGCCATGAATCGCATTGTGCAAGCGATCAAGGCCAAGGCCAAGAATTATCGGGTGCGACTAGGGGGTGTGGTGGCCAATCGCTCCCAGGATACGGATCAGATCGACCGCTTCAACGCCCGCGCTGGTCTCCGCACCCTGGCCCACTTCAAAGCGGTGGACGCCATCCGTCGTTCCCGCCTCAAAAAATGCACCATCTTCGAGATGGAGTCCAGCCCCGATGTATTGCAGGTGCAGCAGGAATATCTCAATTTGGCCCGTTGTTTACTGGAAAACGTGCAACCCCTTGCGGCGGAACCCTTGAAAGATCGGGAGATTTTTGATCTGTTGGGATATGATTGAGGGGAAAAGATCAAGCTAAATTTGTGAGCGGTTTGTCTCTAGCGCCGTGTCCAAGGTCCTGCACAAAACCCGTGGTAGGCTGGCTTGACGTTTGGTACCGAGTGAATGGCTTGCGCACTGCCTGCCCGCTGGATCAAGGCGAGCGTTGCCCCCAAGCTCATGCCTTTGCTGGCTCCGCTGATTCTGGGAGTCATGGCCTGCAATCCGGCAGCGCCTCGCCCCGATTGCGCAGACTGGAACTCAAGCGGCTT
This sequence comes from Candidatus Synechococcus spongiarum SP3, assembly GCA_001007665.1. Classification (GTDB taxonomy): domain Bacteria; phylum Cyanobacteriota; class Cyanobacteriia; order PCC-6307; family Cyanobiaceae; genus Synechococcus_B; species Synechococcus_B spongiarum_B. The sequence continues at coordinate 22,917 of JXQG01000019.1, read as the reverse complement.
CTTTGAGAAAGCGTCATCGGGTGATGTTGATCGTTGCCTATCGGAGGGTGTTGATCCCAACGCACGAAGCGAAGATGGAAGGACACCCCTCCACTTTGCTGCTGCGGTGAAGAGCGAGACCCCAGCAGTGGTGAAGGCTCTGCTGGATGCTGGCGCTGATCCCAACGCACGGGGCGAAGTACTTGGATTTACAGCTTTTGATCTTATAAAGGATGATTCTCCCCTTCAAGGTACTGATGTCTACTGGCAACTCAACGATTCTCATTTCTAGGCGCAGACGATGGACTTCCTTCAGCCTCTCGGACCAATGCAGTAGTGTCCGACCCAAACAAGATCTGGCCTGGCCTGCTATAACGCAACCGGTGGATGCTGTGGCTTGTGTGCGGATGCACAGGCTGTACGATTCCCATATGTAATACTTGGCCTGTTGTAGAGGAGGGAGGGCTGGCTGGTGCTTGGGTCTCTTAGAATCAAAAATTTCACGGCCTTCAAAGCGGCAGATCTGACCTTCGCCACAGGTCTCAACGTCATCGTTGGCGCCAACGGCACGGGCAAGAGCCATCTTCTGAAGCTCCCCTATGCTCTCATGGCAATGAGCGTCGAGGAAGGCAAGAAGCGCAGCGATCCGCCCACCAAAACCCTCTTGCAGAACCGGATTGCGGAAAAGATCGCTGGCGTCTTCCGCCCGGAAGAGCGCCTGGGCCATCTTGTGCATCGCCAGAGAGGACGCAACAAGTGTGAAGTGACCATGGGCTTCGCTCAACCCGGGGCATGCCTGGCTTTTCAGTTTTCCTCGCTTGCCAGATCCGAAGTCGTCGTGACCAACGTTCCCTCGGGATGGCAAGACAAGCCGCCGGTTTTCCTGCCGACGCGGGAACTGCTGACCTTCTATCCGGGGTTTGTGTCACTCTATGAGACCCGTTACCTGGAATTTGACGAAACCTGGCGAGACACCTGCCTGCTGCTGGGTGCGCCAGCCTTGAGAGGACCGAGGGAAAGAGCCATTGCCTGCTTGATCGAGCCTTTGGAGCAGCAGCTTGGCGGAAAGATTGTGCTGGACAGCAACGGCCGCTTCTACTTGCAGCGATTCAATGGGGGCAAGATGGAGATGCCGCTGGTGGCAGAGGGATGGCGCAAGCTGGCCATGCTTGTGCGGCTGATCGCCACCGGCTCCCTGCTGGACAAGGGATGCCTGTTCTGGGACGAGCCGGAAGCCAATCTCAATCCGAGACTCATTCGTGAAATCGCGAGGGCGATTCTCGGCGTCTGTACGGCAGGTGTTCAGGTCTTCGTGGCCACCCACAGCCTGTTTCTGTTGCGGGAGCTGGAAATTCTCCTCAAGCAGGATGAGTTCGCCGCGGTGAAGAAGAAGAAAAAGTATTTCGCACTGCGCCCAGGCGATGATGGGGTGGTTGATGTTTCCCAGGCGGACGACATCGGAGACGCCGACCCTCTGCTTCTCCTGGACGAGGATCTGGAGCAGTCGGACCGTTTTGTTGATCAGTTCATGTCGAGAGAAGAGTCTTGAACATGATCAAAATAACGGAGGGAGACCTCACATTCAGCTTCCCAACTGGTTGTCAAGTAAGCAAGTACGATGAATGGTCGTTTTATCGCAAGCAGTTTCAACCCATCGCAGGTGGATCCAAGGCCATCGACATTCTCTGCGTTGAGGGCGATACATCATGGTTGATCGAGATCAAGGACTATCGGCAATACCCCCGTACAAAAGCGATCAATATTGACGACGAGCTGGCAATCAAGGTCCGGGATACCCTGGCAGGGTTGGCAGCAGCGGCAAAAGCGGCCAATGAGGCTGACCAACGAGAACTTGCGCAAAAAGCCTTGGCAAGTAGCCAATGGAGAGTTGTTCTGCACCTGGAACAACCGGCTACAAAACAAAGACTATGGCCAAAGGTGCCTGACCCTGCCAATTTGCTACTGCAGCCCATAACCAAGAAGCTGAAGGCAATTAACGCCCGTCCCGTTGTTTGTCATCTAAGCAACATTCCCCATTATATTCCCTGGACCGTTCGATATGAATGACTCAATAATGCTGAGCCATAACGTCCCGCTGTTTCTTGATCAGTTGTTAATTGCCCACAGTCGGGTGGAATCCAAAACCTGTCAAGCAGACGCCCCCCGCTCCAGCCACCCCCGCAGCTTGCCGGGATTGAGCAGCCCAGCCGGGTCGTAGGCCTGCTTGGCCTGCACCTGGTCCCCGTCCACCACCCCCAATCCTCCGTCTTCCACGGTGATCACGTGGGGATTGAAGAGGGTGCAACCCAGGGCCTGGGCCGCCTCCATCACCGCCGCCAGGGCGTCGGCGCCTTGCCAGCGCAGGAGGGGCAAGGCGGCCCAGCGGGCTTCCCCCTGGCTCCGCACCACCTCCAGGTGCCAGGCCAGGTCTTCCCCCTGCTGACGGCCCAGGGCCTGGAGCACGGCAGCGGGCTCCGGGGGCAGCTGCAGCTGCAGGTAGGTCCAGGCGGGATCGGCGGCGCGGGCATGGAGGGTGGTGTGGTTCCAGGTGAGTTCCCGCAGGGAGCCCGCCGCGGTCTGGGGGCGCTGCAACAGCAACCGGGCATCGTGGTGGGCCAGGGTCTCCTTCACGGTCTCCATGGCCTCCGCCGCCACGACGGCGATGAGCCGACAACCGCCGATCCCTGCCACTCCCCCCTGCAGCGGGCGCACCATGGCGGCAATCTGCTGGTCATACAGGCTGAGTTCCTTGATGGGCAGTGCTGCCGTGCGCAGTTGATCCGCCAGGGCCAGACCCTGCTCCAGGCCGGGCATGGCCACCAGCAGCTCCCGCCAGCGCCGCAGGGGGGCTGTGGGCAGGGTCACGGCCACGATGATGCCATTGGTGCCGTAGGCATGGTTCAGGGGTGCGGCAGCGTCACCCATCAACTGGCGGCGGCGGGGTTGGGGCTCCACGGTGATGATCTCCATCCCCAGCACGTTGCCGGGATCCCGGAGGAAGCCCCAAGCCACGGAGCCGATGCCCCCGGAGCCCCCCGCCACGAAGCCCCCGATGGTGGCCGTGCGGTAGGTGCTGGGCAGGAGGCGTTGTTCAGCCCCATGGGGCGCCAGGGCCTCGTCAATGGCCACCAGCCGGCACCCCGCTTCGGCGGTGAAACAATCTGTGGTGGCGGAACGGACGGCCTGGAGGCCGGTCATGGTGAGCAGCACCCCACCCAGCAGGGGGACGGCCTGGCCATAGTTGCCGGTACCGGCGCCCCGCATGGTGATGGGGACGTGATGGTGGGCACAGGCGGCCGCCACGGCTTTCACCTGCTCCACCGTGACGGGACGCACCACCAGCTCCGCCTCTGCCGCCGCCAGTCGGGCCGCCAGCACCGGGGAATAGTCGTAAGCGTCGCGGCTGAGGCGACGACGCTCTTCGGGGTTCACCAAGAGCCGCAGACCGTCGGCCGCCAGGGGCGTCAATGCCTGGGCCACGGCCGCCACGGCGGCGGGATCATGGCGGCGCGGCCCCACCGGGGGGAAGGGGAAGGCAGCATGGGCACGGGCAGGCGTCATGGTGCGGTGGGGGTGGCGTCTCGCCGGCTCCAACTGCCGTGGAGACCGTGGGGAACGGCCAGGGGCAAGCGCAGAACGGCCTGCAACTGCAGGTCGGCTGCCCGGAGGATCACCACGTCACTGGCGCGGCGCGCACCATTCCACACCAGGGAGAGAATCCAACCGGCATCCTCGGCGGCGTTGTGGGGGTGGGGCGCCAGCACCGGTTCACTCACGAATCCTCGCGGTGCGGCGCTCCACCCCCAACGCTGCCCTGTGTCCAGGTCGAATTTCTCGATGGCCTGCAGGGGGGCGTTGCCCGTCTCTTGTTGGGCCACCGCCATCCAGACATGGCGGTGGCGGCGCCCCTGACGCTGGGGATGAACGGTGGCGAACTCGCAGCACCGTTCACTGAGGCGACGCCGTTCCACACGGCCGTTGCGCAGGTCAATGGTGCAGCGCTCCAACTGACCGGGGGGCAGTTGGTCAAAGGCCACATGGCGGAAATCCTCCCCGGGCTTCACCACAGGAAAGTCGGCGTAATGGATGCTGTCCACCACCAGGGTGGCGCCCTCCTCCCAGGCATTCACGTGGTGGAAGACAAAACCCTCCGTGGCCGGCGCCACCACCGGCGCCCCGGCGCCGCGGGGAATGAGCCAGAACTCCCCGCGCCCACCGGGACGGGAGCGCAAACACTGGGCGGCGCCCCGGCGCCCCATCACGTAGGGCAGAGGATTGAACGCCAGGGCGTTTTTGAGAAACACCGCCCAGTTGGGCGTGAGGGCAAAGTCGTGGAGGAAGGCAAAGCCCTGCAGGCGGTCTTGCCGCTGATGCACCAACTGCCCCTGGGGGTTGAACTCCATGAGGCGGACGGTGCTGCGGGGGCCTGTCCTGAGCCCGAAGTTCACCAGCCGCGGCGCGCCGTGGTGGCCAGGATCCAGGCGGGGATGGGCACTGAAGGGTTCTTTTGGCGCCAGTACACCTCCCATGGTGCTGAGGCCCCGGGTGGCCAGGGTGACGGGATCCAGGGCCGTGGGCGAGGCCGCTTCCCACAGGGCCAGCAGGCGCCCACCCCAGTCGACGACGCCGGTGTTGGCAATGTTTTTGAGCCGTAGATCCAGGGCGTTGGCCAGGATGCCCCCCGGCTTCCGGGTGCCGAACACACCCCGATAACGCCACCGCCCGGCGGACTCCTCCTCCAGCCAGCCCGCTGTGCGCACAAAGCGGTTGCGCAGGTAGGCGCGCCCCTGGTGGAACCCCACCGCCAGAATCATGCCGTCCCCGTCAAACGGATGTTGAACCCACTGCCCGCCCCGCTCCAGCCGGCCGGGGCCGTTGCGGTAGAGGGTCCCCTGCAGGTGCGGGGGGATGGCGCCTTCAACGGTCACCACCCAGCCCTCCAGCTCGGTGGTGACGTTGCCGTAGGCGCTGTTCCAGTCCGTCTGGCTGTAGGTGTCCGCCGGGTGGGCCGGTGTGTGGGCCGGGCTGTCGGGGGCTGCCTGCTGGTGAGCGGCGGTGGCGGTCATGGTGGCCGGTGACGGAACGGTGGACCCCAGCCTGGCAAAATCCCCCCCTCTCCGCGGCGCCCGTGGCCTCGGGCGGTCTCCATGGCGCTTGTCCGGTGTTGGCCCGGGCCTCAAGCAGGGCGCATTGTTCCATCTCGTTCCATCAGCCCGAACCCATTCTGTGAGGCAAGCACGAATGGCGTTCCTCCAGATGGTGAGAGAGCATCCCGTACGGGAAGCTTGTCCGATTTTTCGTGGCGCCCAGATGCGATTTCTCAAGTTTTCTCCATGCTAGGAAATAACCCTGAATGAACTCCACTTCTTCACTGGATAAGAAAATCAGGCTCCAGGCGTAAAGGACCAGCATTCTCACTAAGCCTCAACTCTTGCTGAAACACCTCAGCGTTGGGGGTTTCTTTCTTCTGCATGTTACTATGGATTACTACAATAATAGTAGCTACTACTCCTGCAACAGAAATAACAATACTCCAACTATGTCTAACTTGCTCTCTAGATTCTCTTCTGCGCTCTTCAATCTTATCAATCTCTCTTTTTGGTCGTGATTCTTCAGTAGCACGTGAATTCATGGTAACAATAAATCAGGAAAGAAGCAAAGGAGACTGATGTACGTAAGTGCCAAAGATCTTAAAAGCCGCTCCAACACAGGCTTTTCAGCAAGAGCTTTCATGACGGGAATGAAGGTGAAGTGATGTAGGCCACCTAATTGTTTCGCTGTATGGATCGATTGGCATGACAACACAGGCGTCATGCTTGACGATGGTTGGGTTGAAGAGCGGCGCCAGCGACCCTGTTGCCTTTGAGACCAAAATGAGATCTATAAGATTACCGCCAAAAGCAAGTGCTGATCGGGGATTTCAGCGCTTCGGCACTATTGTATGTAAGCCCCCACATAAGGAGCGTCTCAAGCGATTGCCGCTGAGATACCCAGCAAACCAACCAATTGAGTCCCCATGCGCAGCCCCTATCGCGCCATTCCCCCCCAACAGCGACTGCCCCGCTGGCTGCAGCGGCCCCTGGGCACTGCATCTCAGTTGGCTCAGGTGCAGGAACAAATCCGGAGCCTTCGCCTCAACACCATCTGTGAGCAGGGGCGCTGCCCCAATCGGGGGGAGTGCTATGCCGCAGGAACCGCCACGTTCCTTTTGGGGGGATCCATTTGCACCCGCAGTTGTGCATTTTGCCAAGTGCATAAGGGCCAGGCTCCCCAGCCGCTGGACACCAAGGAGGCGGACCGGGTGGCAGAGGCGGTGGCCAATTTGGGATTGCGCCATGTGGTGCTCACGGCAGTGGCGCGGGATGATCAACCAGATCACGGCGCGGGCTTGTTTGTGGAGACCATGACAGCCATCCGCCGTCATGACGCCACCGTGGCCATCGAGGTGCTGACCCCCGATTTCTGGGGTGGGCAGGGGGAGCTTGCAGCGGCCCACAAGGCCCAGCGCCAGCGGTTGGCCATGGTGCTGGCGGCCTGTCCGGTGTGCTTCAACCACAACCTGGAAACCGTGGAACGCCTCCAGCGCCAAGTCCGGCGTGGCGCCCAATATGACCGCTCCCTGGGGCTTCTGGCCCTGAGCAAGCAACTGGCTCCAAGGATTCCCACAAAGTCTGGCCTGATGCTGGGTCTTGGCGAGAGCGAAGCCGAGGTGCTAGCCACGCTCCGGGATCTGCGCCGCGTGGACTGTGATCGCGTCACCATGGGCCAGTACATGCGCCCTTCCCTGGATCAACTCCCCGTGGAGCGCTATTGGACGCCGGCGGATTTCCAGCGCCTGGGCCAGGCCGCCCGCGCCATGGGCTTTCGCCAAGTGCGCAGTGGACCTCTGGTGCGCAGCAGCTACCATGCCCACAGCAGCGAGCCCCTGGTTGAAGCCTGACAACTTTAAGAGCTCTCCCCATGGGGTTGCCGGGGCAAAACACCCCGGACGCTCGGAGCAGGTCCTGATCCTTGGAGAGGCCGGGGGTTGGGGATTGTGAGCAGGCGATCACCGTAGATGATGGAATCCTGCCCCCGCTAATAGACAGAGCAACTGGACTTCCCGGCTGAGGCTGCTGGCTGCCAAGTGATTTCAGTGCAACGCTTTAACGGCAGAAGCTCTGACGAGAGATCAGTCTCCGTAATGAGTTAAGGCGCGTATCAACTTTACAGCATTCTTTTCTGGTAAAACCTCATAGACAAATCTATGTTTATGATTGATCTCTCGAGATAAAGCACCCTCGAGGCTTCCTTCTTTGAGAGTGAGAGATTTATAAGGAGGACGATAAGGATCTTCTGCAATTATTTTCAGAATTTCAAAGACTTTTTCTCTGATAGATGAATTCGCTGAGCGGAGACGTTCCATGTCTCTCTCGGCATCTCTCGTTAATCGAATACTCTACATCATGAATCGTGATCAGGCTAGATTTAAACATTCGATGTCAACTTCACTCAATTCAGAAGAAAGAGTGGCGAGACCTGCTCGAATCGATGCTGCAACGCCAGGACAGGATTCAAGGTAGTGCGTCTCTTCCCAGTCAGCTTCACTGGCATGGTCCACCCGAGCAATTGTTGCTTGCGCGTGGGGCAGGATTTGAGTAGCTTGATCTGGTACTGCCAACACTGGAGACTGGACGACCAGGGAAGCGAAAGCGGCCATGGTCGTAGTCCTGATGGTTGAGGCGAACGGCGTAATCATCGTTACAAAACAGCCTTACTGATTAAGGCACATACAAACGCTAGAGGGTGTCAGGCATCCTATCAACTCAACACAGTGCTGGCCACTTTTTTGGCTGGCACAAGATTGATGTGCTGGCGGCCCGCCGCTCCCTTCTTCCGCCCAATTGAATTGAGCCCCCATGCGCAAGGCCTTGAGGGTGCCACGAAAAATCGGACAACCCTCCCCCATGGATGCTCTCTCACCACGAGAAAGTCAGCTTTGGAGGGGGTCTGCGTGGGGTTGTCGCCAGCGCACCCCAGCCGCCTGGAGCAGGTCTTGATCTTTGGAAAGGTCAGGGTTGGGGGTGGTGAGCAGGCGATCTCCGTAGAAAATGGAATCAGCCCCAGCCAGCAGACAGAGCAGTTGAGCTTCCCGGCTGAGGCTGGTGCGGCCAGCGCTGAGACGGACCCGGCTGCGGGGCATGAGAATCCGCGCCGTGGCCACCATACGCACCAACTCCAGTGGATCCACCGGGGGCTGCTCCCCGAGGGGTGTGCCGTCAATGGGCACCAGGGCATTGATGGGCACACTCTCCGGGTGAGGATTCATGCTGGCCAGAATCACCAGCAGTTCTGCCCGATCTTGCACAGTTTCTCCCAGCCCTAGAATGCCGCCGGCGCAGAGGGTGATGCCAGCCTGCCGCACCCGTTGCAACGTGGCTAGACGGTCCTCGTAGGTGCGGGTGGTAATCACCTGGTTGTAATGGGCGGGTCCGGTGTCCAGGTTGTGGTTGTAGGCGGTCAACCCCGCTGCGGCCAGCCTCCTGGCCTGTTCATCCGTCAGCATCCCTGCGGTGACACAGGCCTCCATGCCCAAGGCCCGCACCCCCTCCACCATGGCCACCATGGCCTCAAAGGGTGGGCCGTTGCGAATTTCACGCCAAGCCCAACCCATGCAGAAGCGGTGGGCCCCAGCGGCCTTGGCGGCAGCGGCCTTCTCCAGCACCTGCTCCAGGCTGAGGGTCCGGGCAGGGGTGGGCAGGGCACTGGGGTGATGGGCAGACTGGGAACAGTAGGCGCAATCCTCGGTGCAGCCGCCGGTTTTCACGCTCAGCAGGGAGGCCAACTGCACGGTGTAACCGGGATTGGCCTCACGGTGAGCGGACTGGGCCTGCCAGAGCAGGTCCACCAGGGGAGCTTGCAGCAGGTTCAATGCCTCCTGCGCTGTCCAGTCGTATCTCAGCTTCATGGCCCCACAGTGCCATAGCGGCGCTGACGTTGTTGAAAATCCCGAAGGGCGTTGGCCAGGGCCGCTTGGTCAAAGTCCGGCCAGAGCACGTCAGTGATATGAATCTCGGCATAGGCCAGTTGCCAGAGCAAAAAGTTGCTGATCCGAAACTCCCCACTGGTGCGAATCAGCAGGTCTGGATCAGGATCACCGGCCGTGAGCAGCAGACTGGCAAAACGGGCCTCGTTGATGTCGTCAGGGTCCAGGATCCCTTGTTGTACGTCCTGCGCCAGCCGACGGGCCACCTGGACCAGCTCATGGCGCCCTCCATAGTTGGTGCATACATTCAGATGGACCCTGTCGTGGCGTGCGGTCCGGGCTGTGGCCTGGGCAATGTGCTCCTGCAGGCCCAAGGGCAGAGCATCCAGGTCCCCCAGGAAGCGGAGGCGGACCCGGGCCTGATCCAGTTCGTTCAGTTCCTGCTTGAGCACTTGCTCAAACAAGGCCATGAGAAAATTCACCTCCTCGTCAGGACGCTGCCAGTTTTCCGTAGAAAAGGCATAGGTGGTGAGGGCTGGAATGCCCCAGTGGCCACAGAGTTGCAGCAGACGCTTCAAGGCCTGTACCCCCATCTGGTGGCCCCGTACGCGGGGGAGATGGCGTTGTTGGGCCCAGCGGCCGTTGCCGTCCATGATGACCGCCAAATGTCGCGGCAGGCGCGTCGCGTCCAAATCGCCTGGCAGCGCCATCAACGGATTGCTGTCCCCAGTGTGGGCTGTGGCGCGTTGCATTCAGGAAGCTTTGAGCGAGCGCCGGGCTGCTGTGGATTCACCAGGGTCTCGAACCACGTTCCTCATGGCGGTCCCCAACAGCTCCTTCAGGCGGCTGCTGGTGATGGGCCGTTCCAGATGCCCCAACTGCGCCAGGGAAATGGTCCCGGTTTCTTCCGAGACCACAACGCAGAGGCACTGGTCGAAGCGCTCGGTAATGCCCACTGCCGCCAAGTGGCGGGTGCCAAAGCGGCTGGTCTTTTGTCGCGCCAGGGGCAGGATCACCCCGGCAGAAACAATCCGCTTACCCCGCACCAGCACGGCGCCGTCATGGATTGGGGAGTGGACGGAAAAAACGTTGAGCAGCAACTCGATGGAGAGGATGGCATCCATTGGAATGCCCGGGGTAATAAAATCATCATCTTGCAGGTCGCTGCCAAGATCCACAAGGATCAAGGCGCCGCGTCGACTTTGAGACATGCGTCCTGCGGCCTCACCGATCACGTTTACGGCGTCTTTATTGTAAAAGCTCTTGGGGCCTCGTCCCAGAAGCTGGCCCCAGCGGCCACTGCCCAGTAGATCCAGAAGACGACGCAGATCGGACTGCAGCAGAAACGCCAGCGCCAAACCACAGACCAGCACCATGGCCTGGATGAGCCTGTCAGTGAGGGGAAGGGGGGCCTGCCGCTGCTGCACCAGCCAGCCCACCATCACCAGGAGCAGATAGCCCCTGATCAAACCCTGGGTGCGGATGCCCCGTCCTCTGGTTCTGTTCAGCACCAGAAAGGCAAGGAGGCAGGCCAGCAGAATGTCAAGGGCCTGCAGGAGCCACAAGACCATGCCGTGCCTGCAATCAATTGGCTCTACCCTATTGGGACGGAGCCGGATTGGCGCAGGTGCTCCGGCAAAATATCCCAGCGCAGCAGATCCTGATGGGTTTCCCGACGTTGCACCAGCTTGGCTTGCCCCCCATGCACCAGCACAGCCGCGGGTCGGGGGATGCGATTGTAGTTGGAGGCCATGGAGGAGTTGTAGGCCCCGGTAGCCCATACCGCCAGTAGATCCCCACTGGCCACCGGGGGCAGGGGAATGTTGTGCAGTAACACATCCCCGGATTCGCAATGCTTGCCCGCCACGGTGACGGTGTCTGTGGCTGCGTCCCTGCAGCGCTGGGGCAGGCAGGCTGTATAGCGGGATTGATAGGTGATGGGCCGGGGATTGTCGCTCATGCCCCCGTCCACGGCAACATAGGTGCGCACCCCGGGGATCTCCTTGCGGCTACCCACCTGATACAGGGTCAGACCCGCCGTGGCCACAAGGGAGCGGCCCGGTTCACAGAGCAGACGGGGGAGGGGTTGTTGATGCTGGTGACAGGCAGCCACCACAGCGGCGCTCACCGTTTGGACCCAGGCCCCAATGGCGGGGGGATCATCACTGGCCACGTAGCGCACCCCCAGGCCCCCACCCACGTTCAAGTCCTTGGGGTGATGCCCCAACTCCCTGGCCCGAACCAGGGCCTTCACCATGATTGCCGCCAGGTCTTGATGAGGCTGCAACTCAAAAATCTGGGAGCCAATGTGGGCATGGAGCCCAGCCACCTCCGCCCATGGCGCCGTGGCCAGCCGCCGTAGCACGGCTTCCAGCTCCTCCAGGTCAAAACCAAATTTGCTGTCCACGTGGCCGGTGCGGATGTACGCATGGGTGTGGCATTCGATCCCCGGCGTGAAGCGGATCAACAACCGCACCCGTTGCGCACGCTGGTTGCAGAGGCGCTCCAGCAGGCCCAGCTCCAACCAGTTGTCCAGCACCACGGTCACGCCATGCTCCAGCGCCAGTTCCAGCTCGACACAGGACTTGTTGTTGCCATGGAGGACAATGTTCCGAGGATCCACGCCGCCGCCGATGGCGGTGAGCAACTCCCCAGCCGAAACCACATCCAATCCCAACCCCTCGCTGGCCATCAGAGCCGCCATGGCCAGGCTGCCATGGGCCTTGGAGGCGTACAGCACAAGGGATTCACCGGGGTAGTGGCGTGCCAGGGCATGGCAATAGGCCTGACAACCAGCCCGCAGGGTGGTTTCATCCAGCACGTAGAGGGGTGTGCCGTAACGGGCCGCCAGGTCAGCCAGGCGACAACCACCCACCCACAGTTGATGCTCCAGATCCACTGCAGCGCTCAAGGGCGCCAGGTTGCGGTTGGGACTTCGGGAGTCAATACCTTCTTCGTAGGGGCAGAAGCGTGGCGAAGACATGGGTGCAACGAAAAATTTGCGGGAACGTCCGAGCGGTGAGCAATCGGGCAGGGCCGGTTATCTGGTCATGGTTTTACTCTCTCGGCTTTCCCCAATGGTTGCCCGGCCCTGGTAGCTTGCAATCACAAGGTCCCTGTGACGGATGTTTGAGCGGTTCACGGAAAAAGCCATCAAGGTCATCATGGTTGCTCAGGAGGAGGCACGCCGCCTTGGGCACAACTTCGTTGGCACGGAGCAGATCCTTCTGGGTCTCATCGGGGAAGCAACAGGCGTGGCGGCCAAGGTCCTCAAGTCCGTGGGTGTTACCCTCAAGGATGCACGGGTGGAGGTGGAAAAGGTCATCGGTCGTGGCTCCGGCTTTGTGGCTGTCGAGATTCCCTTTACCCCCCGCGCCAAACGGGTGTTGGAACTCTCCCTGGAAGAAGCGCGCCAGCTGGGCCACAACTACATCGGCACGGAACATTTGCTGCTGGGTCTGATCCGGGAAGGGGAAGGCGTGGCGGCCCGGGTACTGGAGAACCTGGGGGTGGACCTGGCCAAGGTGCGGACCCAGGTGATCCGCATGTTGGGAGAAACTGCCGAGGTCACCAGTGGCGGTGGAAAAGGCGGCAACAAGACCCCCACTCTGGATGAATTCGGCAGCAACCTGACTCAGTTGGCCGGCAACGGCAAGCTGGATCCCGTAGTGGGGCGCCAGCAGGAGATCGATCGGGTCATTCAGATTCTGGTGCGCCGCACCAAAAATAACCCCGTGCTGGTGGGTGAGCCCGGCGTGGGCAAGACGGCCATCGCCGAGGGTTTGGCCCAGCGCATTGCCAGTGGGGAGATTCCTGGCATCCTGGAGGGCAAGCGGGTGCTGACCCTGGATATCGGCTTGCTGGTGGCTGGCACTAAATATCGTGGTGAGTTTGAGGAGCGCCTCAAAAAGATCATGGAGGAAATCCGCAGCGCCGGAAACGTGATCCTGGTCATTGACGAAGTGCATACCCTCATTGGCGCCGGTGCGGCAGAGGGGGCCATTGACGCCGCCAATATCCTCAAGCCCGCCCTGGCCCGCGGTGAACTGCAATGTATTGGCGCCACCACGCTGGACGAATATCGCAAGCACATTGAACGGGACGCCGCCCTGGAGCGCCGCTTCCAGCCGGTCACCGTTGGCGAACCCTCCGTGGCGGACACCATCACCATCCTCTACGGACTACGGGAGCGCTATGAGCAGCACCATAACCTCAAGATCACCGATGAAGCCCTGGCGGCAGCAGCCAACCTGGGGGACCGCTACATCAGCGACCGCTACCTGCCAGACAAGGCCATCGACCTGATTGACGAAGCTGGTAGTCGGGTGCGTCTGCTGAACTCCAAGTTGCCAACAGCAGCGCGGGAGCTGGATCGGCAGTTGCGTCAGGTGTTGACCCAGAAGGAGGAGGCCGTTCGGGATCAGGATTTTGCCAAGGCTGGTCAGTTGCGGGATCAGGAGGTGGAGCTGAAGCAGCAGATTCGCGACATCATTCAAGGCAGCCGCAAGCAGACGGAATCCTCCGCCACTGCGGAGGCCGGTACAGGGAGTGTTGAGCCCAGCTTTGGCGCTGATGGTTCTCCTCTGGTGACGGACGAGGACATCGCCGCCATCGTGGCTTCATGGACGGGTGTCCCCGTGCAGAAGCTTACGGAAAAGGAATCGGTGAAACTGCTCAATATCGAAGACACCCTGCACCAGCGCCTCATTGGCCAGGACGAGGCGGTGAAGGCGGTGGCAAAAGCCATCCGCCGGGCCCGGGTCGGTCTCAAAAATCCCAGTCGCCCCATCGCCAGCTTTATCTTTTCCGGCCCCACAGGTGTGGGCAAAACCGAACTCACCAAAGCGCTGGCCACCTACTTCTTCGGCAGCGAGGAGGCCATGATTCGTATGGACATGTCCGAATATATGGAGCGTCACACGGTCAGCAAGCTCATTGGCTCACCACCAGGCTACGTGGGCTTCAATGAAGGAGGTCAGTTGACCGAGGCCGTGCGACGGCGCCCCTACACGGTGATTCTGTTTGACGAGATCGAGAAGGCTCATCCAGACATCTTCAATTTGCTGCTGCAGCTCCTGGAAGACGGCCATCTGACGGATTCCAAAGGTCGCAAGGTCAATTTCAAGAACACCTTGGTGATCATGACCTCCAACATTGGCTCCAAGGTGATTGAAAAAGGTGGTGGCGGTCTGGGATTTGAATTCTCCGAAGACAATGAAGAGGAAGCTCGCTATACGCGGATTCGCTCCCTTGTGAATGAGGAATTCAAAAATTACTTTCGTCCGGAATTTCTGAATCGCCTTGACGAAGTCATCGTGTTCCGTCAACTTACCCGGGCCGAGGTGAAGGAGATTGCCTCCATCATGCTCAAGGAGGTGTTTGCGCGGATGATGGAGAAGGACATTACGCTCTCTGTCACGGAAGCCTTCCGGGATCGCCTGGTGGAGGAGGGGTATAACCCTTCCTACGGAGCACGCCCCCTGCGGCGGGCCGTAATGCGTCTGCTGGAGGACAGCCTGGCGGAAGAGTTCCTGAATGGAGCCATCAAGGAGGGTGATCATGCCCTTGTGGACATGGATGATCAGAAAAAAGTGGTCATCCGCCGCCAGAGCAGCACAGGCAATACGGCCCTCCCCGAGGCAAAGCCAACCCCGGCGGTCAGCCTCTAGCGTCCCGTAGCCCCCTGCCATGGCCAATGTCTCTCCATTCACGCCTGCTGTGGCCGAGTCTGCTGACCGGGTGACTGTCCATGCCATAGCGCCCCAACGGGTGGTGCGTGGACCCGGAGCGCTCCAGGCGGCGTTGCCTCGGTTGCAGGCCCTGACGTCACGTCCGGTGCTGCTGGGGCGTTCCCCGGCCATGGCGCCGCCCCGCCAGGCCCTGGCCCGGCAACTCCACCTTCCCGACACTCGGCAGTTGCTGCTGCACCATGATTGTTGTGATCGTGATCTCCTGCGGCTGGAGACAACCATCCGTCACCTCCAGGCGGATGGGGTGATCGCTCTTGGTGGCGGCAAGGTGCTGGATGCCGGGAAATTGCTGGCCCACCGCTGTGGGCTGCCCTGCGTCGCCATTCCCGGCAGTGCCGCAACCTGTGCCGGATGGACTGCCCTGGCCAATGTTTACAGCGAGGCCGGGGCGTTTATCTATGATGTGGACCTGGCTCGCTGCCCGGAGTTGCTGATCTTTGACCATCAGCTCGTTGCCACGGCGCCGGCCCGCACCATGGCCAGTGGCATTGCCGACGCCATGGCCAAGTGGTATGAAGCATCCCTCAGCAGTGGCCACAGTCAGGACGCTCTGGTGCGCCAAGCGGTGGAGCAGGCTAGGCTGCTGCGGGACCAGTTGCTGCTGGAGTGTGAAGATGCCCTTGCCCATCCCGGCGGTGCGGCCTGGCGGCGGGTGGTGGAGAATTGTGGCCTCACGGCCGGGCTCATCGGCGGTCTTGGCGGCGTCCGCTGTCGCACCGCAGCGGCCCACGCGGTTCACAACGGCCTCACCCAGTTGGCCCCCTGTCGCCACTGGCTCCACGGGGAGAAGGTGGCCGTGGGGATCCTGGTGCAGTTGCGCCTGGAGGAAGTGGTGGGGGGCCAACCCTTGGCCGTTGTAGCCCGGGACCAACTCCTGCATGTGTACGGCAAACTGGGCTTGCCCACAAGCCTGGCGGATCTGGGCATTGGAGAGTTGGACGCTGCCCGGTTAGATGTGGTGTGCCGCTTCACGTGTCGGGAGGGCTCCGACCTGCACCATCTCCCCTTTGCGGTGACGCCAACCCAGCTTGAGGAAGCTTTGCGCTTTTGCGCTCAGCCCCAGCCGATTCCCGCGCAGGTTCCCCAGCCGGTGCAGCCGCGGCGTTAGCCCCAGCCACGCCATGGCCCGTGCCATCCTGAACCTGGTGCGCCATGGCCTCCAGCTCTGGCTGCGTAGCCAATGCGATGCCCTGGATCACCTGCAGTTGGACCTGAAGGGAACATCAGAGGGGCTGCTGCGGGGACACCTGGAGGCAGCCCGTCTTCAAGCTCAGGGCATTGTCTGGGGAGCGTTCCGCCTGAGTCGCGCCATCGTCACGTGCCAAGACCTGCAACTGGACCTGGGCCGCCTCCGCCCCGGCCAGCCCATGGCCCTGGCCGCGCCCCTGAACGTCACGCTGGAGGTATGGTGTTCTGCCGCGGATCTCCAGCACATGGTATTGGCCAAGGGAGACGACGCCCTGGGGGTGTCTCTGTTGGCCCATTTCCGTGGGCCGGGCGCCGGCAACTGCCGCGGCTGGCAGCTTCAGACGACAGAAGCAGGTCTCCACCTCCTGCCCCCCGCCTGGCAGCCCCGAACCCCGTCGCTGTTGCTGCAACTGAGGGCAGTGGATTACAGGATTGTCGTTCATGCGCAAGAGGCGCCGGATCGACCCACCACCATTCCCCTGGATCCGGCTATTCGCATTCATAACTTGAGAATTGACACCCGGCATCTTCGCGTGGGGGGTGAGGCGTTGGTGAGACCTTGAGCCAACTCACGGGTGGGAGCCTCGAAGAGCGGACCCCTATCGTAACCCCACTCTGGATAGGGAGAGCAGAGTTCCAGTTACCTTGCTGGCCTGGTGGTGATTTGGGAAGCCTGTTGGGGAGGTGGGGAAGCCTGCTGTGGCCTGTTGTTGTGGTCAGAAAGCGGGAGTCTATGTTGCCGAGACAGTGCCAAGCTGGCGATTTTCCACAATGCCTGGATCAGCCGGAACAGGGTCTTCCAAGGGCTGGCCAAGCATGGTCGCCAGCACCATGCACCATGGGCTGGTTCTTTGGCTTCCAGCTCCACCTGCTCATTCAGCATAACCCGAGCTCTGGGTAAGGGCATCACGAAAAGTCGCCGTTCCCCCATCTGAAAAAACGCTGCCGGCCCCTGCAAATCCCTTTCACGATTGACTTTTCATGGGGGAGAAAGCATTCCACAGGGAAGGTTGTCATGCCAATCGCTTCATACAGCGAAACAACCAGGTGGCCTACATCACTTCACCTTCAGTCCCGTCATGAAAGCTCTTGCTGAAAAGCCTGTGCTGGAGCGGCTTTTGAGATCTTTGGCACTTACGTACATACGTACATAGGTCTCCAAAGATTCGGGTTCAATACGGTACTTCCACCTGCTCGGTGCGACAGAGCTGCCACCAACGGAACCAGAGGCGCTCCCGCAGCCGCCAGAGCTGGTCCTGCCAGGCCTGGGCCGTGGGCATATCTCCTGTTGGCAGGTGACCCAGCCAGGGCAGGCCCAACTCCAGGGCAGGGTTGAAGTGGGGAGCATGGAGCTCACCATGGCTGGTCACCCCCAAAAGAGGGATCCTGCTCTGCTGCGCCAGGGCTCCATAGGCACGGGCTTGTCCTTCCCAGCCTGCTTGGGGCGCCACAACCAACAGCAGAGGGCAGCGGAACGCAGCCAGGGCGGCACACCAACTGGCTCCAGGGCCGTGGTGCGCCGCCAAATCCGTGGTCGCCAGCAGCCAGGAGCCACAGACTGGGGATGGGGCCACTGGTGTGTCTGATGTCAACTGCTGCAGCACCTGGAAGGGATCGGCGTCTGCCTCAGGTCTGAAGGGAGACCATCCCCCCAGCACTGCGGTCATCACCTCAGCCACGGTCTGGGAATCCACCCCATGGAGGGGATGAATGGCGCCACTGATGACGTCCAGTTTTTCTCGGGTTGTGCCTTGGGACATTCCAGAATAGGCTGTAGCTTCCAGCATCAATGTGCGAGGTTTCAACGACTGCCAGTGACCAGTCTGACAGCCAGGCCCCACCACCATGACCTGTACAGGGAGCGCCAAGATCATGGTCGCCTGCGCCTGTTCAGTGGTAGCGCCAATCCCGATCTCACCCGGGAGATTGCAGCCTATCTGGGCATTCCCGATAGCGTCGGGGTCCGCAAACGCTTTGCCGATGGCGAGCTTTACGTCCAGATTCAGGAATCCATCCGCGGCTGTGACGTGTTTCTGGTGCAGCCCACCTGTGCACCGGTGAATGATCACCTGATGGAGCTTCTGATCATGGTGGATGCGTGCCGCCGAGCGTCGGCACGTCAGATCACCGCAGTGATGCCCTACTACGGCTACGCCCGTGCTGATCGGAAAACCGCAGGGCGGGAGTCCATCGCCGCCAAGCTGGTGGCCAACTTGCTGGTGCAGGCGGGCATCAGTCGTGTTCTGGCAGTGGACCTGCACTCGGCGCAGATCCAGGGTTACTTTGATATTCCCTGTGACCACATCTACGGCGCGTCTGTGCTGGTGGACTATCTCAACACGCGCCAGTTGAAGGATTACGTGGTGGTGTCACCGGATGTGGGGGGTGTGGCGAGGGCCAGGGCCTTTGCCAAGCGCTTCAACGACGCTCCCCTGGCCATCATCGATAAGCGTCGTGCGTCCCACAACGTGGCGGAAAGCCTCACGGTGATTGGGGATGTGGCAGACCGCACGGCCATCCTGGTGGATGACATGATCGATACCGGCGGCACCATCCACCAAGGCGCTCGCCTCCTCAAGGCCCAAGGCGCCAAGACGGTCATTGCCTGCGTCACCCATCCGGTTTTTTCTCCTCCCGCTCTGGAGCGCTTGCAAGAGCCGGGTCTGTTTGAGGAGGTGGTGGTTACCAACAGCATCCCGACCCGGCTGGAGCACCGCTTCCCCCAGTTGACGGTGCTCTCCATTGCCAACGTGATGGGTGAGGCGATCTGGCGCATCCATGAGGAGAGTTCCGTTAGTTCCATGTTTCGCTAAGGTCTGGTGACAAAGACGAAAACCTGGTGAAAGCGGGGGGCAATCCTGGGAAAGGCTCGTCCCGCAAATTATTCCTGTTCCGTCACCCTGGCCTGTCCTCTCCTGGTTGTTCCATCGGCGAGGATGGCGCCTGGACCAGGGGCAGCAGACCCGTAAGAGCGATGCTACCCAACACCTTCCGAACAAAGGCTCAGAGAAGGTTTCGGGAGGCTCAATTCGCGAAACGTAGACATGGCAAAGCCGATGCGGCGTGGAGGCAAGTTCTGCGTGACGGCTGATGACCCGGTCTCACCTGACGGAACCAGCGTAGATTGCTGGCCAGGACCTTTGGGTGGCAACGCCTTGGAAACGGCGTAGGAAGCCCCCTTGATCTGGCTGTGGCAGCTATTCACCGTCTGGAGATGCAATGGCCTTGCACCGTTTCTTCGGCTGAGGCGTTGATGCTATCCTGGGTGACGTTCAGAGCTCTGGCGACGGGCGGATCGTAGCAGTTGGCATCAGAGACCAGCAGGGCAAGCGGTTATGTGCCACAATAATCCCATTGTTCCATCTTTCTTTACCCAGTGGTCCTGACACCCTACCCGCCGACACACCAGTGGCTTACACGATGTGCATGGTTACTTGGCATCGTCCTTTCTATTGGCTTACTTCTTAAATTGGTCAGGGTCTCCCTCGATCACGGGTCATATGATCACGACATTGATACTTTCTTGTATATGGCATGGCGACTCCTGAATGGACATCTATTATTCATTGATCACTACGATTCAAAATTACCAATTGTTCAATATCTCTATGTTCCATCTTTTCTCAGTGGAAGCATCTTTGGTCATCGCCTAGTCACTTTCTCGGTAGCCACAGCCACGTCATTATTGTTCTACCGCTGCCTGCTATCTCTACAACGACTTGGCCTCTTGAGCAGGAAAATCAGTCGAGCATGGATGGTGCTGTGTAGCACACTCCTCCTGTACTTGAGTCAAACCCATCCTGGTGGTCTTTCCGGTCATCTCCACCTGTTTGCCAATGGCTTTCTGGTGCTGACCCTGTGGCTGTTATTGAAGTCTCTCATGGCAAACCCTGAACAAACCCAACGGATTGCGATGCAGCAGATCCTAGGAGGCGGTAGCCTTGCCTGGGCAATCCAGACAAGACCAAACCTACTCGTCTCAGTAGGATGCTGTGGTCTCGTCTGGTTGATTGTCCGCGGGCTGCAGAGGCGTCTGGGATGGCGGGAGGGTGGCGCCGTGTGCAGACTTGTCCTGGGTGCTGCGCTGCTTAGCCTCCCTTTCATTCTACCCTACCTGCTTCACCCTGGTGGTCTGAACTTGCTGAAAACGGGTGGCTGGGATCTTCTTCAGCAGTGGAACTCCGAGGGGTATGATGATATTCGCCACCGTCTCGGACCATTAGAGCTTTTGAAGGCGATGTATTGGGATCAGTCCTTTGCTGTCTTCAAACGCTATGGTTTACTGCTCCTGCCGATTCCCATCCTGCTGCTCACTAACCTGTGTGTAGTCGCCATCCGCCCTCGCGGCTGGACTGCAACCAACTGGATTCCCTTATTGAGCAGCAGCTTCATCGTTGGGCTCTGGCTCTCTTTCCTCAAAACCCACTTCTTCCCCCACTACCTCTTACTAGAAACTGTTCCCGTCACACTCCTCTTTGCCTGGATTCCTATGGGTCTTGCCCAAAGCCGTATCCCCCAGGCATTACAGGTTGGCTTTACGTGGATTGTGATTATCATGGGCAGTTTGAGCATTTTGAATCTTACTGTTGTTGAGGCTGTTCGCCTTTTGTTCCCCTCAGAGCGTTCAGCAACTGCCAAGGCTCAAGAAATAGTATACCAACGCCTGCGTTCTCTCCCACCAGGTTCAACATTTTTTGCCCCAGGTGATCCATCCTTCCATTGGAGATTGCAGGAGCCTATGCCTGTCAAAGGCATCCACGCGGCTTGGATATTTCGACCTGCAGTTTCCCTCAGCTCATCAGCAGCCACCCAGCGCATGGGCATTGCGACAAGTCCGACTGAGCGCTGTGATCAAATCCTTGCCAAACCTGTGGACATCATCATCTGGGTGGAGAGCAAAGCTCCTCTGCATCTCCTGTATCACTGCTTGATTGCTTCAGAGGATGCCTGGCAATATCTTACAGAAGAATGGGGCGTTACAGGTAGTAAGTACCATATTTTCCGGCGCCGTTCCTGAAGAGCGCCATGCAATCAGGTAACCTCAGCGTGATACTGGCCACCTACAACGAGGTGGAGACCATTGGCCCCATAGTCCGGAAGTTGCTCAGCCAACTGGATCAAGAAAGTGGGCCGTCGCTGGAGATAATCGTGGTGGATGACGATTCACCAGACGGCACGGCTGATGTGGTGCGACAACTTGGCCGCCAGGATCCCAGGGTGCATCTGCTGCTGCGCTGTGGTCGCTCCGGCCTGTCCACTGCCATCCGTGATGGGTTGCTCTCGGCCAGTGGTGATCTGGCGGTGGTGATGGATGCCGATGGTCAGCACGACCCGGCCATCATCCACGCTGCCGTGACGTTGCTGGAGCAGCAAGCCTTGGATCTTGTTGTTGGCAGCCGCTTTTATACAGATGGGGAGCAGCAGCAGAGGATTGCAGGGCTTTCGGCAAAACGCCAGTCCGGCTCAGAGGGCGCCAACTGGCTGGCGCGGCGCAGTCTGCCAGCCTATGGGCACCTGAGCGACATCATGAGTGGCTTTATGGTGTTGCGCCTGACCGCCACCCGTGGCGCGATACGGCGGGTGAACCTGACAGGATTCAAGTTTCTCTATGAACTTCTTTCTGTGAGCGAGGGTCGATTCAAGGTGGGAGAGGTTCCCCTGAACTTCCATCCCCGCAAGATGGGCAACTCCAAGCTGGATCAGGCCATCATCTGGGATTGGTTGGTGTCGCTCCTGCATACATTTACAGGTCGCATCGTGCCCAGGCACGCCATCAGCTTCGGGCTGGTGGGCATGATAGGAATGGCGATTCATGCCGGCATCTTCTTCACCCTCAGGACTGTGGGCTGGAGCTTTCTGTACAGCCAGATTGTCGCCGTTGTTGCAGCAGCCAGTTCCAACTACCTGGTCAACAATATCTTTACCTTCCGCGCTCAACGCTTACGAGGGATGGCGCTACTCATCGGCCTGGTCAAGTTCCTGATGGTTTGTTCTCTGGGCCTGATTGCCAATATTGGCGTCTCCATAGCCGTCTACGCCAACATGAGGGAGGAGAGCCTGGGAATTGTGGCGGTGCTTGCCGGCATTATGGTGGATTTTATCTGGAAGTACGCAGCATCTTCCTGGTTTGTGTGGAATGTTCCCTACTAAAACCCCAACTCTGGATAAGATCAGGAGGAGTTTAGGATGCTGGGCATGGGGTCAGGAATGCCGACGTTGCCCATTGTGACTTTGGGTTATGCCAGGGTGTACCCTGCCAGGCAGGAGACAATATGGACGAGGGCATGAATGGGGGATCAGTAGCGGATGGGCTCCAAGCTCATGCTGGACTTGAGCACCTCAAAGAAGGGTTCTATGCTGAATCCTTTGCCCAACAGCACTTTGTCCAGCATGGCCATCAGATGGTTTTTCATCTTGCGGCAAATACCGGTAACCAAGGGAAGATCCCGTTGCCAGAGGCGCTCCAGCAGCAACTTGAAAAGATAGCCTTGATCAGAAAAAACCTTCCCTTATAGAGTAGCGGCCATGTCCTCAAGTGGTTTGCGGTTATCCCTGCTTCCATCCGTCATCCTGAAGGCCATGAGTTGGTCCTTGTGGGTGATGAGCAGATGGAGCTTGAAGCCAAAGAACCAGTCCATGGTGCTGCGACCGCTTTTGGCCAGTCATTTGAAGACTCTGTTGATGTGGATCCGTGCATTACGACAGACTGCCAGCGTGGTACTGTCGGCAAAGGAGGGGCTTACATACGTGAGTACCCAGATCTGAGTCTCACTGTTACTGAGGTCTTATGAGTCTTACTATAGCCTCAAAACAGGCTCTCACTCCTGGAATCCCATGCTAGAGTGGTTGTTACCGCCTCCCGTGCCATGGCTGCTGAGTCTGACCAGACCATTCCTTTTTCAGAACAGGAACTAAGTAAAGATGAGGATAGTATGGCACTTACGTACATAAGTTTCCTTCATTAATTAACTCCAAGCATGTTAGCCGCTTGCCCACCATCCCAGCCACCATTCTAAGCATCATATCCACGGTGTC
>JXQG01000094.1 GCA_001007665.1 Candidatus Synechococcus spongiarum SP3 | reverse complement strand
AAGGCACTGGCGGGCACTGGACGTCAGCCGGGATCCACCGCATCCAGCAACCAGGCGCCGTAGGCTCCAGCGGCGCCGGCTTCCAGCACCACGAGCTCGGGCGTCTCGTAGCTGTGGTTCCGGTTTAGCGCCTTCAACAACCTGGGCAGTTGGTCGGCGCTGGTCTTGACGACCATCTGCACTTCCTGCTCCTGCTGGATCTCCCCATGCCAGTGGTAGAGGGATGTGACGGGCAGCAGGCTGACGCAGGCCGCGAGACGTTGCTCCAGCAGCTGGCGGGCCAGTTGCTCGGCGCTGGCCTGGTCGGCGCAGGTGGTGAGCACCAGGCGCGTGGTTTGAAGGGAATTGCCGGACATCACGGCTGCGGGTTACGGCTGCGGGTTGTGGAGGCATTCTCGGACCCGTCGGGACAGGGTTTCCCTGGTGCAGACGGCCCTGGAGCCCGGCTCCTCCGGCCGCCGCAGCAGCCAGAGGGACACCCCCAGGGTTGCGCAAACCCGATGCCAATGGCGCTCGGGTGTTCCTCCCGACTGGCGCGCCAACACTACATCAACGGCCCAACGGCGGCAGAGGGCCGCTTCCAGGGACGTGCCGGGGTCAGGAAGCGGGTGAATCTCCCCATGGCTTGCGGTGACGGGTTGCAGGGGGGCAATGCGCTCCGGCGGCAATCCCGCTGCAAGGGCCTGTTGCAGGGCTGTTGCCGTCGGCAGGATGCGTGCGGCCGTGCGCCGAGATCCGTGCCAACCCACGAGCCGGGCCAGGCTGCGGGAGCCCACGGCTGCCAGGAGGGAACTGCTCTGGCCCAGGTGTTGCACCGCCTCCAGGCGGTCCACTACGGTGGCTGCCCCTGGCTTGAGTCGAGGGCGCTGGAGGCGCAGGCAGGGGATGGCTGAAGCGGTACAGGCGGTGTGGAGCGTCCGGGTGATCTTCAGGGCAAAGGGATGGGTGGCGTCCACCACCAGCGCTGGCGGAGCCGGTCCGGCCAATACCCTCTGAACGTCTGCCGGGCACAGGGCCATGGCCTGGCATCGGAAGGCCGGATTGGCAGCCAGCGGCCCGTAGGCCCGGCAGGCTCTCGGGCTCACCACCTGGACCTGAACAGGCACGGACAGCGCCAGCAATTGCCGGGCTGCCCAGACGCCATCCTCCGTGCCGGCCACCAGCCAGATCCAGCCGCGGCGTCTCCAGGGAGGGACCATCACCGGGAATCGAGACAAGGAGGCTGAGGAATTAGGGTTCAACCATTGTCGGAGGGGAAGCCTGAGGCCAGGCAGGCGCCGGGGCGCCAAGGGGACGTCTGCATGGTGTTCCCTTGCTCCGCCCCAACGGCGGCTTGCCCTGCTGCATCGATCATCGGCCTGCTCCAAATTCCCCCATCCCAATTCAAGCTCTCCAAGGAGGAACAACCGTCATGAACCATTGCTTGCTGGAAGCCGTTGTGCAGGAGGCCCCCCGGCTGCGCTACACCCAGGAGGACCAGACCCCCGTAGCGGAGATGCTGGTGTGCTTTGAGCCGCTGCGGGAAGGCGACCCCCAGCCCACCTTGAAGGTGACCGCCTGGCGGGACCTGGCCACCACCGTGGAGCAGCAGGCCCAATCGGGCCGGAAGGTGCTGCTGGAAGGGCGCCTCATGATGCGCAGCACGCCCCGTCCCGATGGCGTGGGGATGCAGAAGCAGGCGGAATTCATCCTCAGTCGCCTCCATCCGCTCCAGATCCAGACTTCTCAGCCCGCCAGCCCGGAGGAGGCCATTCCAGCGGCGGCCCAGCCCCTGGTGCCGGATTCCACGTCGGATCTCGGCTCCGAGGACGACATTCCCTTCTAAACGTCCGGCACAGTCCGTCAGCCGGACTCCGCCTGGGCTTCGCAGAACTCCAGCAACTGGCCCAGTTCCCGTTCCAGAGCAGCCAGGTCCAGGCGGAACGCGCTCCAGCGCCCCTCGTCCAGGTGGCGTAGCAACCAGCGGCGGTCCTCCTGAAGGGCCTGGATGATGGCGGAGACGTGCCCCGACTCCTGATCCGGCAGGTTGCTGTTGATGGTCATGGGGTGGCAATCGACGTTGAACAGTGGGGTGGCGGCACAACGACTGCCACCGTCCACCATGCTGAACGATGGCTTCTGGAATTGCTCCATGGGTTCTTTCTTTTCCCCAGGAAACTGGATCACCGTTTTGGGCGCATCCCTGGCCGTGTTCGGCCTGGTTGCCTATGCCGCGGATCACCCCGTTCTCAATCTGGTGGGCCTCTTCTCCGGTATTCCCGTGCTCCTGGGCGGCCTGGCGCTGAAGTCGTCGGAGTTGCCGCCTGTCCCCTGGTTGCGCCAGCCGGATGACCGGAGCCGGACGTTGCGCCAAACCGTTGCAACGGAGACGCAGCAGCGCCTGGTGAAGGACGTGCAGCGCTGGCGCTACGGCCAGAAGGCCCATCTGGAGAGTTCCCTTGAGGCCCTCAAGCTTTGGCGCGGGGACAAGCCGCCCCAACTGGCAGGGCTCAGGGAAGACGACGTGCAGGGCCGCTATCAACTCACCATGCGCTTTGAACTGGGTTCCGACGAGGAGCGTCAGGCCTGGCTTGACAAGAGGGATCGCCTGGCCCGTTTCTTTGGCCCGGGTCTTGAGGCGGCGGTGGTGGTGGTTGGCCCCCGGTGCCTTGAGGTGCAACTGCTCAGTTGCTGAACTCCATTGCTGAACCGAGTGCCATGGACCCGTTCTCGCCCGTTACCCCTGACCTCATGCGGGTGCAGGTGCTATCCGAAGCCCTGCCCTACATCCAGCGCTTTGCCGGGCGCACGGTAGTGATCAAATACGGTGGCGCCGCCATGGCGCAGGAGGATCTGCGCCATGGCGTATTCCGGGACATCACGCTTCTGGCCTGTGTGGGCCTCCGTCCCGTGATGGTCCACGGGGGTGGCCCGGAGATCAACACCTGGCTGGCCAAGCTGGCCATCGAGCCGGAGTTCCGCGCCGGGTTGCGGGTCACCAGCGCCGAGACCATGGAGGTGGTGGAGATGGTGCTGGTGGGCCGGGTCAACAAGCAAATTGTGAACGGCATCAACCATCAAGGCGGCCTGGCCGTCGGTCTGTCCGGGAGTGATGGCCAGCTGGTGCAGGCCCGCCCCTACGACAATGGCTCCATTGGACTGGTGGGCGAGGTGGAGCGGGTGAATCCCGGCCTGCTGACGCCCCTGCTGGAGCAGGGCTATATCCCGGTGATCTCCAGCGTGGCGGCGGATCCCTCCGGCGTGTCCCACAACATCAACGCCGACATTGTGGCCGGGGAAGTTGCAGCAGCACTCCATGCGGAAAAGCTGATCCTGCTCACCGATACACCTGGGGTCCTGCACCAGCCGGGCGTGGCTGGCACGTTGCTGAGACATCTCACCATTGCCGAGGCCCGTGCGCTCATGGCCGCGGGCGTGGTGACTGGGGGAATGGCCCCGAAAACAGAGTGCTGCATCCGGGCCCTGGCCCAGGGCGTGCGCTCCGCCCACATCCTGGATGGACGGGTTCCCCATGCCCTGCTGCAGGAAATTTTCACCGATGCCGGCATTGGCACCATGATCTCCGGCTGAATGACCCCACCTCAGAGATGCACGGGATCGGGGTCAATGGTCAGATCCACGCCACGGGGCAGCACCGCCCGCAGATTCTGCCCTGATGTGAACGGCAGAGGGCCTTCCGGTCCGTGGAGCAACAGCTGCCAGCGGCTGCGCTGGGCCACACGGGGCACGGGGGCTGGCGCCGGACCCACCACAGTCCATCCCCGGTGACGCAACTGGGGGCTCAAGTGGGCTGCCAGGAGTGCCGCTCCGTTGGCAGTGGTGCGGGCACTGGAGCCGCTGAGGCGCAGCAGACAGGCGCGGACGTAGGGCACCAGCCCATGGCGCTGCCGGCTCTCCATCTCCTGGTTGAGGAAGCGGTCATAGCAGCCCTGCACCAGACTGCGCACCACCACGTGCTCCGGCGCATAGGTCTGCACCAGCACCTCGCCGGGTTTTGTGCCCCTTCCGGCCCGACCCGCCAACTGAAAAAACACCTGCAACGCCCGTTCCTGCGCCCGGAGATCCGGTCGATGCAGCAAACCATCCGCCGCCAGCACCACCGCCATGGTCACGTTGGGAAGGTCCATGCCCTTGGCCAGCATCTGGGTGCCCACCAGCACGTCCGCCCGGTGCCGGGCAAACTGCTCCAGGATGCGCCGGTGGCCGTCCTTGCCCCGGGTGGTGTCGTGGTCGTAGCGCAACAGGCGCAGGCCGGGGAGTTGCTGCTCCAGCAGCTCCACCACCTGCTGGGTGCCAATCCCGAAAGGCTTGAACGCCTTGGAGCCACAATGGTGGCAGTAATTCTGCAACGGTTCCCGATGGTTGCACCAATGGCAGCGCAGCACGTCCCGCCGGGTGCCGATGTTGTGACCGCGATGCACGGTGAGCGGCAATGCGCAGTTGGGACACATGACCGCTTCCCCGCAGCTGCGGCAATTCAGAAACGGGCTGTACCCTCGACGCGGCACAAACAGCACCGCCTGCTCGCCCCGACCGCAGACGGCCTCCAGTCGATCCCGTAAAGGCCTGCTGATGGCCGTGCGTTGCCCCCTGGCCAACTCCTGCCGCATATCCACCACCCGAATCGGGGGGAGCTGGCCACCGGCCACCCGCTCCTTGAGTCGGAGCAGTTGGCACGCGCCGGCACGGCACCGTCGCCAACTCTCCAAGCTGGGGGTGGCGCTGCCCAGAAGGAGACAGGCCCCGTCCTGCCGGGCCCGGTAACGGGCCACGTCACGGGCGTGGTAGCAGGGCATAGGGGCCTCCTGCTTGTAGGACGGGTCGTGTTCCTCGTCCAACACCACCAGACCCGGCAGCGCCAGGGGCAGAAACACGGCGGAGCGGGTCCCCACCACCAGCCAGGGACCACCGTCACGGCAACGCTCCCAGGTTTGGCGCCGTTCCCCGTCGCTCAGGTGGCTGGAGTAGGAGAGAGCACGGTGAGGGAAGCGGTTGCGGCAACGATCCAGCAGTTGGGGGATCAGGCCGATTTCCGGGCACAGGATGAGCACGTCCCGTCCCTGGGCCAACCAGAAGGCGGCTGCCTGGAGATAGATCTCCGTCTTGCCCGAACCGGTGACGCCCCACAGCAGGGCCTCCCCCCCCTGTCCATCGGGCTGTCCGGCAGGTGCGGTCAAGGACGCCAGAACCCTGGCCTGGTCAGGGGTGAGTTGCCGGGGGGGGTCCGGAGCATGGCCGGCGCCGGGTGGCTGGAGTTGAGGCTGCTCCGAAGTCCCCTGGTGGCGACTTTCCAGCAGCAGCAGGCCTGCCCTGGCGAGATTCTCCACCGGCCTGCGGCTGCAGCCACTGTCGTCCAACAGGTCCTTCAGCCAGCAGCCTTGCGGACCGTAGCGATCCAGACAGTGGAGCAGGTGTTGTTGACGTTCTGTCACCTCCTGCTGGACAGAAGGGTGGGGCTGCCGTTGGACCCAGATCTGCCGCCGACCTTTGCGGGGTTTGTGGTCTCCGGCCCGTTGGCCCAGCACTCCTGGCGGCAGGGCCGTCCGCAGAACCTGAAGCAGGGAGGTGTGGGTGTGCTCAGCGCACCATCTGACGAGCTGCCCCCAGGCCCTGTTGAGAGCACCCTTCAGAATCAGGTTCTTAACGGTTTGCAACTGCTCCCTGGACATGCCGGCAGGGGGCTCCGGACGCTCTGCCATCACCAGGCCGGCATGGAGCCGTTGCCGTACGGGCACCCACACCAGGTCACCCGTCTCAGCGGGTTCGGCAGGGTTGTTGACGTAGGTGAGCAGCAGGGTCCCCTGACCCATCTCCACCAACACGTCCAACCAGATGGGAGAAGTAGACGCCAGAAAAGAGTTGCGGAGACGTAAGGAGTTGTCTAGCATGGTGACATATTGGCTCTTGCCAAATTCAGGTGAAGCGCGGTCAGTCGCTTGCCTCAGGAGAGAGATCAGACCACCGGTCCTTATCTCTGGAAGCCCTTCCTGACTCTTGAACTGGCCTCCCACATGGCTCTGCATCCATGTTGATCACCTAAGCCTTGCGACAAATCAGCCGGTCCATCCGATACGCCCGCCCCGCCCCACCATGCCTTCCGTGTCTGACCGGGGTGACAACCACCCTCGGTTGAAGAGATCCTGGCGGCCGGGCGCTGTTGTGGCTTGTTCACTTCTCCCCCCAGGTTTCTGCCCATGAGTCCACTTGCCGTAAAAGCAGACTGTGCGGAACGCACGATCAACAGTCAGCAGAAGCCCAGGGGCCTCCCCCCCGGTCCGATGGCCATGAAAGACAGGTTTCTGCAGTCCGCACAATCCTTGTCGGAAGCACTGCCTCAGGGGTCCCTCAGCATCCAGCAGCACGCCGACAACTGGCTGGCGCCCATGCTCCCGTCCTCCGCGGCAACGGATTCCGGTCCCTC
>JXQG01000093.1 GCA_001007665.1 Candidatus Synechococcus spongiarum SP3 | reverse complement strand
CTTGAGCGGTCTAGATTAAAGTTCACACAGATATCGAAATCCTCACCGGCGATCATTGTATAATTTGTCATGCCTGCATTCAGAACGATTATCTCCTCATCCCTTATTCTTACTTCGACTGTCGAGCTGTCGGTCGTAGAACCTGAGAGTGAGATAGTGAAGTGTTCACTCGAATTTTCTAGAACAGTGTCATCGATAATACTAACACTAAGGCTCTCTACTGAACTATCCATGAAGGTGATCGTTTGCGAGAGTTCATAGTCTTCTCCTGCAGTTGCTGTATCATCGTCGGCAGATTCTACGATCACCGAACATGTTGCGTTGGCGTCATTCGATTGTCGTAGCGGAATCTGAAAAGTGTATTCAACCTCCCCTATTGTATAGTTAGTGGAGTATCTAGGGGAGGCAGTGTCAAAAACGATGTTGTCATTATCCTTTATGGTTACCGCGGCTGAGGTCGGGCTGGTGCTGCTCGTGTCACCTGATAGTGTGAGATTAAACTGTTCAGATGATTCTGCATCACAATCGCCATCGACAATTGTAACATCAAAGGTCTTTTCTGATTCGTTCGTGAAGGTGATCGTTTGCGAGACAGATGCATAGTCGTCTCCCGCAGTTGCTGTGTCGTCGGCAGATGTCACGGTCACTGAATATGTTCCTGTGTCGTCACTCGACTGTAGCGTTATCTGAACAGTTTCTGTACCCTCCGTTACTGTATAGGTAGAGGCAGAAAAAGAGATCTGTGCGTGGGCCTCGTCGTTGAGGCTGGCGCCCGCGCCCGCCAGCAGCAGCGCCCCGAGCGCCAGATGCCCGGCGAGCCGCTGGCAGCGGGGAAGGAACCTCGGGCAGGCAAGAGAGGAAACATACCTTGCCAGGGCGAAGAGGCGGAAGATCAACTGAGGCGCGACACGTTCCGGCAGACGGGACGGCAAAAGCCGCAAGCCTGCCGGCGCGGCTTCCAGGTTGCCAACGGCTCCCCCCTCTCGGAAAGGAACGTCATGGCTGCTTGTTACCCGTCCCATAGGATTGACTGGCTTTAGAGGGCTGGCCCAGTCTAGCTAACTTGCCCGGTCAATGCATTAAGCAGGGAACATGCTTTCATGCAGTGCGCAGCCTGTCGGCGCCGTCTACGACCGCCACAACAAACCCCGGAACCCATGGGGCCATGATGGATTCAATGGCCAGCCATCAGCCGCCTCTCCTGGGAAACAGGTGGATTCCTGGGGAGGCTCAGCCGCACGGACGCTCCCCCCTCAGGGCGATTCAGGGCGCGCACATGCCCCCCGTGGGTGGCGGCAATTTGCTGCACAATGGCCAAACCCAGCCCGCTGCCGCTCAGGCTGCTGGCCCGCGCCCGGGAGACTTCACCCCGATAGAAACGCTCAAAGACATGTTGCAGGTCGGTTTCACTGAAACCAGATCCCTGGTCCTCCACGTCCAGCTTGAGCCAGTTCCGGTCCTCGACAATTTTTACCTGGATGGTGCCGTGGTTGGGGCTATAGCGCAGGGCGTTGTCCAGCAGGTTCAGCAACGCCCGTTGCAAGCGGGAGGCGTCGGCGGGAACGGTGGCCGCCGGGCTGGCGCTGGTGACGCTCAGGCCCACGTGACGCGGCTCCGCCAAAGGGAGCAGAAACTGCCAGGCCGCTTGCACCTGGTCCACCACCGTCACCGGGGTGGCGTGGTGTTGCAGCAACGTGCTCTCCAACCGTGAGAGCTCCAGCAAATCCTCCACTAGGCTCTGGAGCCGAACGATTTCCTTCTGCAATCGCTCCATCAACCTGGCCTGGTGGGGATTGCAGCTGTCCACCAGACTTTCGCTCACCAGCCTCAGGGCGGTGAGGGGGGTTTTGAGTTCATGGGCCACGTCGCTGACCCACCGCTCCTGCTGTTCCCTCTGGGCCAGCAGGGCGTGGCGGTTGAGCAGAAAAACGGCCACCCAGCCCCGATAACCAGGCAAGGCCACAGCTTCCAGCTGCTCGGTGGCGACGGGTTCCAGGTGGTGGGGATTGCCGCTGGTGGAGGTGAGCACCCAGCGGATGCGTTGCCGTTGCCCTGTGCGGCGCGCCCGCTGACTCGCCTCTTCCAGTTGATGGCAGCGGATGGCCTCCAGCAGGGGACGTTGTTCCCGTGGGGCCTCTTCCCCTCCCAGGTGGAGCAGGGCACAGGCCTTGTCGTTCACCAGACAAATGGTTTGCCGCTGATCCAGCACCAGCACCCCCACAGGGGCCTGTCGCAGCCATTGGAGCATCTGGTCGTCAAAGGGCAGACGGCGCCTTGACGACTGCCGCCCCACAAGCCATGGGGCCAGCAGCCCCAGCAGCACCCCCAACAGCAGGACCGCACCGTCAGCCAAAGCGATACCCGAAGCCGCGAACCGTGGTGATCAGCACAGGTTGGCTGGGATTCTCCTCCAGCTTCTCCCGTAGCCAGCGGATGTGAACATCCACGGTTTTGACGTCACCGATAAAGTCCGGTCCCCAAATCCGCTCCAGCAGCTTGTCCCGGCTCCAGACGCGGCGGGGATAGCGCATGAAAAACTCCAGCAGCTTGTATTGCTTGGGCGGCAGATTCAGAGGGCGCCCTCCCATGGCGGCGCAGTACTCTTCGGGGTACAGCGCCAGTTCGCCGTGCTTCAGCACCTCCACAGCCGGTTGCTGGGAGGTGCAGCCGGAGCGGCGCAGCAACGCCCGGCAGCGGGCCACCAGCTCCCGCATCCCGAAGGGCTTCACCAGATAATCGTCCGCTCCCACCTCCAGGCCCACCACCCGGTCGGTTTCCGAATCCTTGGCGCTCACGATCAGGATGGGGGTGGTGAAGCCTCGACGGCGGAGATAGCGACAGAGATCCAGGCCATGGACGCCGGGCATCATCAGATCCAGGAGGATCAAGTCAAACGCGTTGGTCTTCGGACTGTCCTGGAAGTGGCCCAGGGCCGCATTGCCGTGGGCCACGGCATCCACCAGAAATCCTTCAGCCGTCAGGCTCTCGGCCGTGATTTCACGGATGGTGTCATCGTCTTCCACCAGGAGAAGCCTGGACGGGGGCGCCGGAGCGGGGGATTGGATGGCCAAGGCCGTACTCAACCTGAGAGCAGCCTAGCCGCAGGGCCGCCCCTCCACACCGCCGATGCGTTGGCAACGCCCAAGGGGGCGACAAGGGATCAGCGGCGGGTTTCAAGAAAGTCGAAATCCGCCGCGGCAAAAGTGCCCTTCTCCACTTGCCCCATGAGGTCCTCCAACTGTTGCCAGAGCCCGGCGCCGGTGGACGCCGCCAGAAGAAGAGACAAGAAAAAACTGCTCCCGGCCCCAAAGCCAAACACTTGCAGACCGGCGCCAATGAACAGGACGGTCCCCGCCACGATGCCGACATAGGGAATCACCGTTGTGGGGCGCTCCAGGGGCAGGAGGGGCAGACGGTCCTGCTTCCAGTCCTCCAGGCGCCGGCCGATCTGGCGGGCGAAGGTCAATCCGCACAACAAGGCCATCAGCAGACCCATCCCGCTGAGGGCATAGGGGGGTTGGCTCTGCCAGGGGTAGGAGGCAGCCAGGAGCGCGTCCAGTTGGTCCTGGAGGGCTGGACTCAGAACATTTTCACCCACAATGCACAGTGCCGATCCGCAGGGTTGCAGTGTAGGGCAACCACCTCGAACCATCTCGAACCATCTCGAACCACCTCAGACGGCGAGGGGATTCAGGCGTTTCCAGAGGGACTGGGCCAGACCCCTGGCCACGTCGGCGGCGCCAAAGTGACGCTGCAGCAGACTCAGCAGACCCACCATGTCCTGGGTCTGCAAGCGGTCGTCCCGCACCAGGGTTTGCAACAGGCGCTGGCGCAGCATCCGGCCATCCGCCGTAAACAGAAGACGCAGTCCGGAACTGGCCAGGGGCAGCACGTCCTGCCCGTCCCCGGTGTCACGGGCCACGCTCAACAGGCTGTCCAGCCGCTCCAGCCGCAGCCGCCCCTCCTGGTCAAAGAGCACGTCCAGCAGCTTGTCCCGCAGCTCCGCCGTATCCGCCGCCAACAAGCGCCGCGCCACGTAAGGATAGGCCACCCCCACAATCCGGAAACCGGGATCCAGCCGCAGGGCGACCCCCTCCTGGCTCACCAGGGCGCGAATAATCAAGGCAAACCGGGCGGGAACCCTGAAGGGATAGTCGTACATCAACTCCGAGAAGCGATCCGTCACCTGCTTGAAGTTGAAGTCGCTCACCGCATGGGCCAGCTTCATGGCCAGCACCTCCCGCAGTGCGGGCACAATGCGCTGCCGATCCACGTCGGGCCGTAGAAAGCCCAGGCGAATAAAATCGTCCGCCAGGCTTTCGTAGTCCTTGTTGATCAGGTGAATGATGGAGTCCGTGATGATCAGGCGGTCATCCTGGCTGATCTCGTCCATCATGCCGAAATCCACGTAGCCCAGATGGCCCTTGTCGCCTGTGCGCCCAGGCAGGGCAATCAGGTTGCCCGGGTGGGGGTCCGCATGGAAGAAGCCATGCTCCAGCAACTGCTCCAGCCCAGCGGTCACGCCTGTGCGAATCAGGGCGGTGGGATCCAGGCCGTGGCGGCGCAACTCCTCCGGATCCCGAAGCTTGGGGCCTTCCAGCCAGACGGTGGTGAGAATCCGCCGGCTGCTGTGGCTGTCCACCACCACCGGCGCCATCACCGTCGGGTTGTTGCGGAATTGCCGGGCAAAGCGGCGGGCGTGCCGGGCCTCGGCGTCGTAGTCGATCTCCTCGAAAAGCTTGCTGCCGAACTCGTCCACAATGGCCGGCAACCCGTCCCCCAGGTTGAGGGGCAACGCCGGGCCGAACACCATGGCAAGCAGCCGCAGCAGCACCAGATCCCGACGGATCACCGTCTCCAGGCCAGGCCGCTGCACCTTCACCGCAACCCAGAGTCCGTTGCCGAGCCGCGCCTTGTAGACCTGCCCCAGCGAGGCCGCAGCAACGGGCTCCTGGGGAAACG
This sequence comes from Candidatus Synechococcus spongiarum SP3, assembly GCA_001007665.1. Lineage (GTDB taxonomy): Bacteria > Cyanobacteriota > Cyanobacteriia > PCC-6307 > Cyanobiaceae > Synechococcus_B > Synechococcus_B spongiarum_B. The sequence goes on along the minus strand of JXQG01000093.1, from coordinate 1,592 downwards.
TACGGAACAACCTGTCCACAGGCTGCCCCAGGTCTGTTTCCACCATGTCCCTGGCGGCATCCAGGGGGAAGGCCGGCAGTTGATCCTGCAGCTTGGTGAGCTCGTCCAGCCAGGCGCCGGGCACCAGATCGGGGCGGGTGGAGAGGGCCTGGCCCACCTTGATGAAGCAGGGGCCCAGTTGGGTGAGGGTTTTCAACACCGTCTGGGCCAGACGTTTCTGGACCGCCTGATCCGTGCTGCTCCCCTGGGTCACCAGCCGCACCGCCAGGCCCGTAAAGTGCAGGAGCAGCACCAGAAGACGGCTGATCAACCGCCAGGGCCGCAGCAGCAGCCAGAGCAGATCTCTGCCGTGGTCATAACGCAGCGGCTGCTCAGCCTGCACTAGAGAAGACGCCAAGGGACCTTCGCCCAACATACGCGCCCGTCAGTCTAAAAAGTTTCTTCCGTGCTGGTGGCAACCCCAGACGGTGACCACGCCCCCACCGGATCGGGCACGGGCAAGCTGGTGGTGGGCAACGGTGCAGGCAGAGGTTGCAGGGATAGTCTGGGGGGACGTTGTCTCTGCGATTCCATGCCGGCCCGGGAGTTGATTGCTGCCTTGCCCGTTGCATTGGCCAAGCTGGTGGGCGGACTGCTGGTGGTTTGGCTGTTGGGGCGCATTGGTCTCGCCACAGCGACACGGTTCACTCGGAAAACCTCCACCACCATTGATGACTTCGTCGTCAAGACACTCCACAAGGCCCTGGTGCCCATGCTGGCCATGGGGGCGGTGACCTGGGCCTGGGAAGGGATTCCCTACGAGGGCATCGGCGACCGGATTGTTACCGCCCTGACCGGGCTGGTGACCGCAGTGGTGATCGTGCAGGCCGCCAACCGCATCCTGGTGCGGCTGCTGACCAGCACGCTCCAGCAACTGGCCAAGGACGACGATTCCGGTTTGCAGATCCTGACTGCTCTCAAACCCATGTTGCGGGCTCTGGTGTGGGTGCTGGGCGGGGTGATCTACCTGCAGTCCCTCGGCGTTCCTCTCGGCGCCCTGTGGGCAGTGCTGAGCGCCGGGGGCATCGGTGCTGGCCTGGCGCTGCAGAAGCCTGTGGCCGAATTTTTCGAATACATCTACATCCTGCTGGATAAGCCGTTCCGCAACGGAGACTTTCTCCACGTTGGCGACAGCGGCACCTGGGCCAGGGTGGAGCAGGTGGGGATCCACTCCACCAGGCTGCGCAGCGTGGATGGGGAACTGGTGGTGATGACCAACTCGTCCCTGGCCAACCAGACCCTCTCCAACTACACCGTGATGCAGCGCCGCCGCCGCATCTACCGCTTTGGCGTCATCTACGACACCCCCCCTTCGGTGCTGAAGCGGATCCCCGCCATGGTCAGGGCCATTGTGGAGGGGGTGAAGGACGCGGAATTCGACCGTTGTCACTTCGTCGAGTTTGGCGCCAGCAGCCTGGACTTCGAGCTCTGCTACAACATCCCCACCAACAATTACGCGCAAGCCCTTGATGCGCAGCAACAGGTGAACGTGGCTCTGGTGCAGATGTTCGCGGAGCAGGGCATCGCGTTCGCCTTCCCCACCCAGACCCTCT
>JXQG01000018.1 GCA_001007665.1 Candidatus Synechococcus spongiarum SP3 | reverse complement strand
CTGCCTCCCGTAGGAGTCTGGGCCGTGTCTCAGTCCCAGTGTGGCTGATCGTCCTCTCAGACCAGCTACTGATCGAAGCCTTGGTAAGCCATTACCCCACCAACAAGCTAATCAGACGCGAGCTCATCCCCAGGCGAAATTCGTTTCACCTCTCGGCATATGGGGTATTAGCAGTCGTTTCCAACTGTTGTCCCCCTCCTGAGGGCAGATTCTCACGCGTTACTCACCCGTCCGCCACTAACCCGAAGGTTCGTTCGACTTGCATGTGTTAAGCACGCCGCCAGCGTTCATCCTGAGCCAGGATCAAACTCTCCGTTTTGGCTCACTTCCTTTTGATTCTTAAAATAAAGATTCGCAAAGTGAGATATCTTTAACCATTTGATGAGTCAAATAGCCAAAGATCACCCAGTTAAGGGGTTCGAGAATTGAGTTATTGAATCATTAAAACATGATTTCACAACTCGGTCCGGTTGACTCAGATCCGGCAAGAAGCCTTCAAAGCGAAAGCCTGAAGGCTTCAAAAAATTTTTGACGGGACCTCCACTCTGCACATTGCCCATGGTTGAAGGACGGCAAACTGACGAGAGCCAAACCCTTCAGGGCATAGGACAGAGCAAGATTCCTGAACTGGATTGTCTAGGTACTGCTCACAGCGCCTTTCGAAAGGTGGACGCCAATGAGCACCAACGAAAGGTAGCACCCAAGATCCGGCATGGTGCAGTAGATGGTGTGCCACTAATTCACTTGTCACATGGGCAGAGGGGGCGCAGGGCCTGTGACCTGCGGAATAACGTTGCAGCAATGGAGGTCGACGGTGCGCGCTGGGGGTTGGGCAGACAGTGCTTCCCGTCACGCCACTGAATCGAGACGCTCCAGTCATGTCAGCGTTGGCTGACTTGGGCCAACCAGGTCCCAGGCCCCGTGCTCCTGGTCCAAGGGCGGAATTCCCAGTCGACAGGCTGGTTCTCGCTTGTAGCACCTCAAGGATTTCTGGTCCAGGTCCAAAAGCGCGGCTGCGGATGAGGCCAATTCATCGGCAAGTTCCTGGCTCCGCTGCCATAATGATGATGGAGTTGGAGCCTTCTGTGAAGTTTTTCTGTTGCTACGACGAACAGGGCACCTTGATCGCCCGCTGCCAGACCATGGCTGATGTGGACGTTCTGAAAAAAATGGGTCGTCCCGTGGTGAGGATTGCTGAAATGACAGAGGAAGAGTCCGTGGTTTGCAGCCTTACAGACACTCCGGCCGCATTCAACCAGGACTACTAACCCGCTCGCGGTGTCCCCCTTCTACTCACCCGACCCACTGTCCATTTCCGCTGGAGACAGGGGAGAACCACCCTTCAGCTTCATGACAAGCAACCCGCGACGCTGAGGGTGGTGAACGGTGGCCAGCAGCGTCACAGGCGTCCCTTCCTTGCCCGGCAGTGAGATGCACCCTGCTTGGCTGGCATCCCATCTCCTGTCATTCATTCCTCGTCGTTCCCTGTTCGTTGTGCCCACTCAACGACTTCTGGTCCTCCAGTGTCCCGCAACGTTCCTGGTCCAGGGCAGACAGTGTGCGGCGCTCCACGTAGTAAAGCTCCTGCAGGTGTAGGGCATCTTTGTTCCCCTGGAGGTAGAGGGCATGGATTTTGTCTTCCACGGCGGCCCTGGGGTCAGGGTGGGTCTCCGGCGTCGTGGTGGCTTCCTGCTCCAGCAAGGTGGCGATGCAGTGTTCCGTGGTGATGATGGATTGAGCACTCCACGCCTCAAGGAGGTGGCGGCAGCGTCTCAGACTGCGCTGGCGCTCCAGCAGGGCTGCAGCAGCCCCCAGGACGGACAGCGGCGGCTGTCCCAGTTCCACCTGTGCGGCTTCACTGGGCTGCAGGAGGGCAGCCAATCGGGTTTGCAGATCAATGGTGTCTTCCCCGGACAAATGGGCCATCAGCAGTGGGGGCAAATCCAGTGATGTCAGGCCTTCGGCAATGTGTTCCGAACACGTTGCCGGGTCACTGCCCACCTGGTACCACTGCCGCTCTTCCATGGGAGCCAAGTGTTGATGCTCCACTGTGGTGATGGCTGCCCACAGTCGGCGATGGGTGGCAATGGCAAAGTCTTCCAAGTCCCGCTGACGCAGGGCGCGGCGGATGGCCAGGCGGTGTGACGGGCAGAGAAGATAAAGCTGCAGGATGCGGCCTTCAGCAGTGCCGTGGGCACTGGTCTCACCCGGCGGAGCGTGGCGCCTGGAGCGACCATGCCACCGCTGCCCACGGACCCGGTGGCGCAAGTCCTCCTCCAGATCCAGCGCCAAGCGGGCCTGGCCACCGGCAAGCCGCTCCGCCACTTGGTGGATGTAGCGGCTGCGCACAGCCACGGCGTTGGCGGGGATCTTGCCCAGCAACTCCTCTGCGGACCGCAGTGCCCTCTGGAAGTGGTCCGTGCGGCTCAGATCACAATCCTGCAGCTCCTGCTCGATTTGCCAATCCAACCAGAGGGGGGCTGCAGCCAGGTGCTGGCCATAGGCGTCACTGCCGTGCTGCCGTAGATAATCGTCAGGATCCTGCCCAGGGGGGAGGGGCAAGACCCGCAGTTCCAGTTCCCCCTGCAGGGTCAACTGCTCCACCTCCTGAATGGCCCGCTGGCTGGCCCGGGCGCCCGCACTGTCGCCGTCGAAGTTCAGGACAATGCGTTTGCTGGCCGAAGTACGACAGAGCTGCTTGATCTGCCAGGAGCTGAGGGCTGTCCCCAGAGCCGCCACACTGTTGCGCACCCCGGCGCCGTGCAGCGTGATGACGTCAAAGTAGCCCTCCACCACAACGGCCAGGTCAGCCTTGTGGATGGCGCCCGCGGCCATGTCCAGGCCAAACAGAGTTTTCCCTTTTTCGAATACTGCCGTCTCGGGAGAGTTGAGATATTTGGGCTCACGGCCATCCAGGCTGCGGCCGCCAAAGCCCACCACCCGGCCCTGCTTGTCCCGAATGGGGATCATCAGCCGCTGGCGGAAGCGGTCGTAGTGGCCCTCCCCTCCTTGGCGGGGCACTGCCAGGCCTGCCGCCTCCAATTGCAAGGCCGTGACATCCTCCACCTGCCCCAGGTGGCGCAGCAGGGCATCCCAACTTTCGGGGGCATAGCCCAGTTGAAATTGCTCTATGGAAGCCCCACTGACGCCACGCTGCTTGAGATAGGCCAGGGCCGCCTGCCCTCCCCGGGCCTGTTGGAGATTGGCCTGAAACCAGCCTGCGGCCAAGGCCAGGACACGGTAGAGCGACTCCTGATGGGAGAGCTGTTGCCGCAGTCGATCCTGTTGGCCAGCAGAGGGGGTCTGAACCGGCACCTGATAGCGCTGCGCCAGTTGCAACACCACCTCGGTAAAACTGCTCTGCTGCAGCTCCATGAGGAACTTGATGCTGTGGCCACCGGCCCCACAGGAAAAGCAGTAATAGAGTTGCTTGGCGGGGGACACCGTCATGGACGGTGACTTGTCCTCATGAAAGGGGCAGAGACCCACAAACTCCCGTCCCCGCCTCTTGAGCACCACGTGCTCGGACACCACGTCCACAATGTCGGCTCGCTCCTTGACGGCAGCGATGGTGCTGGAGTGGAGTTGCGGGGACGCCAAAGAGGGGTGCTTAGGGGTGGCCCCGCAGGCTAAACAGAAACCCCATGGCGAAGGACGGGCCATACAGTTCCATGGATCCCGTTGTGGATACGTGGCTTCCCTACTTCTGGAAATTGGCACCGAGGAGTTGCCGCCGGCATTTTGCCCGGCAGCTCTGACCCAGTTGGGTCCGTTGATCACGGCCTCCTTGCAGGACTGGCACTTTGATGCCCTGCCGTTGCAGGGCTTTGCCACACCCCGCCGCCTGGGGGTGTTGGTGCGGGATCTGCCGTCACGGCAGAGGGACCGGGTGAAGGAATGCAAGGGACCACCAGCACGGCAGGCCTTTCACCAGGGCCAGCCCACACCTGCAGCCCAAGGGTTTGCCCGGCGCTGGGGGCTGGCGGTGGAGGACCTGGCCATCCGCGCCACCCCCAAAGGGGAATTTGTCTTTGCCGAGGTACCGCAACCGGGCCAGGCAACAGAGGCATTGCTGCAGGAGGCGATTCCCGGCTGGATTGCAGCCATTCAGGGCAAACGGCTGATGCGCTGGGGGACAGGGACTCAACGGTTTAGTCGCCCGATCCGCTGGCTGGTGGCTCTACTGGATGATCAGCTTCTGCCGGTGCAACTGGAGCAGACCAGTCCTGTTGTATCAGCCCAGGCCAGCTCCTATGGACTCCGCCGGGGCTGGCGTTATGACCCTCTTCCCATTGCCACGGCTGAAGCCTATGAGGCCAGCCTCCGGAAGGCGGGCATCGTTCCCGACCGCCAGCAGCGGCAGGCGCACATCCGCCATCTGATTGAGAGCAAGGCTGCTGAACTGGGCGCCGTCCCCCAACTCAAGCCGGCACTGTTGGAGGAACTGACGGACCTTGTGGAAGCACCGGGGTTGATCGTTGGTCGCATGGAGGAATGTTTTCTGTCCCTGCCGGCCGAGGTGAGCGCCATGGAGATGGTGACGCACCAGCGCTATGTGCCGTTGTTTCAAGCCCCGGCGGATCCTTTGGCGCTGGATGCCCATGGGGTGCTGGATCCCCACTTTCTGGCCATCACCAACGCCAGCCCCCTTGCGGACGCGGCCCTCATTACCCAAGGCAACGAACGCGTGCTGCGGGCCAGACTTGCTGATGGGGCCTTTTTCTACGACCAGGACTGCTCTCAACCCCTAGAAGACTACCTACCCCGTCTCGAGGGGGTCACCTTTGCCGTGGGGCTGGGCTCCCTGAAGGACCGTACCGACCGCTTGGCGCGTCAGGCTCAGGCCACGGCCATGGCGCTCCAGCGGCAGAACGGGACGCTCCAGTTGAATCGGGAGGCGCTCAGCCGTGCGGCACTGTTGTGCAAGGCGGACCTGGTGACCCAGATGGTGGGTGAGTTCCCGGAATTGCAAGGGGTGATGGGGGCCAAGTACGCCATGGCCTCTGGCGAAGGTTCGCAAGTGGCCGAGGCCATCCGCGAGCACTACCTGCCCAGTGGCGCTGACGATCCCCTGCCTACTTCGGACTTGGGTCGGGTTCTGGCCTTGAGCGAGCGGCTGGAACTGTTGGTCTCCATCTTTGCCACCGGTCAGCGTCCCAGCGGCTCTTCCGATCCCTTTGCCCTGCGGCGGGCTGGCAATGGACTGCTGCGCATCCTGGTGGACTGTGGCTGGTCCCTCAACCTGGTGACCTTGCTGGAGGCTGCCTGCAGCCAGTCCGCCCAGGACTTTTCCAATCTGACCGTGAGTCCCGCAGCCCTGCTGGCAGACCTGTTGGCCTTTCTGCAGCAACGCCTGCGCACCCTGCTGGCGGACCTGGGGCTGGATTACGACATCGTTGATGCGGTGGCGGCAGAAGCACAGGAGCCTGCAGCCTTGCTCCAGGATCCGGTGGACGTGGTCTGCCGTGGTCTGCTGCTGCAGCGGCTACGGAACTTCGGGGAGTTGGCGCCCATCCAGATGGTGGTGCAGCGGGCTGCTCGGCTGGCGGAGAAGGGTGATCTGGAGCGTCATCAGCGCAACCCCAAGGACTGTGTGGATGCGTCCCTGTTCAGTTCCCCCGTGGAGGGGGCCGTGTTGGCTTCCTTGGAAGCCTTGGCCCCCCTCAGCCGGGCCAGGGATCGGGATGGCTACGAACGCCTGCTCACGGGCCTGGGGATGTTGTCCCCCCAGTTGCAGGCCTTTTTTGAAGGGGACGACAGCGTGATGGTGATGGCCTCCGATCCGGACGTACGCCGCAACCGGCTCAACCTGCTGGCCGTCCTGCGCAATCAGGCGCTGGTCATTGCCGACTTTTCCCGTTTATCCGGTTGAGGGTCGGCGGCTGGCGCACAGCCCCGTGGCGTCATCTCCACCTCGACAGCATTGGGATTGAGAAAGTCTTCCTGGGGACGCCCCACGGCGGTGTCCACCGGGTGGTAGATCTTCGGCGCAATCGCCTGACCCCGCAACAGGCTTGCCACGGTCAATGCCGTGATCTTCACCTGTTGCCACGGACTCATGGGCACAACCCTCTTGTAGAGGTAGCTGTCAAAGGTGAGGCGTTGCACATCCCTGTCGTCGCACATCTCCACGAAGGCCTCACGGGTTGCGTCGCTGGCGTAGAACACCCGCTGGAGGATGTCCAACACCGTGTAGGTGGAGCCATAGCGACGATCCCACTGGCGCAGGTAGGTGCGTTTCATCTCTCCAGCCGTGGGGATGTGCTTGCCCTGCCGACTCACCTGCACCAGGGCTTCCGCGCACATGCGGCCGCTCTTGGCGGCAAAGTAGATGCCCTCACCGGAACTCTTGGTCACATAGCCAGCGGCGTCACCCACCAGACTCATTTGCTGCACCACCCGGCGCGGGCGCGGGTGCTCGGGAATGGGATGAGCCTCCACCTTGATCACCTCGCCACGAAACAGGCGCTTGCTGGCCCGTTGGCGAATGCCCCGTTGAAGAGCCTTGATCAGGGACTGATTTTCCTGCATGGTGCCGGTGCCCACCGCCACGTGGTCGTACTTTGGAAACACCCAGGCGTAAAAGTCGGGGGACACATCAGTGCCCACATACATCTCCGCCAAATCCTCGTAGTAGGACATCTCCTCCCTGGGCAGACGAATCCGCTCCTGAAAGGCAATGGCCACTTTGTAAGACCCCGCATCCATGGCCTTGGCCACCCGGGAGTTAGCCCCATCGGCGCCGATGATGTAGTCCACCTCCAGGGTTTGGCAGTCACCCTTGAGCCCCTCACCGTGCGCGGCGTAGCGGATGGTGTAGGGGCCTTGACGTTGGGGCCCGGTGGTGATGGCCTGGACCAGGCCGTTGATCAGTGTGGCGCCATTCGCTGCTGCTCGATTGCGCAGGAAGGCATCAAAAATTTCCCGACGACACATCCCGATAAATTCATCCCGGCGATACCCGAGGGGATCCAGACGGATGTCCACTTCCTTGTTGGACGGGGAAATCATCCGCATATTGCGAACCTTGCGGTCGATGATGTGGCTGGGGAGGTCAAATTCCTCCACCATGCAGAGGGGAATGGCGCCGCCACAGGGCTTGGCATTGTCCAGCTTGCGCTCAAACAGCCAGGTTTTGATTCCAGCTTTGGCCAACACTTCCGCAGCACAGGACCCACTGGGGCCTCCGCCAACAACGGCAACGCGCAGCATGACAACTCTCCTCGTACTTGGCAGGGAGCGATCCTCCGAACCTACAGCCACGACCCAGGGCAATGGGTAAGCTGTTGCCAAGCAGTTGCAGGGTGGGGCTCCCTGGAGCAATAATTCAGGGGGAAGGCGATGGGCCCAAAATGTGCCACAGGTAACAAACCAATTGGACGAGATCCCCGTTGCTCGCCGTCTGACACCACCTGTTCCCCGGCAGCAGCAGGGCCTGTTGATACTACTGATCCTGCTGGCCAGCGGTATCGTGGTGGGAACGTTCGTTTTCCTGCGCTCCACCCAGAACGTGTCCCCGTTTGACCCTTTGACAGAGCTCATGCCTACGCCAGAGGCGGATGGTCGTCTCCTGGGGCACTTCTCCTACCCCATTGCGCACGAGGCGGACCTGGTGGAGGTGATCCCCGGCCGCCGACTCCATGGGGATGCGGCGGCGGCATTTCTGGCCATGCAGAGGGACGCAGCGGCAGCAGGCGTGCAATTGCGGCTGCTGAGCGCCTTTCGGGATCAGGAGACCCAGCACAATCTGTTTTTCCCCGTCATGGTGGAACGGAGTCAAGGGCCGGAGGAGCGGGCCAAAGTCAGCGCCCCGCCAGGGTACTCCGAGCATCACACCGGTTATGCCCTGGACCTGGGGGATGCCCGCCATCCCGAGTTGGATCTGGAATCAACCTTTGATCAGAGTGCCGCCTTCGCCTGGTTGCAGCAGCACGCGGCCCGCTATCACTTCCGGCTGTCCTTCCCAGTAGACAATCGTCAGGGCGTGGCCTATGAGCCATGGCACTGGCGTTGGGAAGGCAGCAGTCATGCGCTGGAATTATTCCAGCAGGCGCGCCGCTTCAATACGGCAACATAACCATTGACTGATGCCTTGCCTGTTATGGGCCGACCCATTCGGAACATTGCCATCATTGCCCACGTGGACCATGGCAAGACCACCCTGGTGGATGCCCTGCTCGCCCAGTCGGGCATTTTTCGCCAGGGGGAGGCTGTCCCCAGTTGCGTGATGGACAGCAATGCGTTGGAGCGGGAGCGGGGCATCACCATCCTGGCCAAGAACACCGCGGTGGACTACGGACAGACCCGCATCAACATCGTGGACACCCCTGGTCACGCGGACTTTGGCGGGGAGGTGGAGCGGGTGTTGGGCATGGTGGATGGCTGTCTGCTGGTGGTGGACGCCAACGAAGGCCCCATGCCGCAGACCCGCTTTGTCCTGAAAAAGGCTCTGGAGAAGGGCCTGCGGCCCATTGTTTTCATCAACAAGGTTGATCGACCCCAAGCCATGCCGGACGCGGCGGCGGACAAGGTTCTGGATCTCTTCCTGGAACTGGGCGCCGACGATGACCAATGTGATTTCCCCTACCTCTTTGGCAGTGGTCTTGGGGGATTTGCCACGACTGATCCGGCCAGGGGCAGCGATACCTTGCAGCCCTTGTTTGAGGCCATTCTTCGCCACACACCACCCCCCGTAGGTGATCCCGACAAGCCCCTGCAACTGCAAGTCACCACCCTGGACTACAGCGATTTCCTGGGCACCATTGCCATTGGCCGCATCCACAACGGCACCATCAACACCGGGCGGCAGGCAATCTTGATCCGCGGTGACGGCGCCATCAAGCGGGGCCGGATCAGCAAACTTCTAGGGTTTCAGGGGCTGAGGCGCCTGGAGATCGAGACTGCCACCACCGGAGACATTGTTGCAGTGGCGGGCTTTAGCGGGGTCAACATTGGCGACACCATTGCCTGCGGTGACAGTCCCAACCCTAAGGCCTTGCCGCTGATCAAGGTGGATGAACCCACCTTGCAGATGACCTTCATGGTCAATGATTCCCCCTTTGCCGGACGGGAGGGCAAGTTTGTTACCAGTCGTCAGCTGCGGGACCGGTTAAGCAAGGAACTGCTCACCAACGTGGCCCTGCGGGTGAGCGATACAACGTCTCCGGACCGCTTCACCGTCTGTGGACGGGGGGAACTCCATCTGGGCATTTTGATCGAGACCATGCGGCGGGAAGGCTACGAGTTCCAGGTCTCCCAACCCCAGGTGATCTTCCGCACCATGGATGAAGACATCTGTGAGCCCTACGAGGCCATCGTTCTGGACGTGCCGGAAGCGGCGGTGGGGAGCTGCATTGAGCGCCTTGGCACGTGCAAGGGGGAAATGCAGAACATGACTACCGCCGGGGATGGTCGCTGTCAAATGGAGTTCATCATTCCTGCTCGCGGCCTGGTGGGCTTTCGCAGTGACTTCATCCGCATGACCCGCGGAGAGGGCTTGATGAGCCATTCGTTTTTGGACTACCGCAAGATGGAAGGGGATCTGCAAGCCCGCCATACCGGGGTGCTGATTGCCTTTGAGACGGGCGTGGCCACCGTCTATGCCCTCAAGAATGCGGAAGACCGGGGCCAGTTTTTCATTCGCCCTGGGACCAGAGTTTACAAAGGAATGATCGTGGGGGAGCACACACGCCCCCAGGATTTGGAGATCAACGTCTGCAAGACCAAACAGCTCACCAACATGCGTTCAGCGGGCGCAGAAGAACTGGACACCTTGCAGAGTCCCGTGGAGATGAACCTGGAACGATCCCTAGGTTACATCGGCCCCGATGAGGTACTGGAGGTGACTCCTGAATCCATTCGCCTGCGCAAGCTGCCCAGCCGCAAGCCTGTAAAACGCTAGACCTCTTTCGAAAGAACTCTTCCCCCTTGCGCCTCCCATGGCAGCCTGTCCGGATCCTGCCCTCGTCTCGGCATTAGCCCTCTTTGCACAGGAAGACTGGTACGCCTGCCATGATGCCCTGGAGGCCCTCTGGCAGGAGAGCCTGGAGCCACGCCGCAGGCCGCTGCAGGCCTTGATTCAGATTTCCGTGGCCATGGTCCATTGGCAGCAGGGCAACCGCCGTGGCGCCGCCTTGCTTTGGGGTGAAGCCGTGGCGCGTCTATCCCGCTGCTGTGACGAGCTGGATGGGGTGGACCTGGGCCACCTGCACCACCAAGGCCGGTATTGGCTTCGCTTTCTGCAGGCACCCCCAGGGGGCAGCGCCCCGCCCCCACCGCGGTTGTCCTCCCCCAGCCAGGGGGCACCCTGGTAAGGCAAACTGGTTGGCCAGGCCATACGCGCACCAGTGGTAACCAATCTGTCTTGGCTATGGCCAACCTGGATGCTGTTGATGATGGCTCTGGCAGCCACAACAGCCTGGCCCGGCAGAGCCCAGCCATTCCACCCCCCATCATCCGCTGTCCCCTTGCCGTCCCTGGCGCAGACCACAGACGCCAACCCCGATCAACAGCGGCCAGACAGGAACCGGATCAGCATCCGCTCCGACCAGCAGAAGATGAATGAAGAGGAAGGCATCCTCACGGCAGAGGGACGGGTGCAGATCACTTACCCGGCCTATAACCTCACCGCCACGGCGGACCAAGCCCAGTACTTCACCCGGGAGGGAAGGCTGGTCCTCAGCGGCAGCGTAGAGGTCAGGCAAGACGGGGGCAACAGCACTCGTGGTGAGCGGCTGGTGTATACGACACAGTCCCGGACATTTGTCGTGGAGTCCAAGCCAGGTGAACAAGTGCATAGCACCTATAACCTGTCCTCCCCTACCCAGGAGGTGTTGACTCCATGAGTCTGGAGTTGAAGGGCATCAACTTGAGCCTGGCCGGTCGCCAGTTGATTCGATCACTGAGCATGCGGCTGGAGTTGGGCGAAGTGGTGGGTCTCCTCGGACCCAACGGGGCAGGGAAGACCACCACCTTCAACCTGATCACCGGTCAGCTGCAGCCGGATCAGGGCGACATCCTTTTAGACGGCCGCTCCATCACGGCGCTGACCATGCCCCAGCGAGCCAGGATGGGGTTGGGCTATCTGCCCCAGGAGGCCAGCGTCTTCCGCTCCCTCACCGTGCGGGACAACCTGCTGCTCAGTTTGGAGCAATCCGAGTTGCCTGTACCCGTACGCCGCCAACGGCTCAATCAACTGGTTGCAGACTTTCATCTGGAGCCTTTTCTACAGCGGCGCGGCGCCCAGCTCTCCGGCGGTGAACGGCGGCGGACCGAAGTGGCCAGGGCGCTGGCAGTGGGTGCCCATGGTCCCCGCTATTTGCTGCTGGATGAGCCCTTCGCCGGCGTGGACCCGTTGGCGATCCATGATTTGCAGACCCTGATCCTGCGTCTCAAGCAGAAGCAGGTGGGGCTACTCATCACGGATCACAACGTGCGGGAAACCCTCTCCATTACAGATCGTGCCTATATTCTCAACGAAGGCACCGTCCTGGCGTCCGGTTCCTCCCAAGTTGTGGCCAGTAACTCGTTGGTCAAGCAGTACTACCTGGGCGAAAGCTTCACCATCTGATGGTTTCCCTGTCCTCTTTGACTCGTCGTCTGAGCCTTCTGGATCGCTGGCTCTATGGAGAGTTGCTGGGTCCACTGGTGTTTGGGATCGGCATCTTCAGCTTGCTGCTGGTGACCGGTGACGCCCTGTTTGACCTGGTGCGCAAAGTTGTGGAGCAGGGTCTACCCGTTGGCCCAGCGCTTCATGTGCTCATCCTGCAGCTGCCGGGCTTGATGGTCTATGCCTTCCCCATGGCCATGCTGCTGGGCACCCTGCTCACCTACAGCAAGCTCTCCAGTGGCAACGAACTCATTGCTCTGCGCAGCATTGGCGTACCCGCCAAGCGCTATGTTCTGCCCGCTGTGGTGTTGGGGCTGTTCTTCAGCATGGTCAGCTTTATGGTCAGCGATCTGGTGGTCCCCAACAGTAACCACAGTTCTTTTGTCGTCTTGCAAACCGCCTTGGGACGGTCCGTGCCCAAAAGCAGCGGTGAGCACATCATCTATCCCCACTTCGCCAGAATTTCCAAGGCGGATGGCGGCTCTCGCCATGGCCTGGCACAACTGTTCTACGCACGGGAGGCCGCGGACGGCCGCATGAAAGGCATTACGGTGCTGGACATCAGCCGCCCCGACATGCTTCAGGTGGTGCAGGCCCAGGAGGCCTACTTTGACCAGGATCAGGGAAATTTGCTGTTTCTTGAGGGCATGACCACCTCCCTGGCCGAGGACGGCAGCTCCCAGTCACAGGTGCGTTTCGAGAAACAATTTTACCCCATTGGGGACGTCCCTTTGCGCTTGGCGGAGATCCCCACGGATCCTGCCAGCATGAATGTTGCCCAAACCCGCATGTCTCAGACCCTGCTTGAGAAGACAGGTAATCTGCGCCAGGCGCGTAAGTTGAGTGTTCGCCTTCAAGAAAAGTTTTCGGTTCCATTGAGCTGCATGGTATTCGCTCTTGTGGGGTCCAGCATCGGCGCCCAGTCCGTTGGTAAAACACGGAGCCGTGGCAAGGGATTTGGTGTCAGCCTCATCATCATCTTTGGTTACTATCTACTATCGTTCGTTTTCAGTTCTTTTGGCGTGCAGGGGATTCTTTCCCCGTATCTCTCTGCCTGGGCGCCAGTTGCCATTGGCCTCACGGCAGGCCTGGCTCTTCTTTACCGCTCCAGCCGCTAGGCGTTGGATTCTGGCTCTAGCCTGAAGGCTTCCATACGGCATCAGTGATGCCCACTGCTTTATTGACACCGACCGACCTCATCTCAGTTCTGGGGTTGGCAGCCCTGCTGTTGCTGCTGACGTCCTTGCCCGCAGCGTTTTGGGGTCTCATGGCAGGCGACCATTCCCAGCGGTTGAGCAGCGCCCTTGTGGCAGGAGCCAACCTGTTCCTGGCGGCGTTGTTGCTGCGCCGATGGATCGACACGGGTCACTTTCCGGTGAGCAACCTCTACGAGTCCCTCTGCTTCCTCAGTTGGTGCGCCAGCTTTGCCCAGCTACTACTGATGCGCATGTCCCCCCATGCCTGGGTGCCTGCCTTGACCACACCCCTGGCCTTGGGAGCCTTGGCTTTTGCCTCCTTTGCCCTGCCCTCGTCCCTGCAGACCGCCAGTTCTCTGGTGCCGGCCCTGCGCTCCAGTTGGCTGGTGATGCACGTGAGTGTGATCATGGCCAGCTACGGGGCACTGCTGGTGGGGTCTGCCTTGGCTGTGGGCGTGCTGCTGGTGAATCGGGATCAAGCCGTAGCCGTTCGGGGGAGTTCCATTGGCAGCGGTGGGTTCCGCGCACCCACCATGGCCGCGGGAAAGAATTTTACCAGTCTCACCAGCGAAACCTTCAGCCAGGCCGAGCGCCTGGACAACTTGAGCTACCGCACCATCACGGTCGGCTTTCTGCTCCTCTCCATCGGCATCATCAGTGGTGCGGTGTGGGCCAATGAAGCTTGGGGCAGTTGGTGGAGCTGGGATCCAAAGGAAACCTGGGCACTCATCTGCTGGCTGGTGTATGCCGCCTATCTCCACACCCGCCTGAATCGCAGCTGGCATGGTCGTCGCTCAGCACTGCTGGCCACCTCCGGACTTGTGGTGGTGGCGATCTGCTACATCGGTGTCAACCTTCTAGGTGTTGGCCTGCACAGTTACGGATGGTTTCTTGGCTCCTGATTCCCGTGGTGTCACTGGGTGCAACTGCAACCACGGGGCTTCCCACAGCTATCGCCACCACTGGTTCTGTACAGGTGGTGGGGCCCATGGAGGCCAGTCCTCTGGAGGCTTACCAACAAATCTGCCGAACCGAGGCCCGTCACCAAGGGGCGCCAGAAGCAATCGTTCAGAGATCGTGCCGGTGTCTCCAACAACGTTTGGATGCCCTTGGCCAATCATCCCATGCACTGGAGGACCTGAAGGCGTTCACCAAAGAGAACCGCCTGGCTTGTGTGTTTCAGGCGATTCTCGAACTCTGATCATCCTGTTGGGACCAGGACTTGAATTCAGACTGCGGCCATAGCGGGGTTGTGGCTGTTGCGGATGCCGTCAATGGCGGCGGCGTAGTCTGCTGCACCGAAAACCGCCGAGCCCGCCACCAATGCATTGGCGCCAGCATCAATGACGCTCCGGGCATTGCTGGCCTTGACGCCGCCATCCACCTCAATCCAGGGATCCAGACCACGCTCTTCGCACATCTGGCGCAGTTTACGGATCTTCTCCAACGCTGAAGGGATGAAGCTCTGCCCGCCAAACCCAGGATTCACGGACATGATCAACACCATGTCGCAGAGTTCAAGGCAGTACTCCAGGCTGCTGAGGGAGGTGCCGGGGTTGAGCACGGCTCCCGCTTTTTTCCCCAGGTCCTTGATCTGCGCCAGGTTGCGGTGAAGGTGGGGGCAGGCTTCCACTTGCACATAGATGTGGTCGGCGCCGACCCGGGCGAAGTCCGGGACGTACTTCTCCGGCTCCACGATCATCAGGTGAACATCCAGCGGCTTTTCCGTCACCGGTCGCAGAGCGGCCACCACCAGCGGGCCAATGGTGAGATTGGGAACAAAGCGCCCATCCATCACATCCACATGGATCCAGTCTGCACCGGCCTGGTCCACGGCCCTCACTTCATCCCCCAGCCGCGCAAAGTCCGCCGAAAGGATGGACGGGGCAATCACAAGGGGCTTGGGAGACATGGCGCTGCCGAATGGGGTGGGCTGGCCATCAGCCTAACCGGCGGTTGTGGCATGGCGCTGATAGACTCACCTGCGCTCCCGCCTCCGTTGGGGGCGTGCATCAGACCTTTGCTTAAGAATCCGTGGACCGCAACCTGATTCAGGAACTGCTGGAAGTTGTCGAACAGGCGGCCATCGCGTCAGCCCAGCTCACCGGTCAGGGGCGCAAAAACGATGCGGATGCTGCTGCCGTGGAAGCCATGCGCAAGCGCATGGGCACCATTCCCATGCAGGGCCGCATTGTGATCGGCGAGGGGGAACGGGATGAAGCCCCCATGCTGTACATCGGCGAGGAGGTGGGTAGTGGCCACGGTCCCGGTGTGGATTTCGCCGTTGATCCCTGTGAAGGCACCAATCTTTGCGCCAATGCCCAGCCCGGCTCCATGGCGGTTCTGGCCGCCAGTGACCGTGGCGGGCTGTTCAATGCGCCGGACTTCTACATGAACAAGCTGGCTGCACCGCCAGCCGCCAAGGGCAAAGTAGATATCCGCAAGTCACCCACGGACAACCTCAAGATCCTGGCAGATTGCCTGGGGCTGGCCATGGACGAGTTGGTGGTGGTGGTGATGGATCGTGCCCGCCACAAAACCCTGATCGCCCAGATCCGGGGTGCCGGCGCTCGTGTGAAACCCATCAGCGACGGGGATGTGAGTGCCGCCATTGCCTGTGGCTTTGAAGGGACCGGCACCCACTGCCTCATGGGCATCGGCGCGGCCCCTGAAGGCGTGATTTCCGCGGCGGCGTTGCGCTGCCTGGGGGGCCACTTCCAGGGTCAGCTGGTCTATGACCCCGCCATTGCCATGACCAGGGAATGGGCTGACCTCACCAAAGAGGGCAACCTGGCCCGACTGGCGGACATGGGCATTACGGATCCCGACCGTGTCTATGGGGCGGAGGAGTTGGCCAGTGGCCAGAATGTAGTCTTTGCTGCCAGCGGCATCACGGATGGTCTCCTGTTCCATGGGGTGAAGTTTGAGCCGGACTGCACCCGCACAAGCAGCCTGGTGATTTCCTCCCTGGATCGCACAGCCCGTTTCACCAACACGGTCCACATCAAAGCGGGTGCCACCAAGGTGTCGTTGCGCTGAGACGCCAGCGCCCTCCCCAAAGCCCACCTCCCATGCACATTGCCGTCATTGGCCTCAGCCATCGCACCGCGCCAGTGGAGGTGCGGGAGCGGCTCAGCATCACGGATGAGACATTGCCCCACTCCCTCAAGAGCTTGATGGCGGTGCAGGAGGTGCAGGAGGCGTCCATTCTCAGCACCTGTAATCGGCTGGAGATCTATACCCTTTTACGCCATGCCGATGCAGGCATCGCCGCCATGGCCTGCTTCCTCAGCGACCGCAGCGGCCTGCCTGCCACGGAGTTGAAGCCCCACCTGTTTGTTCTTCATCACGCCGAGGCCATTGACCACCTGCTGCGGGTTGCCGCTGGCCTCGACAGCCTGGTGCTGGGGGAAGGGCAAATCCTGGCCCAAGTGAAGAAAATGGCGCGCCTGGGACAGGAGCACAAATCCACCGGCCCCATTTTGGGGCGACTACTCAATCAAGCCGTCAGCACCGGCAAGCGGGTGCGCAGTGAAACCAGGTTGGGCACAGGTGCCGTATCCATCAGCAGCGCTGCGGTGGAATTGGCCCAGCTCAAATGTGCTCAGGAGCAGGGCAAACAGCACCCTGTCGGCCTCGGGGAGGAGGCTGTGGCCGTGGTGGGCTGTGGCCGGATGGGGCGGTTGCTGGTGCAGCACCTGGCAGCGAAGGGCTGCACAGCACTCACCCTGGTGAACAGAACCGCTGCCCGGGCAGAAGCCTTGGCCAAGGATTTTTCTCAACTCACCATTCGCTGTGTCGGCCTGGAGAAGCTGGATGAAGAACTGGGAAGAGCCTCCATGATGTTCACCAGCACAGCAGCCACCACGCCAATGCTCACCCGGGCACGGCTGGAGCAGTTGGCGCCCATCCGCCGCCTCAAGCTTTTCGACATTGGTGTGCCCCGCAACATCACCGCCGATGTGGCGGCTGTGGATGGGGTAGCGGCCTATGACGTGGACGACCTGGAGGAAGTGGTGGCCCGCAACAGGGAGGCCCGTCAGGCCACGGCCAAGGTGGCGGAGGTGCTCTTGCGGCAAGATGCCGAAGACTTTCTCGCCTGGTGGGATGGTCTGGAGGCTGTGCCCGTGCTGAACCGATTGCGGCGCACCATGAACCAGGTGCGTGAACAGGAGTTGCTCAAGGCCCTCAGCCGTATGGGACCGGATCTTTCGATCCGGGAGAAGAACGTTGTGGAAGCCCTCAGCAAAGGGATCATCAACAAAGTGCTCCACGGTCCCGTAACCCGGCTACGGGGTCCCATGGAGCGGCAGAAACGACTGCAGCAGCTCCAGGTTGTGTGTGAATTGTTTGACCTGGATCCGGTGGAGACGTCTTGATTCATCCTCTGGGTCTTGCCGTTTGCACCCTCCATCAACGAAAGTAGCGTTGTCAGCAGCGTGTCCATGAAGCGGGTCTTGGGAATCATCCTCGGCGGCGGCGCCGGAACCCGTCTCTTTCCCCTCACAAAGATGCGGGCCAAGCCGGCCGTTCCCCTGGCCGCCAAGTACCGCCTGATCGACGTTCCGGTCAGCAACTGCATCAATTCGGGCATTACCAAGATCTATGCCCTGACCCAGTTCAACAGCGCCTCCCTCAACCGCCACCTCTCCCGCACCTATAACCTCTCTGCAGGATTTGGCCAGGGTTTTGTGGAGGTTCTGGCCGCCCAGCAAACCCCGGAGAGCCCCAGTTGGTTTGAAGGCACCGCCGATGCGGTGCGCAAGTACAAGTGGCTCTTCCAGGAATGGGACGTGGACGAGTACCTGATCCTCAGCGGCGACCAACTTTACCGCATGGACTACGGCGCCTTTGTCGCCTCCCACCGCGCCCTGGGGGCCGACATCAGCGTGGCGGCCCTGCCGGTGACCCCGGAGCAAGGCCAGAGCTTCGGCCTCATGCGCACGGATTCCTCACGGCGCATCCTGGAGTTCCGGGAGAAGCCCCGCGGTGACGCCTTGGCGGAAATGCGGGTGGATACCTCCGCCTATGGGATCTCACCACATGAGTCCCGGGACAAACCCCATTTGGCCTCCATGGGTATTTACGTCTTCAGCCGGAAGGCCCTGTTCGATCTACTGGATCAGAATCCGTCGGCGACGGACTTCGGCAAGGAGATCATCCCCACGGCATTGCAGGAGCATGATCTGCGGGCCTACCTGTTCAACGACTACTGGGAGGACATCGGGACGATTCGGGCGTTTTATGAAGCCAACCTGGCCCTGACCGTGCAGCCTTTGCCAGCGTTTTCTTTTTACGATGAGGACTTCCCCATCTACACCCGTCCCCGTTACCTGCCCCCCACCAAGCTGCTGGATAGCCATGTGACCGAGTCCATCCTTGGGGACGGCTCCATCCTGAAATCCTGCAGCATTCACAAGTGCGTGCTGGGGGTGCGTAGCCGCATTGGGAGCGGCGCCGTGCTGAAAGACACCCTGACCATGGGCAATGACTACTACGAGTCCAACGGCCAGAGGGAGGCCGTGCGGGCCAGGGGAGGCATTCCCTTGGGTGTGGGGGCCGGCTCCACGGTGAAGGGGGCCATCCTGGACAAGAACGTGCGCATTGGCAACAACGTCCAGATCATCAACAAAGACCACATTGAGGACGCCGACCGCCCCGAGTTGGGCTTCTACATCCGCAACAACCTGGTGGTGGTGATTAAAAACGCCACCATTCCCAACGACATGGTGATCTGAGCGTGATCCAATTGCTGGATGCACAGACTCTTAGCAGTCCCTTAAGGTCAATCCGGCCAAACTGTCCCTAGTCCAACAACACGTCATGAGCAAAGCGCACTTTGGCTTGGTTGGCCTCGGCGTCATGGGAGAAAACCTGATCCTCAACGCCGAGCGCAACGGCTTCAGTAGCGTGGTCTACAACCGCACCCGCGAGAAGACGGACGCCTTCATGGCGGGTCGCGGATCCGGGAAGGCCATTCAAGCGGCCTACACCCTGCCGGAATTTGTCCAGCAACTGGAACGCCCCCGACGCATTCTGATGATGATCAAGGCGGGTGCCCCCATTGACGCCACCATCGACACCCTGGCGCCCCTTCTGGAGGAAGGGGACCTCCTCATTGATGGCGGCAACTCCCTCTACATGGACACGGAGCAACGGGTGCAGGCTCTGGAAAGCCGGAGTTTCGGGTACATCGGGATGGGCATCTCCGGAGGGGCCAAGGGCGCCCTGGAGGGACCCAGTATGATGCCCGGGGGCACCAGGGAGGCCTACCAGTCCATCGCCAGCCTGGTGGAAACCATGGCCGCCCAGGTGGAGGATGGTCCCTGTGTGGCCTACATGGGTCCCGGTGGAGCCGGCCACTTCGTCAAGACCGTTCACAACGGCATTGAATATGGCGTAGAGCAGATCCTGGCAGAGGCCTATGACCTGATGAAGCGTGGCGCCGCCCTTGACGGTCAGGCCATGGCTGACGTGATCAGCGCCTGGAATCAGTTGGAGGAATTGAGTTCCTACCTGGTGGAAATCACGGAAGTATGCCTGCGCACCAAAGATCCGGAGAGCGGCGCCCACCTGGTGGAAAAAATCCTGGACGTGGCCGGCCAGAAGGGAACAGGCATCTGGACGGTGATCAGCGCCCTGGAGATGGGGGTGGCCGTACCCACCATCTATGAGTCCGTCAATGCACGGGTGCTGAGCTCCCTGAAGGCAGAGCGGGTCAAGGCCAGCAGCGTTCTGGCTGGCCCCTCCGCCACCCCTGTGGAGCTGGGCAGCGTGGAGGGCGGCATGGCGCCTCTGCGGGATGCCGTCATCCTCAGCATCATCACCAGCTACGCCCAGGGGCTTGCCCTGCTGCGACGCGGCTCGGAGCGGCACAACTACCACCTGAATCTCACCAGCATCGCAAGAGTCTGGAAAGGGGGCTGCATCATCCGCGCCAAGCTGCTGAGCCGGATTCAGAACGCCTTCCGCGAGAACCATCACCTGCCCAACCTGATGATGGATCCCTGGTTTGCACGGCAGATCAATGCACGGCTGGACAACCTGCGCACCGTTGTACAGGCGGGCGCCCGGGCGGGCATCCCCCTGCCGTGCCTCTCGGCGGCGCTGCACTACATCGACAGCTACCGCTCACCCCGGCTGCCCCAGAACGCCGTGCAGGCCATGCGGGACTGCTTTGGGTCCCACACCTATGAACGGGTGGACCGGGAAGGGAGCTTCCACACGGAGTGGCTGGCATGAGCCGCTACCGCCTCCAAAGCAGCCCGGACAAAGCAGCCCTGGCCCAAGCCGCTGCCGCTGCCATGGCCACGGCCATCCGTGCCACCACCATCCGTAAGCCCCGCTGCGTCGTGGCCCTGGCAGGGGGGAGCACACCAGAGGCTGCCTATGCCCACCTGGGGCAAGAGGACCTGCCCTGGAAGAGGGTGGAACTGGTGCTGGGGGATGAGCGCTGGGTGGATGCCCAGGATCCCGCCAGCAACGCCCGCATGGTGCGCCGCTGTCTCCTCAGCGGCAGCCGCGCCCACCAGGCACGCCTCCACCCTGTGCCCACCCACCTGCCCAGCCCCGAGGCCGCTGCCCAGGCCTATGCTGATCTTCTGAGTACCCTCTGCCCCAGCCCACCACCCCAGCTTGATCTGGTGCTCCTTGGCTTGGGGGACGATGGTCACACGGCATCCCTCTTCCCTGGCACGGTGGCCGTGGACGTGAAGGACCGATGGGTCACCGTGGGGTGGGGGAAGGGTCTGCCCCGGGTGTCCATGACGGCGCCCCTGCTCAGTGCCGCGCAGCACGTGATCATCCTGGTGGCCGGCGCCGCCAAGCGGCAAGCCTTGCAGCGGCTGCTGGATCCCGATGAAGATCCGGCGCGGACCCCCGCCAAACTGGTGGCTCCGAAGGGGGAAGTTTTGGTTCTCTGTGACGAGGCGGCCGTTCCTGTGGAGTGAGATCTGGTGCATTGGAGCGTTATGTTAAGAGCTCATGAAAAGCGGAGAATTCAGCAACAGGTTAGACAGTTTGCAGAAAAGTGGAGTAGCAAACAGGAACTGACAGAAAGTAAAGACCATGAAGACTTCATGGATGAATTCTTTAGCATTTTTGGCATTGACTATCACGGTTACAATATCTTTCCTGAATATGAACTACCTTCCAAGAGCCGAATTGATGTTTTCTGGCCTGGGGTTATATTTATTGAAAATAAAAGCCCCGGTTGAAAACTTTCTGCAGCGTTCGCACAAGCTAGAAATTATTATCAAGAACTTGAAGATTATCTTAAACCCAAATATATTCTTGTAAATGATTTTCATTATTTTGAGATGTATTTCTTTAAAAAGGAAAGGAAGGTAAGGCTAGTTATTGGTCAAGAGAAAGAAGATTCTCTCTTCATGAGTTATCAAAAAATCAAAATATCAGTCTATTTTATTACTTTTTTAATCACAAATACGAGAAAGTTAAAAAAGTAAAGAAAAACAAAGAAGTTGTTCGCAAAATAAGATTTAATGTCTTAAAATTAGTATTGGCCAGCAGTTTATCCCTGGCACTTTGGCTACATTGTTTCAGATGGCCAACCCAGAGGGTTCCTGGAGAGTATTATTAAACCCGAGTTCCGGGCAAGGTAAACCCAGGGAAGGTCCCCACTGCCTTGGTTGGTGCTTGGGGAAACCTGATGGAGAGAGGGAAGAGGAAACCCTGCTGCGGTCTGCTGTTCAGGCTATCCAGACGTTGCGGTGGAACTGAGAGGTAGGCAGCACACAAACGGAAACCCCAGTTCTGGATATCGGAACGCAGGCCGTAGATGGCTTGGAGCAGCAGCGCCAACAGCAACTGTTCTGGTGGAAGGGACGGACGGCCAGAACCGGCATAAAATTCCTCAAACGTGCTGTCCAGCCGCTGCAACGCCTCGTGGGCCAGCAACCGTATCTGCCGCAATGGCCTCTCAACTTGCCTGGAGCAGTGGACTCATTTGACGAGTCGGACAGGTCTTTTTCAACAGTCTCTTAGGGAAAGCCTGGAAAATGCCGGAGCTTTATTCTCCAGCAGCGGAGGCCCTACTGGACCGCCATCAGGGCCTGGACCCGGGCACGAAAGTGTTCTCCCCGGGCCTCAAAGTTGGGGTATTGATCAAAGCTGGCGCAGGCGGGGGAGAGGAGTACCGTCGTGGCGCCATGATCCAGGGCCAGGGCATGGCTGCGGGGAACCGCCTCGTGCAACCCTGGCAACCGTTGGCACACAATCCGGGGACACGCCTGCTGCACCTGGACGGCGAAGACATCTCCCGCTTCCCCGTAGCAAATCACGGCAGCGGCCTTGGCGGCAATGCCTTCCAGCCAGCCCCGGGCGTCCCCCTGCTTGGCCCGCCCCCCTGCCAACAGCACCAGGGGACCACCCAGAGCCTTCAGGGCCGTCCAGGCTGCATCGTAGTTGGTGGCCTTGCTGTCGTTGATGTAGGTCACCCCCTGGTGGCAGGCAACGGTTTCCAGGCGATGGGGCACCCCGGGAAACGAGCGGAGCCCGGCGGCGATTTGACGAGGCTGCAACCCTGCTTCCAGGGCTGCCGCCGTGGCCAACAGCATGTTGATGCGGTTGTGTTGACCAGGCAAGGGCAGGATGTCCGCGCTGAAGAGGGGGCCGGAGGGGGCGGTGACCGTGCCCTCCTCGATGGACAGGGCAGCCTGTCGGTGCGGCTGCAGGGCTGCCCCGTTTCCACAGGTGACCCAGCGGGCTGTGGGCCAGCAGGCGCGGCGGCGCCAGATTTGGGGATCGTCGCCGTTGAGCACGGGGACGGCGCTGCGGGTCACCAGGGCTGCCTTGATGGCGCCATAGGCGGCAAAGCTGCCATGGCGGTCCAGGTGGTCAGGGGTCAGGGTACTCCAGATGCCGATGCGGGGCGCCATGGTGGGGGATGACTCAATCTGGAAGCTGCTCAGTTCCGCTACCACCCAGTCAGGGCAGCGCCCCCGGTGGCAGTCCAGGGCCAGTTCGGTGGCGGCTGCCCCACTGTTGCCGCAGATGGGGGCATCCTGGCCAGCTTGCTGCAGCAGATGGCCCACCATGCTGGTGATGGTGGTCTTGCCGTTGGTGCCGGTAACGGCAATCCAGGGGGCACTGGTCATGGTCTGCCAGGCCAGCTCCGCTTCCCCATAGACCGGCACGCCGCGACGGCGCAACTGCACCAGGACAGGATCTGTCCAGCACACGCCAGGACTGAGCACCACGGCTTGGGGATTCAACTGCTCCAGGGACGCCAGACAGCAGTTGATCTGCACGTGCAAGCCCTCCTGACGTAGCGCCGCGGCTTTGCCGCGCAGTTGAGGGGTTTGCCGTTGTTCCAGGAGCGACACCGTGTGCCCCTGGGCGTGGAGGAGCCGGGCAGCGCTGGTGCCAGAGCGTCCCAAACCGATCACAGCAGTGGGGCGCACCATGGATTCTGCTGGGAAGGCCATTTTAGCACTGGCTTAGCTCTGGGGATGGAAAAATTTCCACACCTGACGGGCCACGCCAGGGCCAATCCCCTCCACCTGGGCAATTTGCTCTGCTGAAGCCAACTGAATGGCATCCAGGGAGCGAAAATGACTCAGCAGTTCACGGCTCCGCTTGGGCCCCAAACCCGGCACTTCGCTGAGGCGAGAGCGCTTCATGCGATCTCGACGCTGCTGACGGTGGTAGGTGACGGCAAAGCGATGGGCTTCGTCCCGCAGACGACGCAACAGCAGGATGCCCAACTGGTCGGGCTCGCTGGCCAATGGCTCCCGGGCGCCGGGCAGAAACACCTGCTCCTGCCGTTTGGCCAGGGCGCAGACATGGAGATCCTCCGCCAGTCCCAACTGATGCAGGGCACTCATCACCGCAGAGAGTTGGCCTTTGCCGCCGTCAATCATCACCAGATCGGGCCAATCGCTGAGGCCGACGGGATCCAGTGGATGGGAGCCATGGCGGCGGCGGTGGCCCATTGGCTCTCCCGCTGCCTTTGCCTGGGACCAGCGCCGAAAACGACGCCTCATCACTTCGGCCATGGCCATGAAATCATCGCCGTGGCCGGGGGCGATGCTGCTGGACTTCAACTTGTAGCGACGGTAGTGCTGTCGTGCGGCCAGGCCCTGGACGAACACCACCTGGCTGGCCACAGCGTCACTGCCCTGAACGTGGCTGATGTCATAACCCTCAATGCGCCGAGGGGGGTGATCCAGGCTCAGGAGTTGGGCCAGATCCTCCAGGGCGAGCTGTTGCTCCTGGGAACTGCGCTGCGCCCGCTGCAGGGCAAAGCCGGCGTTGCGCTCCACCAACTCCACCAGTTCGGCCTTCTGCTGTCGCTGCGGCGTAAGGACGTGAACCTTTCGCTGCCGCCTTTGACATAGCCAGGCTGTCAGCATATCCGCTTCCGGCAACGGATGTTGTACACAAATTTCCTGGGGAATTTCACTGAGCTCGACATCCCTGTAGTGCTCCTCCAACACCCACTGGAGCAGGTGGCCCGGCGACGACGCCTGGGGGTCCAGATGAAACCCAAGGTGCCCCACCAGCTTGCCAGCCCGCACTTGAAACAACTGCACACAAGCCAGTTGATCGTTGGCGGCCATGGCAATGGCATCTCGACTGAGCCGGTCGTCCGGTAAGGACATTTTTTGATGGGCAGTCAGCTGATCCAAGCCTTGAAGTTGATCTCGAATCTGGGCAGCCTTCTCGAAGTCCAGGCGTTCGGCGCTGCGAATCATCTGTTCCCGCAGAATGTCCCGCAGCTCTTCATTGCGCCCCTGAAACACCATGGCCACTTTCCGGAGGGTGGCGTGATAGTCCTCAGGGCTGATGCGCTGCTGGCATACGCCGGGGCAACGTCCGATATCGAAGTTCAGACAGGTGCGATTCCGGTACAGGGGTTGGGGGCGTTGGCGCAGGGGGAAGGCGCGCTTCACCAGGGTCAGGGTGTTGCGCAGAAGACCCACGTCCACGTAGGGACCGTAGAAGCGATCTTGAGGAGAGCGCCGTCGCCGCCGTCGCGTGATAAAAATGCGGGGATAGTCCTCGCTCCAGGTGATACAAAGGTAGGGATAGCTGGAATCATCTTTGAGGAGGATATTATAATAAGGCTGGTGCTCTTTAATCAGATTGGACTCCAATACAAGCGCTTCGACCTCGCTATCCGTCACGATGAAGTCAATGTCATGAATCTGCCGCACCATGAGCTGAATCCTGGGGCTCAGCAGTTCATGGCCGCGAAAATAGCTTCGCACACGACTACGTAGCTTTTTGGCTTTGCCGATATAGAGGACATGAGAGTCCCGATCCCGCATCAGATAGCAACCCGGCTCCAGGGGAATCTCCCGAAGCCGGGCCTCCAGTCCATCCAGATTCTGCAGCAAGCCGCCAGCCATGGCGTTGCGCAACTCACGGGCACGGGTTTCCGTGGCCTTAGCCCCCATAGGTCCAGCGGGTGTGGGCCATGGTGAGGGCCTCCCCTTCCCGATGAAGCACTGCGGCTTTCACCTCACCCACAAACACGGTGTGGTCACCGGCGGCCACGTGGCCCACCAGCCGACATTCCAACCCCCCCAGGCAATCCTCCAACAGCGGCAGCCCCAAGACGCCCAAGCGATAGGGAACCTCGGCAAGGCGTCCCCCAACAGCCGCCTGCGGGCGAAAGAACCTGGCCACCTCCTCCTGTTGCCCCACTTCCATCACGTTCAAGCTGAAACGGCCCGTGCGCTGAATCATGCCGTGGCTGGTGGCGTCAGACCGCACACCCACCACCACCAGAGGAGGTGTGAAGGATCCCTGGGTCACCCAGCTGGCTGTAAAGCCGTTGACCACGTCACCTTCCGCAACCCCACAGATGAACAGACCGTGGGGGATGGTTCTCAACAGGGTTGTTTTGGCTGCAACATCAAGATCCATGGGGCTTACCGCATTGTGGCCAATTTAGTGTGGCAGCCATCCCCCGCTGGGGGTCTCCACCCTTGCCCATCGTGCGTGCCCTCTACCCGGGGAGTTTTGACCCCGTCACCCTCGGCCATCTGGATCTGATTCAGCGGGCCAGCCGCCTCTTTGATGAGGTGTTTGTGGCCGTGTTGTGCAATCCCGGCAAGACCCCGGCGTTTTCTCTCCAGCAGCGGAAGCAGCAACTGGGGTTGGCCACGGCAGGTCTGACCAACGTCTCCGTAAAGAGCTTCGACGGCCTGACGGCCAACTTTGCCCGTCAGCAAGGCTGCGCCGTTATCTTACGGGGCCTGCGCGCCCTGAGCGACTTTGAATTCGAACTGCAGTTGGCGCACACCAACTCCTCCCTGTGTGACACGGTGGAGACCCTGTTTCTGGCCACGGCGGCCCGCCATAGCTTCCTGAGCAGTTCCGTGGTCAAGGAAGTGGCCCGCTTTGGTGGTGATGTGTCCCATATGGTTCCTGCAGCGGTGGCAGAAGACCTCAACAGGCACTTTAATTCGGGTTAGCCGACTCCCCTGTGCCATGGGTCCATCCCCTGTCTCGCCTCCCAGCAAAGAACCTGACGTCATTCTGGATCAACTGGATCAACTGGAGGAGAGCATCCTGCAAGGCCTTCGCCTTCCGCTGACCGGGATGCTGCTTGTGGCCGAGGAGGAGGTCATCGAGGCCCTGAGCCAGATTCGTGAAAGCTTCCCCCCGTTGTTTCAGCAGGCCCAGGCCTTGATCAATCAGCGGCAGGACTACCTGAAGCAGGCCCATAGCCAGGGGGCATCCCTCATTCAGCAGGCCAAGGGCAAGCGGGAACAGTTGATCCAGCAGTCCGTCCAGGAGGGGGAACGCCGCGCCAAGCAGGTCATGGCCGAGGCAGCGGCACAACGGGATACGATGCTGGACAAGGCGCAGCAAACCATTGTCCAGAAGGAGCAGGCGCTGCAGAAGAACGTTGAGCAAGCCGAGCAGCAGTTCGCGTCCCGTCGCAGCCAGATGGAGCAGGAGTACATCACCCGCAAGGAGCAGCAGAATCAGCAGCTAGAGCAGCAGCGCCTCCAGGCGCGGCAAGAGTTGGAGCGCATCAATCAAGAGAGGGTCAGGCGTAAGGAGCTCGCCCAGCGCGAAGTTGAGGACATGCGGCAGGACATGCGGACGTTATGCCAGAAAGCCCATGCCCATTGTGAAGAGTTGACGCGGCAGGCGACGGCCATCCGACAGGAAGCTGATCACTACGCACGGCAGGTGCTGGATGAGCTCAGCGATAAATTGCGGGACCTTCAGCAGGCGGTGGGCGCCACGCGCAAGGAGAGTGGCGCGGCAGCCATCCATGCCCATAACCGCACAACGGTTCCATCACGGCAGCGGACCTCTCCCCAGGGGGCTGTCGGCATCACCCAGTTCAAAGAACCCGAGGACAGGAAGAGTGCTTGAGCACCGCTTCCAGGATGCCCACCATGCGGGAGCGCGGCTCCACCGAACCATTGGCCAGCAAGCTGAAAAACCGATACCCATGGGGAGTTCTCATTCGGCCAGAGAGCGCCTTCACGCCACGAATGGTGCCCGTCTTGCCCACAAACGTCCCCGTCAGGGACGGTGAGCTGGAAAAGCGCTCCAGGGTTCCCGTGCGATTGGCCACGGCCATGGTTCCATACCAGTTGCTCCCGTTGGCGTGGTGCTGCATCGTGAGCAGCAGGCTCGCATAGAGGCGGGTGGTGCTGCGGTTGGAGCGGCTCAGACCACTGCCGTCAGCAATGGCAACCCCGTCCACAGGAAGGTTCTTGTCCTTGAGCCATTGCAAGGTGATCTGGCTGGCTTGCGCCAGGTTCCAGGACCCACTGCCTACCCTGAGCAGCACCTCTGCAGTGTTGTTGTGGCTCTCCGTATTGGCGCGGGACATCAGGGATTGCAGCGGCTGGGACAGCTCCTCGTGGATCAGCTGACTGCCCTGTGGGTTGGGTGAGTCCGCAGGCACCTCTGCCCACGCAAAGCCGTACCCCTGCTGATTCAGCACCTGGCTCCAAACCCCTGCCAGACGCTTGGGGGGATCGTAGACCGCGTAATCTCCACTGCTGTTGGCGCTCACCGGGAGTCGTGTTACTGGAGCGCCGTAATCCCAGTTGCGATCAGCACTGTGCCAATCAGCAGGCCACCAGTTTCCGGGGACCAGTTCTTCAAATTCCATGCTGACGGTGCCTGTGTTCACACCGTGGCTGGAGAGGGCAGCCGCCATGTGCGCAACCTGCTGAGGGCCAAAGCCGGGATCTCCTTCCCCTTCCAGTCGGAGAGTGCCGTCGGGCAGGCGCCAGAGGGAGGTTTTGAGGCGGTGGTTTACGCCCAGGCGGTCAACGGCCAGGGCGGTGCTGATGAGTTTCTGGTTGGACGCAGGAATACGGGGCACCTGGCCATTGACATCCGCCATCAGGCGACCGACGGGATCGGCAACCGTCACACTCCAGGCAGCGTGCTCACTGCCCAGGATGGCCAGCACCTCCCTCTGCAGCGGGGCACAGCTCACATGGGATTCCAGGCGGACGAGGGCTGCCAACGGGGGGGGCGGAGCAGGCCGTGGGGTGCGCGCCTGGTGTGGCTCAACCCGGTGGGTATCTACAGGCCATGGCGCAGGGGAGGTGGTGGTGGACTCTTGCGGCGTGGTAGAGGCTGGCGGCGTGGTAGAGGCTGGTGGCAGAGAAGGGATCCGGGCCGGAGGCGTGGCCGCCACCATGGTCTTTGTGGCAACCCCATGTCCAGGGGGGGCGTGGGACACCACCGTGCCGGGTTCGCCGTCGGCCACCTGATCCAGGAGTTTCAGCAGGCCCTGACCATAGCTGGCAGGTGTTGACAAGAGGGGCAGCATCAACCCCAACAGCAACGTGCGCTTGTGCCGACTCCCCATCAGCCGTTCCCCTTGGCCAGCCCGCTGACCACACCCTTCATGCGGTACAGCCTACCCTCTACCTCAATGGGAACGCCAATTTTGAGGTTGGTGTCCCCCAGAACAAACCCGGTTCTGGTTTCCTGCCCCTTCCCCTGGAGAACCAACTGGGCATCAAACGTGGCGAACGCCTCGTTATTGGGATCCGGGATTGTGGTGCCATCCGCCAGAGCCACCAGGCGATGCCGCAGGTGCCCATCCAGCACCTGAAGGGTTCCGGAGGGCTGGTTGCGCACCACAAGTCGTGTTTCCCCTTCCTCCTTGATGCTGGCCAGGAGGGCATCCGGATCTGCCACGGGAATGTGCTTGATGTCCACAATCACGTCAATGGGTTCAAGATAGCCCCCGGCGGCGGCCAAACCAGTCACCAGCTTGGGACTCCAGAGCAGGCCGGCCGCGGCCAGGGCCAGGGCCACAAGGGCCCCCAGGTCCACCGGATGAAGACGCAGCCAGGGTTTCATGGCGCGACGGAAGGCGTGCTGACTGGATGCTACCGGTGCTCCGGAGCCTCTGCCAGGCCTGGTTGGCGTTCCCTGTCAGGGGCTGGTGATCGGGACCCCAGCCCCCGGCTGTGCTCCTGGCTTACCCCATCTGTTGCAGAAGATCATCGGCTGCCTGGGCCAGCCCTCCAGCCCAACGGTCCTGTCCCAGGAGCTGGTCCATGGCGCTCCCATCCGGTCGGTTCGGGAGAGACGCTACAAGGCGGAAGCCGTCCGGGTCTTCCCGGAACAGCCGCCAAGGGCCAGGGTGGGCATAGGCCAGGGCGGCTTGCTCCAGGGGATAAAGCCCATACACCACGCGCCAACGGGCCAAAAAGCCACGCCGTCGCGTGCGCGCAACGCTGCCGATGCCCACCGCAGCATCCTCCAGCCGTGGATTCAGGGCAATGACGGGATGCTCCCCAAGGGCTGTGCAGGCATTCTCAAATGCAGTGAAGTCAGGCGCTGTGGGCGTCACAGCCATACACAGAGCGGCCTTGTCCAGGCAGCGGCCACTGCCGAGATCGGCAAAGGTGACGGCTTCAGTCGCCGAGAGGTCAAAATCCCGCCTGGCCAAGGCCGCTGCCCCCATGTCAGCAAAGGCCAGCACAACGGTCTCCCGGTTCTTCCGCTGTTGCAACGCCTGGCACAGCCCATGGGCAACAACAGGCCAACGCAGCCCTTCAAACCGCAAATCCACTTGCAAGCGGGTCAGGCCGTCGGCCAGGGCCGCCTCCAGCGCTGCGGCGCATTGACGGCGGGCGGCATTGAGGTCACCGGGAAGATCCATGGGCCAAGGACACCAAAGACAAAGATGAAAATCACCCACCAGTCTGCCGGACCGAGGCGGGCGTGCTCAAGGGGGTGAGGCGGCAACAGAGTTGGCGCATCACCTGGGGAAACTCCCGGAGGCGGTCTTCCACCACCGCAGGGTCTCCTCCACAGAGCCAGGGGCCAAGGCACAGCCTGAGTCCGCTGCGGGCCCGGGCCGGGTCGATTCCCATGGCCAGCAGAACCGTGCTGGGCTGCGCCGAACCGGAGCGGCAGGCGGAACCACTGCTCACGGCATAGCCACAGCCATCCAGGGCCCGCACCACATGGCTGCCCTCCAGGGGTTCACCCCCCGGTGTGGCCACCAGACAACTGATGTGACCCGGAAGGCGGTCCTCTGGATGACCTGTTGGCTCAATCCCTGGCAAGCTCCAGATCTGCTCCCGCAACTGGCGTGTCCAGCGTTGCCAGAGGGGCTCCGACTGCTGCTCCAGCGCCCGCCCCGCCTCCTGGGCCGCCACACCAAAGCCCACCACCAGCGGGACCGCCGGTGTACCGGCCCGGAGCCCCGACTCCTGACCACCCCCCAGATGCAGGGGCGCCAGGGTGAGGCGCGGGTTGCGGATCAAGGCGCCAATCCCCTTGGGACCGCAGAATTTGTGGGCGGAGATGGTGAGAAGATCCACCCCGGATCGCCGGGGGTACAAGGGCGCCTTGCCGCAGAGCTGGACCCCATCGCTGTGAAAGGGAATGCCACAGCTGCCGCAGATGGCGGCCATGGTGTCCAGAGGTTGGAGGCTGCCAATCTCGCTCTGGGCCGCAATGACCGACACCAGGTCCACCGGTCCCTCATGGAGGTGCTCCAGCAAGCTGGGACCGGTGAGACGACCATGGCCGTCCGGCGGGAGTTGCTCCAGCCGGGTTGCCACCTGCTGACGGTTCTGCAGAAGGTTGACCACTGCGGGATGTTCCACCGCCGAGCAGATGGCAGATCCCCCCGCAGCACCCAGCACCCCATGGATGGCCAGTTGATTGGCCTCGGTGCCCCCACTGGTGAACACCACCCAGTCGGGCGGCACATCCAGCAACTGGGCCACATGCTCTCGCGACCGTTCCAAAGCGAGGCATGCCTGACGACCCTCCTCATGGCGGCTGGAGGGATTGCCCCAGAGGGCCTCCTGGGCAGCGGCTACCGCGGCACGCACACCCGCACTGGGGGGCGTGGTGGCGCAACCGTCCAGATAGAGACGCGGCTCAGTGGCCACGGTGGCCCCAGTCCGGAACGGGTTCGCCAGGGGGGGGGAGGGGGGTTCCTCCTCGGCGCTGGGTGCGCCGGGCCAGGGAGTTGGCGGCCAACTCCAGCATTTCATCCAGGGAGGTGTTGGCCAGAAACGACATGGCCTTGGCTTGGGCACAGGCTGCCGCCTCGGTGTCCGCAGAGGCGCCGTCTTCCGTCGGATCCAAGGCCACATGGCCAACAAAGGTGCGCTGCGCAGGCCCTGTCATGAAGACACGGTTGTTGTCCTGCCAGTCAATGGTCAGGGTGCCGCCGGGGAGGATTACCCGAGTCTTGCGCTGGCTGAGCCCCAACAGGTGGGCGGCCACCACTGCGGCACAGGCCCCGGTTCCACAGGCCATGGTGAGGCCCGCCCCTCGCTCCCACGTCCTCAGGCGTAGCTGCTCGTCACTGAGCACCTGGAGGAAATGCACGTTGGTGCGATTGGGAAACGCGGAGTGGGTTTCCACTGCAGGCCCCAGTTGCTCCAGATCCACCTGGTCCACGTCCGCCACGGGGATCACCGCATGGGGATTGCCCATGCTCACGGCGGTCACCTCCAGCAACTGGCCCATCACCAGGAGCCGTTCAGCCACCACTGGCCGAGCATCAACCCCCAGGGTGGTGGGAATTGCCGCCGGCTCCAGGTGGGGCTCCCCCATGTCCACCGTCACCTGTCCCTGGTCCTGCAGGCTGGTGCGCATGGGACCCGCCATGGTTTCGATGGTGAGGGCGTCTGGACAGATGCCTTGATGCTGGTCTGCCACAAAGCGGGCCAAACAGCGGATGCCGTTGCCGCACATCTCCGGCTCGCTGCCGTCCCCATTGAAAATGCGCATGCGCAGATCGCCCCCCTGCCGGGGCGGGAGCGCCAGGATGACCCCATCGGCGCCAATGCCCCAGCGTCGGTCACAGAGCTGTCTCACCTGAGTTGGGCTGGGGTCGATGGGCGGCCCGGAACGTCCGTCCACAACCACAAAGTCATTGCCGAGACCTTGGTATTTGGCAAACTCCACGAGCGTTTCTGCTTTGCCACCATCCTAATGTGCTCCCACTGTCCAGGCACCTGCAGTGTTGTCAAAACGGGTTTTGGCAGCGCTCAGGACGAGTGCCCGGTTGTGCGTGCGGCAGTGCCGGGGAGTCGATTGCCAGGAGTGAGGGGGCTTCCTCGCCAAGGATGGGCGTCAGAGCTATGGTGACAGAGATGTTTGGGTTGAGTCGGAGGAGGTCCTGATGCTGGACGTGAAGGAAACCCGCCTTGTGGCCCAGCCTGTAGTTGTCATCACGACCAAGGCACATCCAGACCAGTTGGGACCGGTCATGAGCAGGCTGTTTCCTGATGTGATGGCGTTTGTGCAGGACAGCGCAGCGGAACCTGCTGGACCGCCCTTTTGCCGCTACCTTTCCATGAGCGACGAGGAAGAGGCGTGGGACATTGCTTGCGGGATACCCGTATCCCAGCCGTTGATGGGTGCCGGGCAGGTGGAGGCCAGCGAACTTCCCGGCGGCGACGCTGTCACGACAGTGCATCGGGGACGGTATGAGACCCTGCCTGAATCCTGGGTCGCACTCCAGCGCTGGGTAAAACACAACGGCAAAGTGTCGGGGGAGCCACCCTGGGAAATCTATTGGACCGATCCCGGCGTGGTCAAAGACCCGGCAGAGTGGCGCACGGAGATCGTGATCCCGGTGCAGTGAGGGTGCTTCTTTGCCGAGGATGGGCGTCGGAGCTCTATGGTGATGGAATTGTTTGAATTGGGACGAAGGAGGTCCTGATGGTGGATGTGAAGGAAACCCGTCTTTTGTATAGGACAGCGCAGCGAAACCCGCTGGACCGCCCTTTTCCCGTTACCTTTCCATGGGCGACGGGGACGAGGGTGGGACATTGTGCCTGCGGGATACTCGTATCCCAGTCGCTGGTGGAGGCCGGGCAGGTGGAGGCCAGTGAACTTCCCGGCGGCGCGCTGTCAATCATTGGAGAGGCAATGTGAGGACAACTGGCCTGCCCCACAGGCTGACGGAGAGGATGGCGGGATAATCTTCTCAAGAGGAAACTGGTGAATACGGAGAATCGAAGACTGCGTTCAGAGCCGCTTCGCACTCGGGATCAGGAATGAGTTGGGTTGTGGGAGGGGGTGCTTGACGACCGCTTTTCCAACCCGTAGTGGTGCTGCGGCAATGCCAGAGCTTGGCGCGCCGACAGAGGAGTAAGGAGCTACGCTTGAAAAGATAATTAAGGAAATGACTCAGGCGGTAGGATAGTAGTTGTAACACAATAGATCTCTCATGTTGTTGCAACTCTAGCCAGTGCAGATTCCAAGACAAAGAGAACCGGTTGATCAGACCTTGAGGAACAATGCACCACTTGGCATGACATGGTTCAGGTTGGGCAACATATTTGAAGTGATGGGCAACATGGCGTGTTGGGTCAGGGTCTGTGGGGTTACTGTAGCGCCAGAAGCAGGCTAAAGAAATAAAGCCCAGAGGGGATTTCACGGCAAGGTCAAAAATCGTTGTCCTAAGCGTGTAAGTCAATTCGTCAATGTCACAATTATGGAGCAGAAATTATTAAATATTGTCAAAGACCAGTTGAATAAATTACATCTTCCAGCTCTTTTAAATCATAAGAAGTGGAGTCGTTATCCATCATGACCATACCCTCTAATCTGTGGTGATGGATGTGGAAGCGGAGAAAATCAGAAATCCAACGTAGATTATTGTTCTTGTTCATGACGACGACTGTATTCAGCCCCGCAAAAAACTGCGGTTGGGGTTGAGCAACGTCGGAAGAGCCTAAGGAACCTCTGAATTGGCCTTCAAAAGTGTGCCATACAGGATTTTGCATGGCCATGGGCGGGGT
>JXQG01000092.1 GCA_001007665.1 Candidatus Synechococcus spongiarum SP3 | reverse complement strand
GCCGCTATCTGGAACCTTGTGGCAGCCCTTCTTGCATCACGCTAAATCCTTTTTGTCCACAGGACCTAGCCAGCGACGGCATCCCAGATGCCACCACCATCCTGGCGTTCCGCCATTTTCTGGAGAAGCACCAGTTGGCAGAGAAGAGCTTCGCTGCGGGAGGGCACCATGATGGATGCTACCATCATCCACGCTCCCACCTCCACCCAGAAATGGAAGGGGGAAAGGGATCCAGAGTGTACTCCTCCCGCAAGGGGAGCCAGTGGTTCTTCGGCAGGAAGGCCCACATTGGAGTGGATCAAGACTCGGGCTTGATCCATTCAGTGGCCACCACTGGCGCCAACGTCCACAACGTGACCATGGGGGCAGAGTTGTTCTATGGAGAAGAGAGGGTGGTCTATGGGGATGATGCCGGGGATCAGGGACTGGAGAAGAGGGAGAAGAGGGCAGGAGGAGACGTGGAGTGTAGCATCGCCATGAGGCCAGGGCACGCCGCCGACTGCCTGACACAGCAGAAGGGCGATTGCTGGACTGGCTGGAGCGTGCTAAAGCTCATGGGAGGGTTAAGGTGGAACATCCCTTCCGTGTGATCAAACAGCAATTTGGTTTCCAGAAGACGAGGCTACGAGACATGACCAAGAGCCACTGCAAGGTGATGGTCTTGGCTGCTCTGACCAATCTCTTCCTGGCCAGGAAGAGGTTATTAGCAATAGCGACAGCATAGCATCATGGGAGTAGTGTGACAACACATTTCTGTTATGGTGTTATAGATAATGCTATAGAGCGTCAGGAAGGCTACTGAAAAGCAAAAACAGGATCTTTTGACTCTGAAAACGCTCCATTAATCACATAATTCGGCTCTTCCTTCCTTAATGCCTGGCATAAACTTCGGTTCTCCAGCGTCTTCTTAGTTAAAGTTGTTCTTAAAAAAGAGGGAGATGCTTGGTTGGTGACGTTTCTCTCTCAGGTGACGTGACCACCGCCCTGTCGGGAGTGGATTGGTCAAGCCGGGTGCAGTGGGTCCGTACTGCCGTGGTTCGCTCCTGGGGGAGTGACGACTACGGGGAGGGTGACAGCAGCACAGAGGAGAGCATCACCAGCAGCCTGGCCGGCCTGTGCCGCCATTTCCTCCATCCCCAACTTTTCCTCTGGGGCGTAGTGGGCTATGGCTGGGGAGAGTACAACCTCTACCCAAAGCAGGGAGCATCTCGGAGCGCCAACATCTAGATGTCCAAGGCTGCCGTCGGACTGGGCAGTGGCGACGGCCTCACCATCCGCAGCAGCGCTGATGCTCTTCTGTCGGGCGTCAACTCGGAGGAGGGAGAAGATCTGGCGGCTTACCACGGGGAGTATCCCGTCTGCGATTCGCGTTGGAAGCATCCCGCCCGTTCGCGGTGCCCCAGAGCAGTCCATCGCTGATGCCTTCCTTGGAAGTGGGGATCAGGAAGGATAGCTGCGCAGCAGAAACAGGCCTTGGCGTGAACCTGGCCGCTGGTCTGCTCTGAGGTGGTCCTCTGCCCGGTGGAGCGGTGGAGCGGTGGAGTTGCGGGGCCACGCCAGGCTCGGCCATGGGGACGATGCCTTCCCTGAGCAAGGCGTTGCAGTCTCCCTGCTGTGGGAACCCAACCCGTCTTCCTCGCTGGGACCTTCCCTGTCCCTGGACCGGAGCATGGGTGCTTCGGCCAACAGGGCAGAAGTTTGAGGCGCGTATGAGCTACGGCATCCTGGCCTTCAGCGAAGACGTGACCATCACCCCGGAGCTGGGCATTG
This sequence comes from Candidatus Synechococcus spongiarum SP3, assembly GCA_001007665.1. Lineage (GTDB taxonomy): Bacteria > Cyanobacteriota > Cyanobacteriia > PCC-6307 > Cyanobiaceae > Synechococcus_B > Synechococcus_B spongiarum_B. The sequence goes on along the minus strand of JXQG01000092.1, from coordinate 4,980 downwards.
CCGTCTTCGACGATCAGGCCACCACCAGCCTCGGCTTGTCCTTCTCCCCGTCGTCCTTGCAGAAGGGTTCCTGGGAGGATAGGGCGCCCCATGGCAACACCTGCGCCCCCTGTGTCCCTATCTTTCACTCTGCCCTCTCCTGGTTGCTGCCCTCGTCTTCGCTGATGAGTCCTGAGCCTGGGGCAGGACCCATTAACCGAAGGAGTAATTTCCCTCAGCCAAGAGGGGAGCCCCAAGAGACCTTCAGGAGGAGGGACGGCCTGCTGGTTCTGGCTCCGTGAGGGCCAGCTTGGGAAAATCCAACCCTTCTTTCCCCAAGAAGCGGGGTAGCAGCCCTGTGGATAACTGCAAGGTGTTGAGCGGCATCGTCCACGTGCTCCGGCGCAGCCTGCCCTGGGCAGATGCCCCGCCCGTTGATCAATATGGTTGTTGACCAGGCTTTCAGGACGCTGGGCAAGGGGGAGCTGCGGCAACCTGCTGGCAGAGTTGGGCAAACGCCAGGCCGGGATCCGCGGACCGGGTCACGGGCCGACCCACCACCAGCCATGTGGCGCCGGTAGCCATGGCCTCCGTTGGCGTCATGGTTCGGGCCTGGTCGTCTCCCTGGATGGGGCGGAGGCGGATGCCGGGGGTGGCCAGGGCCATGGTGGGCTGCTGGCGGTGGATCCGTGCGGCATCCCGGGGGGCGCAGACGCAGCCACGGAGGCCGGCCTGGGCAGCCAGTCGGGCCAAGTGTTCCACGTGGTCTGACAGAGGGTCTGCAACGGCCAGTTGCTGGCGGAAGGGCTGGGGGCGCCAACTGGTGAGGACGGTGACCGCCAAGAGCAGGGGTGGAGGCAGGCCAGCCACAGTGGCGGACTCGGTGGCAGCGTGCTGGGCCATGGCCATGGCCTCCATGCCTGCACTGGCGTGAACCGTCAGCAGGCCGGCCCCAAGCACGGCGGCACGGCGGCAGGCCCCCGCCATGGTGGCCGGAATGTCGTGAAGCTTGAGATCCAGAAACACCTGGAGACCACGGCTGCGCAGTTGGCCCACAATCCCGGGGCCGGAACGGATAAACAGCTCCAGGCCCACCTTCACCCAGCACAATCCGGGGATTCCCTCTACCAGCGCCATGGCCTCATCCCCGTCACACCCGTCCAACGCCAGGATGAGCCGCTCCTCGGGGGAGACAGGCAAGAGAGCCTGAGGGTCAGCGGTGTTGTCCGTGCTGCCCATCAGTCCACCAGACGGCAGAAGGTCTTTTTCCCCAACTGGAGCACCTTCCCCTCCAGGTTCTCCTTGGCGAAAGCTGCTTGGGGATCCATGACCTTTTCCCCATCAAGGCGCAGGGCGCCCCCCTGGATGCGTCGGCGGGCTTCGCTGGTGCTGTTGACTCCCGCCCTGGTCCTGAAGATCGCATGCAGCAGTTGATACGCCGGAATGGGAGTGGACCAGTCCCAGATGGACGCCAACCGAGCCTCGGGCACCTGAGCCTCGGCGGCGCTGGATTGGGGTGTCATCACCAGGGTGGCAGCGGCGGCTTGCGCCCGCTGTGCGGCCTCCCTGCCATGGAGAGATGCCGTCACCGCCAGAGCCATGGCCTTTTGCCGCTGGCGGGGATCTCTGGGTACGGCCGCTGGATCCAGGTCCGTGAGCAGGGTGATGTAGTCGTCCACCACAGCGTCCGCCACCTTCTCCAGCTTGGAATAGGTGGTGAGGGGATCCTCCTGGAGACCGATGGTGTTGCCCAGGCTCTTGCTCATCTTCTGGCCCCCGTCCATGCCCGTGAGAATGGGCATCAGCAGCCCGAATTGCGGCGGCTGGCCAAAATGACGCTGTAGATCCCGTCCCATGGCCACGTTGAACTTCTGATCTGTCCCCCCCAACTCCACGTCTGCTTTGACCATCACCGAGTCGTAGCCCTGGAGAAGGGGATAGAGGAACTCATGGAGGGCAATGGGAGTCCCTTGCCCATAGCGCTGGGCAAAGTCCTCCTTGGCCAGCATCTGCCCCACCGTCGTCGTGGCCAGCAACCCGATCACCTGGGTGAGATCCAGCTTGGCCAGCCACGTGCTGTTGCGCTGAATCTCCAGTCGTCCCGGCGTGACGAAATCCAGAATCGGGCGCAATTGCTCCAGGTATGTGCGGGCGTTCTCCTCCACCTCCTGCACGCTGAGACGAGGTCGGGTGGCTGATTTGCCGGTGGGATCCCCAATCCGGGCGGTGAAATCCCCAAGAATCACCACAGCAGTGTGGCCAGCATCCTGAAAGGCCCGCAGCTTGCGATAGAGGATGGTGTGCCCCAGGTGAATGGAGCTGCCGGTGGGATCAATGCCCAGTTTCACGCGCAGAGGGCGATTGGCCTGCCGTGCGGCAGCCAGTCGGGCCGATAAGGTCTGGTTCCGGTGATCGGCAGCATGGGGGAAGAGGTCCGCCAGACCCCGTTCCAGCCAACTGGGAAGTGTCATCCAGTGCGGTGTGGCCAGGCTGGATGGTAGACCGCTGCCTCAACTGCTGGTTTGACGGCGCATCTGCTCCAAGGTGCGCTTTGCCTGCTCAAACATTTGATCCGGGGTGATGCCAAGCTGGCCCAGTTGGGTCCTGAACTGTTCCACCGTCATGCGGGCCTGAAAGTCGTCGGAGAGTTCAAAGCGCTTCATGAAAATCCGATAACGCTCCATGAGCGCCTCCATCTGGGCAATGAAAAGCTTTTTGCCTTCCCGGTCAAACTTGCCGTAGTCACTGCCAAGGCGCATGAGCTGCTGGTAGTCCTCAAAGAGGCGCTGTGACTCCTGCTGAACAATCTCCGACTCAAAGAAACTCATGGCTTGACTGTGGGAAGGAATCCCGATATCTTCAATTGTCACCATGAACCGCTGCCTTTGGGCTTGCCGTGGTTGGCGTATTTGCCACACTTGGGCTTCCCTGCTGGTGAGTCGTTGGTGGCAAAGGGGCACTGGCTTGATTCCCTGGCCCGTCGCCTGCTCCAGGCTACGGGGCATTTGCCACGGTATCCAGTGGCTGCAGCGGCGCCTGGGCGGGATGGCCATGGCGAGGCTGTGGAGCTGGAACTGTTGTCGTTAAAACTTCACCAAAATCCATGGTTGCCCTTGCCGGACGAGGCCAGCGTGCAACGTGCCGCCCGGTTGGGCGTCCAGGTGGATGTGAATCGCGCCTCCGCGGCCCAATGGCAACGGCTGCCCGGCATGAATTGGCAGTGGATTGAGCGGCTGCTGCAACTCCAACGCCAGGGCGCCCACCTCCGTGACTTGGAGGAACTGGGCCAACAACTGGGGGCGCCTCCGGCCTTGCTCAGGCTCTGGCAGCCTGTTTTGGTGTTCCGTGCCCATGGGGACCACCCACCGTTACCCCCATTGGTGGATGTGAACGGGGCCAGTGGACACCAGTTGTGCAGCTTGCCCGGCCTGGACGGGGGCCAGGTGACCTTGCTGCTGCGGGAGCGCCAGCGGGGTCGGTTTCGTGGTTTAGCGGACCTGCAAAGCCGTTTGCGGCTTCCGGACCCGGTGATGGCGGCCTTGGCGGGGCAGATCCACTGTGGCCGTGGCCCGGTCCCACCGGACCTTCCCCGGCGGGTGTTCAAACTGGACCCGTCCCCCGCCTCCGTTCTCGATCGAGACGTGACCCAGCCCAACCTATTCCCCACAGGAGGTGACAACCGCCTGGTTGGTGGCCACCTGCGCCTGCGCCGGGATCAACTCCAGCACTGGCAAGCTGGCGTGGCCAGCCGCCAGCAGGCTGCCCGCTTGGGGGAATCTGGCCACCAGGGGCAGCTGTTTGCTGCGCCACAGGACGCCCTGCTGCCCTGTGGCATTGATCCCTTCCGGCTGCTTCCCCAGCCGCTGAGCTTCTGGCGCTGGCCGGAGCCCCCCAATCAAGGAGCTGCCCATTATTTCGTCATTGACGATGCCCCCCACCTGCCCCATTCCCTGTTGTTGTATGTGGGGGAAACCGGTCAAGCGGCGAGGCGCTGGAAGGGCAGCCATGACTGCAAGGCCTACCTGGCCAGCTACCTGCAAGCGCTGCAGACAGTGAAGCTCACCGCAGCCGTCTCGGTGCGGTTTTGGTGCGATGCCCCGTCACAACGGACAGCACGCCGCGCCCAGGAGACGCAGTTGATTCAATACTGGCAGCCCCCGTTCAACCGGGAAATGCAGGGTCGCTGGCGGACCCCGTTTACGGCGCTGGCGGATTGAGACGGGGCTGCTCATCCGGTTTGTTAGGATCAACGATTAACCTTTTCAAGTGAAACGTCATGGTGGAGTTGCATCTCATCCCTGCGGATGCTCCCCTGCCGGAGGAGTCAACCCTGGCCGTTGGTCTCTTCAGTGATGAGTTGGATGGCGGTTTGACAGGGCTGGACACACGCCTTGGGGTCTCTCTGGCCACCCTCGTCAGCCAACGGAAGTTCAAAGCCAATGCTGGCGAGGCGCTGGTCCTCCATCCTCTCGGTGGGTCCCCTCAAGCGTTGCTGCTGGTGGGATTGGGGGAGCGCTCCGGCCACACTCTGCAGGGGTTGCAAAAAGCTGCGGTTCGGGCGGCCCGGGCCGCCCAGGATCAATCCATCAAGACGTTGGTGCTGGACCTTCCCCTGGCGGCGCTGGAGCCAACCGCAGCGCTACAGAGGCAGGCCGTCGCGACCAGGTTGGCTGTATTTCAGGATTTGCGCTTCAAGGGGAAGGACAAGAACAAGAACGGGGACAATGACAATGACAAGGAAGATACTTCCCCCACCCTGGGTGATGTGCGGATCATCTGCCCAGGCGCCCCAGCTGGGGCGCTGGAGCGGGCTGAGGCCATCTGTGCCGGGGTGGAGTTGGCCAGGGAGCTGGTTGCGGCTCCACCCAATGTGGTGACCCCCCTGTCCTTGGCCACAACCGCTCAACAGTTGGCGGAGGACCACGGGTTGGGGTTGAAGATCCTGGAGCGGGAGGACTGCGAACGTCTGGGAATGGGGTCCTATTTGGGTGTGGCCCGGGC
>JXQG01000017.1 GCA_001007665.1 Candidatus Synechococcus spongiarum SP3 | reverse complement strand
GGCAATGGCGCCCAGCAGCCAGCGCAGCATTCTGTTGACTTGCTCTTCTCCCTGCTCTTCTAAGGCCAACGGCCAAGGGAAGGATGTATCAATGGCGGGTCGTCCCCCATGAACAGCCCGTGCCATCCCGTCCTGATTCAATGAGCCGTCCCGCCATTCTTGCCCTGGATCTGGACGGGGTCCTTGTGGACGGGATGGAGGAGTACTGGAGGAGCAGCCTTTCCGTGGCCCGAAGCCTTGGCGCCCCGTGGACCGGCTCCCATGAAGAGGTTCCCCCGGCGTTCCGGTGCATTCGACCTTGGGTACACACGGGTTGGGAGATGGTGGTGGTGGCCTGGGCCTTGGCCCACGGCGCCGCTGCGGAAGCGTTTCTCCAGGATTATCCGGGAGCCTTGCGGCAGTGGCAGACGCGGTTGGGGCAATCCCCGGTGGCGCTGCAGGATGCCTTGGAGCGTCACCGCGGGGATTGCCTCTCCCGTGATCCCCGGGGTTGGCTGGCTCAACACCGCCTCTATCCCGGCGTGGCGCAGCGTTTATGCTGCTGTGGCGCCGAGGGGGTGGATTGGGTTGTGATCACCACCAAGGGACGGGAATTTGCTGCCGCCTTGCTGAAGCAGGACGGTCTCCGGCCCACGGCCGTCTACGGACGGGAGGATGGCCCCAAGGTCCGTGTGTTGCGGCGCCTGCTGGAGCAGCGGCAGCCCGTCTGGTTCGTGGAGGACCGGCTCCCCACCCTTGAACAGGTGACAGCGGATCCCCAACTCAGGGGGGTTGGTTGTTACTTGGCCGCCTGGGGCTACTTGCGTCATGCTGACAGGCAGAAGCTTCGACCACCCACCCATTGGCTGGATCACGCCGCCTTTTGTGCCCCGTTCTCTGCCTGGCCGGCCTGAAGCTGGGCTGTTATGGTACAAACGTGCTTCCTTCCCCGGGCGTAGCAGCCCCGGCAAACGTGGGAATGCATCCTTAGAAGACCCATCTCTTTCACCATGGCTGTGCATTCCTCCAACTCCTCCGCTGACGCCCAGTCCCGCGATAAGGCCCTTGGGCTGGTGTTGAACCAGATCGAGCGCAACTTCGGCAAAGGATCCATCATGCGCCTGGGGGATGCCTCCCGGATGCGGGTGGAAACCTTTCCTACCGGCGCCCTACCTCTGGATCTGGCCCTGGGGGGTGGCTACCCCAAAGGCCGCGTGGTGGAAATCTATGGTCCGGAGAGTTCCGGCAAAACCACGCTGACCCTCCACGCTATTGCCCAAGTCCAGCAGGAAGGAGGTGTGGCGGCCTTTGTGGATGCGGAGCACGCTTTGGATCCCGTCTATGCGGCGGCCCTGGGGGTGGACGTGGAAAACCTGCTCATTTCCCAGCCGGACACAGGGGAAATGGCCCTGGAGATCGTGGATCAACTGGTGCGCTCCGGCGCCGTGGCCTTGATCGTGGTGGACTCCGTCGCGGCCCTCACGCCCCGATCGGAGATTGAGGGGGAGATGGGGGATGTGTCGGTGGGCAGCCAGGCACGGCTCATGAGCCAGGCCATGCGCAAGATCACCGGCAACATCGGCAAGTCGGGCTGCGCAGTCATTTTCCTGAATCAGTTGCGCCTGAAGATCGGGGTGGTTTACGGCAACCCCGAGACCACAACAGGGGGCAATGCCCTCAAGTTCTATGCCTCGGTGCGCCTGGATATTCGCCGCATCCAAACCCTGAAACGCTCTGGCAAGGAATACGGCATCCGCGCCAAGGTGAAGGTGGCCAAGAACAAGGTGGCTCCCCCCTTTCGCATTGCTGAATTCGATATTGAATTTGGTCGGGGCATCAATGCCGTGGGATGTCTGTTGGATCTGGCTGAGGAAACAGGTGTGGTGGTGCGCAAAGGAGGCTGGTATAGCTACGGGGGGGACAATCTGGGCCAGGGGCGTGACAACACCATCCGCTGCCTGGAGCAGGACGAGGCGCTCTGGCAGACCGTTGACAACCTCGTGCGCCAAAAGCTCAGCGAGGGCTCGGCGGTCATGGCCAATTCCGTGCGCCCCATCGCTGCGGGCACCGCTCAATCTCTGCAGGACGACACCGTTCAACTGCCCGGGCAATCCGCCACGAATGATGGCTAGCGTGGTGCCGCAACTACCTCAGGGTGAGTCTCCCTGCTCATGCGCAGTTGGGAGCTACGGCCCGCCTCCGATTGAGCAACGTCCAGTTGAACGACAATGGTGTCCCCCTTACGAAAATCACCCCGCACGATGGCTTTGGCCATGGGGGTTTCCAGGTGTTTTTGAATGGCGCGCCGCAATGGCCTGGCCCCATAGACGGGGTCATGGCCCACGGCGGCCAGCCAGTCATAGGCTTCCGAGGTGAGCATTAACTGGAGGCCACGCTCTTGCAGCCGTTGCTGCAAGTGGACAACTTGAAGCTCCACGATCCGACGAAGCTCCTGCTTCTGGAGGGCATGGAAGATGATGATCTCGTCAATGCGGTTGAGAAACTCCGGACGGAAGTGGGTTTGCAGGGCTTGTTTGACGCGGGCTTCCATCTCCCCATGGCGGCTGTCGTCACCAGCCAGATCCAGAATGGCCTGGCTGGCAATGTTGCTGGTGAGGGTCACGATGCTGTTGGTGAAGTTCACCGTCCGGCCCTGGCTGTCCGTGATGCGGCCGTCGTCCAGTACCTGGAGAAGCACGTTGAACACTTCGGGATGGGCTTTCTCCACCTCATCCAGCAGGATTACCGCATAGGGCTTGCGCCGCACGGCCTCCGTGAGCTGGCCCCCCTCCTCGTGGCCCACATACCCGGGAGGTGCGCCAATGAGCCGTGATACGGCGTGGCGCTCCATATACTCCGACATATCAAGACGCACGATGGCGGCTTCATCGTCAAAGAGCTGCTCTGCCAGAGCTTTGCACAATTCCGTCTTGCCCACGCCGGTGGGACCCAGAAATAGAAACGAGGCAATGGGACGCCGTGGATCTGCCAGGCCGGCGCGGGAACGCTGAATGGCATCGGCCACGCTGCCGACCGCTTCCTGTTGACCCACCACCCGCGCATGGAGCCGCTGCTCCAGGTCCAGCAGCTTCCGGAGTTCAGACTGGGCAAGGCGTTTCACGGGGATACCGGTCCACTTGCTCACCACCTCCGCCACGTCCTCCTCGCTGATGGTTTGGCGCAACAGTCTTTTCTCGTTGTCCTGGAGCTGCTGTTCTCCCTCCTGCAGACGATGTTGCAGTTCGGCCAGGGTGCCGTACTCCAGCTCCGCGGCCTTGTTGAGGTCGTAGCTGCGTTTGGCCTGCTCCATCTTGACCTGCACCTGTTCAATCTGTTCCTTCAAGGCCTGGAGATCATCCAGGGCGCCCTTCTCCTGTTTCCACTGGACCATGAAGGAGCGCTGCTGCTCCGTCAAGTTGGCCAGATCATGGTTGATGCGTGTCAGCCGCTCTTTGCTGGCCGCATCGCTTTCCTTGGCGAGGGACAATTTCTCCATCTCCAATTGCAGAATCTTGCGGTCGATTTCATCAATCTCCTCAGGCTTGGATGTGATTTCCGTTTTCAAACGGGCGGCGGCTTCATCCACCAGATCAATGGCTTTATCCGGCAAAAAGCGGTCGCTGATGTAGCGACTGCTGAGCACCGCTGCTGCCACAAGGGCGTTATCGGCAATACGCACGCCATGGTGAACCTCATAGCGCTCCTTGAGGCCCCGCAAAATGGAAACAGTGTCTTCCACCGTGGGCTGGGACACCAGAACCTGCTGGAATCGCCGCTCCAGGGCGGCGTCTTTTTCAATGTAGCGGCGATGCTCATCGAGGGTGGTGGCGCCAATGCAGCGCAGCTCCCCGCGGGCCAACATGGGCTTGAGCAGGTTGCTGGCGTCCATGGACCCACCATTGGCCCCAGCTCCTACCACGGTGTGGACCTCGTCAATAAACAACACAATCTGGTCTTTCCCCAACGTGACTTCCTTGAGTACTGCCTTGAGGCGTTCCTCAAACTCACCGCGATACTTGGCTCCCGCGATCAGTGCGCCCATGTCCAGTGCAATGAGGCGCCGATTCTGCAGCGCCGTCGGCACGTCCCCATTCACAATGCGCTGGGCCAGCGCTTCCACAATGGCCGTCTTGCCCACACCGGGCTCGCCGATCAACACGGGATTGTTCTTTGTGCGGCGTGAGAGGATCTGGATGATGCGGCGGATTTCTTCGTCCCGGCCAATCACGGGGTCAAGTTTCCCTTGACGGGCTGCTTCGGTCAGGTCACAACCATAGTTCTTCAAGGCTTCATAGGTGGCCTCCGGGCTTTGGCTGGTGATGCGCTGGCTGCCGCGAATGGATTGAATGGCGTCCTTGACGACGTAACGACGTCCCCCAAGGGCTTGCAGGAGGGGTTTTCCACAGCGACTGTCCTCACACAGGGCCAGCAGCAGATGCTCAATGGCAATAAATTCATCTTTCCAGGTCCGCCGCTCCTTCTCCGCACGATCCAGTAGTTGATCCAGGCTGGAGCCCAGGGAAACGGAGTCCGCAGGAGCACCCAGCCTGGGCTGTTGGGCAAGGAATTTCTCCAGGCTGTTGTCCAGAGCAGCCACGTCCACGTCGGCTGTTTCCAGAATCCGCACAGCTAGATCGTTCTGCTCCAGCAAGGCTTTCAGCAGGTGTTCGCTCTCCAGCGTCTGGGATCTGCGGGTCCGCGCCAACGTATGGGCGGAGTTGATGGCTTCCCAGGCCTTGAGGGTAAAGGTTTCAGGGGTGGGCTGCATCGGTGTCTCGGGGGATCAATATCTACCCCGTAACCTAAAAAGCTCTTTAGCGCAACACCAGCCAGGAGACCGTACCAGCCATGGCGGTCAACCACCTTTCTGGATTGATGGACAAGAGAAAGGCGGGGACACCTGAAGGGTTCCCCGCCTGCACGCTTTGTGTGATCGGCTTCTGTGATCGACGGCGAGAAGACAGGTCACTCAACAGTGATGGTCCCCACCATGCCCGCACCACGATGGGGCTCGCAGTAGTAGCTATAGGTGCCAGGCTCGCTGAAGGTTTGCGTCCAACTCTCTCCTGGGGTAAACGCAAGATCCGTGTGGCTCAGTTCGCTGTGACCTTCCACAACCACGTTGTGGGGACCCAGCTTATGGTTGACGAAGTCCACCGTGTCGCCGGAATTGATGGTCAGCGTACTGGGTTCAAAGGCCAGAAGGCCGCTGTCGGTTCCCATCTTCACCTCAACGGTGGCAGCGGCAGCCGTGGATCCCCATCCCAGAAGACCAGCAAGGCTCAGAACAGCAGCAAGGCAAATGCCCAGAAGGCGAGACATGGCGTAGTTCAGTGACTGGTGGAGAGTGTACGGGTTCGCCGCGCCCAACGGTGCCATGAGGTTGAGGAAGTGTTACGTCTTGGATGGCAAACCATGGTCAGCGGTTGGCAGACGGCCCCGCTGAGGGATCCCAGCCGCAGACAACACCGTCTCCAGGTTGGGGAAGCGAGACGCCAAACCGAAGCTTTCCGGGCGGGTGATGGGGTGATGGGTAAAGTGACGCCGCTGCAGGGTAAAGCGGTCCCACGGGCTCAACTGGATGCGGAACAAAACCACCAGAGCCTGTATGAGCCAGTGGTGGAGCTGCACGCCAGGAGGGAGGGCCATGTGGCGGTAGCGACAGAGTTGGGCCATGGTGCGATTGACGGTGAGGGGACGCTGGCCCAGCACATAGCGGGGCATGCCCCGCCAGTGCTGCGGTCCGGGCTGGTGGGGCGCTGTGAGCAGATGACCGCAGATGCTGGCCACGTCTGCCCCATGGATAAAGTGATAGCTGGCGTCCAATCGCAAAAAGCGCGCCAGCCAAAGCCAGCGCAGAAGTGGTCGCAGGCCCGTGGTGAGGTAGCTGGTGGGCCATCCATCACCCCCGTCAATCCTGCCGGAAAAAACAAGTGTGGGAAAAATGGCCACGATCTTTTCCCGGAGGGGATGGGCCATCAGTTGGCGCAGGCAAATGACCTTGGTCTGGATGTACTCTGTTCCCCATTGCTCCGCCTCCGGCAGCAACTCCAGATTGCGATCCAGAATGCTGGCGGTGGAGAAATAGAGCACTTGCTGGAGGCGCTGGTGATCAAGACAGGCCAGCAGATCCTTGACGGCTTGTACGTTGACCGCCCAGGCACGGGTCGGGTCCCCCCAGGCCGTGGCAGTATGGATGACCCGATCCACGTGGGCCAACTGCTGGCGAAAACGCCGAGGCTGGCGCAGATCACCCACCAGCAACTCCAGGCGGGGATGCCGGTGGTCAATGGCGGTGAGCTTCCGGGGCTGGCGCAGCCAAAGCAGTAGCTGGGCATTGCTGTGCTCCAGCAGCCACGCCGCCACCGCCTGGCCGATGCAGCCGCTGGCGCCAGTGATCAGAATCCGATCGGGATGAGACAAAGAATCAAGTCCGCATGTTGGAGACCTCAGGCGGTTGCCTTGGCGCCAAGGCGCTTGCCGGCCTCGAAGAACAGGCGGGCATTCTCCTCCGGGGTGCCGGGCAGAATGCCGTGCCCCAGGTTGAGAATGTGGCGTCGCCCCCGGGCTTTGCGAAGGGTATCCTCAATTCGGGCACAAATCGCTTCAGGGCTGCCGTACAGAAGGCCGGGATCCACGTTGCCCTGGACCCCTAGGTGGGTGGGGAGTCGGGCCAGGCCGTCCGCCATGTCCACGGTCCAGTCCAGGCTGATGATGTCCGCACCGCTGGCTCCCATCCGCTCCAACACCCCCGCACTGCCCGAGATGTAGAGAATCAGAGGCGTATCCGGGTGGGTTTGCCTTACTTGGCGGATGAGGCGTTGCTGATAGGGTCCCGCGAAGACGTCATAATCCTGGGGGCTCAGTTGGCCGGCCCAGGAGTCGAAAATCTGCACCACCTGGGCGCCTGAATCAATCTGATAGCACACATAGGCCGCGATCCCGTCTGCCAGGTGGGCCAGCAGTTGGTGCAACAGGGCCGGTTCACGGAAGGCCATGGCCTTGATGACCCCATAGGTTTTGCTGCTTTTCCCCTCCACGGCATAGGCCGCCAAGGTCCACGGGGCGCCCACAAACCCCAGAACTGCCGCGGCTGTGCCCACCGCCTCGCGTAGCCGCGTCAGCACAGAGCCCACAAAGGACATGGATTCGGCCGGCTCCAGGGGGCGCAAGGCATCCATCTGAGCCTGGCTGCGGATGGGGTCGTGAATCTGGGGACCATGGCTTTCGATAATGTCAAACTCAATCCCCATCCCTGGCAGGGGCGTGAGGATATCCGAAAACAGGATCACCCCATCCGGGTGAAAGGCCTCGAAGGGCTGCATGGAGATCTCGTAGGAGAGATCAGGGTTTTCGGAGCGCTCCCGAAAGGTGGGATAACGGTCCCTCAGCTCCCGATAGGCCTTCATGTAGCGCCCCGCCTGACGCATCATCCAGACGGGAGTGCGCTCAACGGGTTCGCCCCGGGCGGCACGCAGAAGCAGGGGGAGGGAATCGGCCATCGGGTCAAGCAGCGGAGGGGGAGAGGTGACTGGAGCTCGGTTCAGGGCCATGGTGGCTGTGGCGGAAGATCACTGTGCTCAAGGGAGGCAAGCATAGATCCAGGGAGTGGGCATAGCTGTGCATGGGCCAGGAATCCGTGAAGCGACCCCCCAGGTTGCCCAGGTTGCTGCCTCCGTAAATCGCTGCATCGCTGTTGAAGATTTCTCCATACCAACCCTCCAGCGGCACGCCAATTCGATAATTCTTATGGGGATTCGGCGTGAAATTACATACAACAACCAACCAGCGTTGGCTTTTCTCGTCTCTTCGCATAAAGCTGATGACACCGTTACGGTTATCGTCGCAATGGATCCATTGAAAACCATTGTTGTTGAAATCTTCACGCCAGAGAGCCGGCTCTGACTTATAGAGAGCATTGATTTCATCAATCATCTTCATCAGTTTCTGATGCTCGGGATATTGTAGCTTATCCCATTCCAGATCATCCCAGACATTCCATTCGCCACGCTGGCCAAATTCCATACCCATAAAAATAGTTTTCTTGCCGGGGTGAGTCCACATGTAGGAGAGCAGGGCGCGGGTATTGGCAAACTTACGCCAATCATCCCCTGGCATCTTGTGCAGCAGATTGCTTTTCTCATGCACTACCTCATCATGGGAAAGAGCTAACATAAAGTTTTCGCTATAGTAATACATCATAGAAAAAGTAATCAGGTTCTGGTGAAATTGTCGGAACCATGGATCCATGGCAAAATAGTCCAGCATATCATGCATCCAACCCATATTCCACTTCAGGTTAAAGCCCAGGGCATCACGATTATGGTCACTGGCTGGCTGGGTAACACCTGGCCACTCTGTTGACTCTTCCGCAATGGAAAGAATGCCAGGGAAATAATGGAAGAGAGTTTTATTCAACTGTTGGAGAAAATTTACCGCCTCCAAATTCTCGCGGCCACCATATTTATTGGGCAACCACTCTCCTTCCGGTCGGAGATAGTCCAGATAGAGCATGGAGGCAACTGCGTCCACACGAATGCCGTCAATATGGAACTCACTCATCCAGAACAGAGCGCTGGATATCAGGAAATTGCGCACCTCGTTGCGACTGTAATTGAAAATCAACGTGCCCCATTCTTTGTGTTCGCCAATGCGTGGATCCGCATGTTCATACAAGAAGTCACCATCAAAATATGCCAGGCCGTGATTATCTTTCGGGAAATGTCCTGGCACCCAGTCCAGAATGACGCCAATCCCGTTTTGATGACAGCGATCCACGAAGGCCCGGAACTCGTCGGGCTTGCCATAGCGACTGGTGGGGGCATACCAACCTGTTACCTGATATCCCCAGGATCCCTCAAAGGGATGCTCCGTAACGGGCATCAACTCAATATGGGTGAAGCCCCGCGCCTTTACGTAGGGGATCACCTTGTCCGCCAATTCCGTGTAGGTGAGCAGCCGTGTCCCCGGCTTCATATCGTTGGCCGGCACGGGTAAACGCTCCGTGCCGTCTGGTTCCACGTAGGGCTGCGCTGCGTTGGCATGAAGCCAACTGCCCAGATGCATCTCATAAACGGCAATGGGCTGCTCCAGGGGATTCTGGCTGTCCCGTTGACGAATCCAGGCCTCGTCGCCCCAGGCAAAGCGGTTCTCCGCCACGATGGAGGCCGTGGCCGGGCGCACCTCGTGGTGAAAACCATAGGGGTCAGCCTTGGCATAGGGATGGCCATGGCGGGTGTGAATCTCGTATTTATAAAGCTCCCCTTCCCCAAGGCCGGGGATGAAGAGTTCCCAGATGCCGCCAACCCGCTTTTGCGTCGGATGCATTCGCCCATCCCAGCCGTTGAAGGCGCCAACAACGGATACACTCACCGCGTTGGGCGCCCAGAGACAGAACTGCACGCCGCTCACCCCGGCCTGCTCAACCCGATGGGCGCCCATGCGGGTCCAGACGTGGTGGTGGTTGCCCTCGGCAAACAGGTGACGGTCCAGCTCACCCATCCACGGCTGACGAAAGCTGTAGGGGTCGTATTGACAGCTGTTGATGCCACCCCGCAGCAGTTGCAACTGGTAGGCGCTGCCGGGATCCGTCGGTAGCTCCCGCTCGAACAACCAGGGATGATGGACCGCCTCCATGGGCAACGCCTGGCCTCCCAGCATCAGGTCCACCCGCTCCGCGTCCGGAAGCCAGGCGCGCACCACGTAACCACCGCTGGTGAGCGCATGGGGGCCGAGAATCGCATAGGGGTCATGCTGACGGCAACTGGCCAGTTGTTCCGTTGCCTGAGTAAGCCCTTGGTGTTCAACCACAGGGAGAGTGCAGATTGGTAGGAGCCTACGCTGCGGCCTGATCCGGGCGCTGCAACGGCAGCCGCAGGCAGGCTTCATCCCAGCAAAACTGCACCACCACAACTTGGCGTTCGTGGGCCGCCACGGCATGGGGCGCCTGGCCGTTGCCTGGATTGATCCCGATCAAGGGCCAGCCCGCCAAGGCAATGGACAGGCGGAGCCGCATCCCCGCTGGCACCGTCCGCAGCAGGGGCTGAAAGTCAACCTGACGCCATGTGAGGGCTTGGGCCTGGGGACCCAGCCAGCGCTCCACCCCCATGGAGAGTTGCTCCACCCGCGTCCGTCCGTCCGTCTCCCGCACCTGGGACAGGGCGCAGCAGAGATCAAAGCCCTGCCCCTCACTGGCGGCCTTCAGCCGCAACCGGACGGTGCCGCCGAGGGTGAGGGCGCGGGGCAGGGCCAGGGTGGTGAACGTGAGCACGTCGCTGCGGCAATCCAGGTCATGACGGTCTGTAGGTCCGGCTTGCACGTCCAGGTGTCCACCCCGTGCCGGGGTGGGCCGCCATGGATCCAGCACCAGCCGGTCCCAGCCTCCAGCAGCCGCCTTCCCGGACTCCAGCAGCAACACGCCGGCGTGGGGATCCACCCCACTGAGGCCGGCTCCCCTCAGCCAACAGTGCTCCGGCTCCTGTCGAGGCCAGTGGGAACCGCGCCACCACTGGTCACACCCCACGTCAAACAGTTGAACAGCGTCTTGGGGTTGCTCCGGGGGGCAACCCTTCAAGTGGTGATCAAAGAAGGCCAGGTGCCGCCGATCCAGTTGACCGCCGTGCCAGTTCCCATGGGTCCAGGGACCTACCACCAGCCGGGGGCACCCACCAGCCTTCAGGCTTTGGTCATGGAGCGCCATGGCGCCGCGTAGATAGGGGTCGCACCAGCCTCCGATCAAGAGCATGGGTCGCCGCAAGACAGCTGCCAGGCCTGCATCCGCCACGGGGGATTCCCAGTGGCCCGACCACCAGCGCAACAGGTGATTCTCGGGGTCCGCCTGCTGGAGAAGATCCCAGCCCTTCTCAACAAAGTCTTGATGATCAAGGGCCTCGCGGATGCGGCCATAGGCCAGGCCGTCCCCGCGCCGCTGACAGGCTGCTGCCGCCAACTGCAGTGCCCAGGCCAACCCCAGCGCCCACCAATCCGCCTGGCCGTCCCGACACCAGTGGTGTTGCAGGCTGAGACCCGCCATGGCCGGGGCCGTGCAATCCGGCACATCCGGCCCGTCCCAGAGCAGTTGGGTGAGGCCCTGGTAGGAAAAGCCGTAGCAGCCGATGCGGCCGTTGCAATCCGGCTGTGCCCGCAGCCAGGCCATGGTGCAACTCCCATCCCGGGCCTCGCTGCCAAACAGGCGGAAGTTGCCGCCGGAGTCGCCACAGCCCCGCACATCCTGCACCACCACCAGGTAGCCATGGGCGGCATACCAGGCGGGGTGGGCATACACCATGGTGGAGGCCAGAGCGCGCCCATAGGGCTGCCGCATCAGCAGAGCGGGCCATGGCCCCCCCTGTCGGGGTCTCCAGCAACTGGCTTGCAGGGCTACACCATCCGGCAACACCAACTGGCGCTGCCCATGGATCACGTCGCGCAACGCCCCGGCAGCGACCATGGAACGCCCCAAAAGCGATCACCATCCCCACCAAGGCCAACGGCCTTCAGGTCACGTCAGGACAATAGAGCCCCACCACGTAGGTGATGAGAATCTCGGCATCGCTGGTGGCACTCCCCTGGCTTGCGGCCACCTGCTCCAGGCCTGTGGAGGAGTAGACGCTGTGACCAGCGTCATTGATGGCATTAAGCTCCTGGCACAGCGCTTCGGCCATGTCCGGGTTGCTTTTGACAGCACTGAGAAGGCCGGAGGGACTGGCCTGGGTGGGACGCAAGAGTGCTGATCCAGCCACCAGGGCGGCCATCATTCCCAAACCCACGAGGCCGAAGAGCAAGGATGGGCGCAGCTTCCTTGATCCCTTACGTCTGCCTGCCATTGTTTTTGCCCTGAGGATGTTATTCCTAGTATTCACTCAAGGTCTGGTTGATTGCAAGCCCTGATCACCGTCCAATCATGCGTGCTACTCCTCCCCTGGTTGAGGTTGGTCTGGTGGTTGCTGCGCAAGGGCTCAAGGGTGAGTTGCGCGTCCTGTCTTCCAGTGATTTCGCCGAGCGTTTTCTGAAGCCTGGTCCCCGCTGGTTACAGAAGGTGGATGAGCCGCCCCGGGCTGTTGAGTTGCTGCGGGGTCGTTGTCTATCCCGCAAAGGGCTTTACGGGATTCGGCTCAAGGGCATCGAGACCCGGAACCAGGCCGAATCGCTGGTGCGGCATCGGCTGTTGGCAGACGCCACCACCCGTCCACCCATGGCGGCAGGGGAATT
This sequence comes from Candidatus Synechococcus spongiarum SP3, assembly GCA_001007665.1. Taxonomy (GTDB): domain Bacteria; phylum Cyanobacteriota; class Cyanobacteriia; order PCC-6307; family Cyanobiaceae; genus Synechococcus_B; species Synechococcus_B spongiarum_B. The sequence continues at coordinate 22,411 of JXQG01000017.1, read as the reverse complement.
TCACCTGCTGGACCTGGAGGGCCTGGAGGTGCGTCTGGATCCCGCAGGTCCGACCCTGGGCACCGTGGTGGACCTGCTCCATGGGGGCAACGACCTGTTGGAGATTCGTCTGCGCCATGGGGGGCAATCCGTCCTGGTGCCGTTTGTGGAGGCCATTGTTCCCCAGGTTTGCCTTGAGGATGGGTGGATCCTGCTGTGCCCGCCTGCGGGTCTGCTGCCGATTGAGGCGCAGCTCGCAACGGCGGATGCCATAGGCTCGGCTCATCAGCCCGAATCTTGATGGCGTCACCCACGACGGTGATTCCGGTGGTTCTCTGCGGAGGCATTGGCACCCGCCTCTGGCCCCTGTCCCGGTCCGCCTACCCCAAGCAGTTTCTGTCCCTTGCAGGTCGCCGGACCCTGCTCCAGCAGACCATCCTGCGGTTGGCGGGGCTACCGGGACTGCAGTCGCCTCTGTTGGTCTGCAACGATGCCCATCGCTTCATTGCCGCTGAGCAGATGCGGGCCATCGACGTGAAACCCGCCGCCATTCTGCTGGAGCCTGTGGGCCGCAACACGGCGCCGGCGACGGCCGTTGCCAGCCTCCAGGCCATGGGGGCGGGTCAGGAGAATACCCTGCTGCTGGTGTTGGCGGCCGACCACGCCATTGCCCATGCCGAGGCTTTCCGCGCCACCATTGGCCAGGCCGTTCCCGCCGCTCTGGGGGGACGCCTGGTGACCTTTGGCGTGACGCCTACAGCCCCTGAAACCGGCTACGGCTACATCGAAGCTGATCCCCAGACGGATGGGTTTGGCCTTCGTCCCATTCGCCGTTTTGTTGAAAAGCCCAGCCGCGAGCGGGCTGAAGCCTTTCTGGCCCATGGGGACTTTCGCTGGAACAGCGGCATCTTTCTGTTTCGCGCCAGTGTGATGGCGAAGGAACTGGAGCGCTGTGCCCCTGATCTGCTGCATGCCGCCCGTGCGTCCCTCCAGCAGGCCCACGGGGATCTGGACTTCCTCCGCCTGGAGGCGGAAGCGTTTCGTCGCTGCCCCACGGTGTCCATTGACGTGGCCGTGATGGAGCACACCCGTTTGGGCAGCGTGGCTTCCCTTGCGGCGGGCTGGAGTGACGTGGGCAACTGGAGCACCCTCTGGCAGCAAGGGGATCACGATGAGCAGGGCAACACCGTGTGTGGCCGTGTCCTCCATGAGAACGTGCGCAACTGCTACCTCCGCAGTGAACACCGCCTGGTGGTGGGCCTGGGCCTTGAGGATCTGGTGGTGGTGGAAACCAACGACGCTGTTCTGGTGGCCCGACGGGATCGGACCCAGGCGGTGAAGCAGGTGGTGGAGCGTCTTCAAGTTGCCGGGGCGCGGGAAGCCCAGGCTCACCAGCGCATCTACAGGCCATGGGGGCACTACGACACCGGGGTGGAGGGGGAGCGCTGGCAGGTGAAGAAAATCCACGTGAAGCCCGGCTGCGCCTTGTCGCTGCAGATGCACCACCACCGTTCTGAGCACTGGGTGGTGGTGCAGGGCACAGCCTCTGTGGAGAAAGACGGGGATCCCCTGCTGGTCAGCGAAAACCAGAGTGTCTACGTCCCCCTGGGCTGCCGTCATCGGCTCAGCAACCCTGGCCGCATCCCCCTGGAGCTCATTGAGGTGCAGAGCGGACCCTACTTGGGGGAAGACGACATTGTCCGTTTTGAGGATCAATATGGGCGCGCAGCACACTGACCCGGTGCTGGTGACGGGGGCCGCCGGCTTCATCGGCTTTCACCTGAGCCGAGCCTTGTTGCAGGCCGACGTGCCCGTAGTGGGCCTGGACAACTGCAATGCCTACTATTCTCCCCAACTGAAACGGGACCGCCTGACCCAACTGCAAACCTGGCCCCAATTCCGGTTCGTGGAGATGGATCTGGCCCAGGGCAGGGATTGTGCGGCTCTCTTCGCAGACAACCGCTTCCGTGCGGTGGTCCATCTGGCGGCCCAAGCCGGGGTGCGCTATTCCCTGGACAACCCCGCCGCCTACATCAACAGCAACCTGGTGGCCTTTGGCCATGTGCTGGAGGGGTGCCGTCACCAGCAAGTGTCCCACCTGATCTATGCCAGCAGCAGTTCGGTCTACGGCGCCAACTGCAAGCTGCCCTTCGCCGAGACGGACCCCGTGGACCACCCCGTAAGTCTCTACGGGGCCACCAAAAAAGCCAATGAGCTCATGGCCCACACCTACAGCCACCTTTTTGGGCTGCCATGCACCGGCCTGCGCTTCTTCACGGTCTATGGACCATGGGGCCGCCCCGACATGGCCTATTGGACCTTTACCCGCATGATCCTGGCGGGGGAGCCGCTGCAGGTGTTTAACCATGGGCGCATGGGGCGGGACTTCACCTATGTGGACGACGTGGTGGACAGCCTGGTGCGCCTGTTGCCCAAGCCACCCCAACCCCGGACCACGGCTGCACAGCCCACGGCGGCCACCAGTCATGCCCCATGGCGTGTGCTCAACATCGGCAACCAGACCCCTGTCCCCCTGCTGGAGTTCATCCGACTGCTGGAGGAGGCTCTGGGGAAAAAGGCTGTTGTGCAGTTCATGCCCATGCAAGCCGGGGACGTGCAACAGACCCATGCCGACGTGTCTGCTCTGCAACAGGCCGTAGGCTTCCAACCCGACACCACTCTTCAGGAAGGTCTGGCGCAATTTGTGGCCTGGTACCGGACCTACCACAATTGTTAATTGCCGCCCTTGCCTCCACAGCAGCCGGCAAGACCGGCGGCAACTCAGGTGAGCCAGGCCCCGTTCCGCAGGACCCGCAACCTCTGGGGCCTGGCCAGGGTGGCTTGCCAGCTTGAGGCCTCGGTCAGGATCAGATCAGCCGGGCAGCCGTTGCGTAACACCCCGTCCCAGGATAAGCCCAGAACCTGGGCCGGTGCGCTGGTGAACGGGGTGAGCCCCCGCTGCTCCCAGGGGTGCAGATGGGTGATGGGGATGGCGAAGCGCCAGAGTTCCACCGGATTAAAGTTACCGCCAGGGAACCAGGGGTCGGCCACGTTGTCTCCGCCAATGGCCACGGTCACCCCCCCATCCTGCAGTTCATGGATGGGCGCCAATCCGCGAAGCCGTGGTGTGCGCCTGCTGCTGGAGCGGTCCTGAAGCCACAGGTTGGTGGTGGGGAGGCTGACCAGGGGAATGTGGAGCGCCGCCAGGCGGGCCGCTGTGCGGTGTAGCTGTTCAGGGGTGTGGTGCGCCAGGCTGCAACCGTGGGAGACGGTAACGGATACTGGCAGCGGATCCTGCTCCAGCAAGTCCAGAAGCCCCTCCAGACAGCGGCTACGGGGATCACAGGTCTCATCCATGTGCAGGTCCACAATGCAGCCGTGGTCAGCGGCCAGGCGCAGCATTCGGGCCAGATGCTCCAGCCATGGGCTCCCCTGGGTGTTGTGGTGGTTCAGTGCGCCCCCCGGACCCCCGCCCAGCCGGGCCAGCTGCCGGGCCAGGCGGACACCGGCGGTGGTGCTCCAGAGCTCCAGCGGGGCCAGGGCAATGGCCTGGAGTTGGAGGCGGTCCGACCAGGCGTCCCATGTGTGCGTTACCGCCTCCCAGGTGGCTTGGGAGCCGGCTCTGCCCAGATCCAGGTGGCTGCGCAGGGCGCGGTAACCTTGTCGCCATGCTGCTTGCAGCGCCCGGTTCATGCGGTCCGCGACGGCAGCGGCAGAGCGACGCTTGTGCTCCTGGAGGTTGGCCTCCAGGGCGCCGGAGATGGTGCCGGAGGGGTTGGGGGCTTGGGACCAGGTGAAGGCCTTGTCCAGGTGGCAGTGGGGCTCCACGGCGGCGGGGAGGGTCAAGGGCAGGTGTGGTGTGACCGTCCACGGCAGTGGTTCGATCCTGGTGACGGTTGCCCCGTCGAGGGTGACGGCCAGATTGACAAGGCCCTCCCCATCGGGATCCAGGCCACGGCGATGCCGAGGATCCAGGAGGGCCAGGGGCCAGCGAATCTGCAGCGGTTGTGGAGGGAGCAGGTGTCTCGGTTGAGGTTGGAGATCCATTGTCCGCAGCCAGTGGCGGCAATGGGGCATGGACGGACGGATACGCAAGGCCTGGTCAAAGACCAGGGTCAGGGCCAATGGCGCTGCACCTCGCTTGATCGGTCGCACCCAGGGGGGACCGATCAGCAAGCGCCATGGAGTATGCGACAAGAAAGGGCGTCCTGTACGGCTTCAGCACTGAGCTTGATGGGAATGGGAGACGACCAGTGGGCATGGGCCGGCTCATTCCATGGATGGACTGCTCCCTTATTTTATCCCACCTTCTTCCGGGACTCTACACTGGTTGGCCGTAGCATGAGTAGAGCAATGGCTCTCATCGGGCTCGACAGTTGGCGCCGGTGGAATCGCAGTCAGCCCCTAACGATGCCAATCCCCATGCTGGGACCGCCACCGGACTGCTTTTGAATACTTTTGAGAGTCATGTTACTGTAATCAAAATACAAAATCCCTGATGAAACATCCTTGCAGACTAATCAAAAGTTTCTCAAGATCTCGATTCCCAGACTTCTTGGTAATTGAATCTAAAATCCCCCTGAATACTCTTCTCTATACTCTTTCCATCATATATAATATAAATCTAGCACGATCCCCCAGCGCCCTCTGCCATGGCAATGGCAACAGTACAAGCAGAGGTGTTCAGGGTGTTGGGTGCAGCCGTTGATCAGGGACTTTGTGACAATTTCACTACTGGCACTGAACCATGGTTCTTCGCCGGCGCAGGAAGAACCTGCCCCCTCAATGCCCTCCTAAGCTGCCCCGTCGCCATGGCTGCGGGGACCCACCACAGAACCCTGGCTTGGGTTGGTGTCGGTGACGGTGCTTGTGGCGCCCTGGCGATTCAGAAACGGCAGCGGGTCATCACGGAGCAGGGCCGCCACCATGGCCTCCAATTGTTCAGGCTGGCGCAGGCCAATGGAGCGGCCCCGTACGGTTCCGTCAGGTCCATAGAAGAGAACGGTGGGAACACCCCGCACCTGGAACTGGTCCAACTCCTGCTCCCAGAGGGGGTTTTCCACGTTGAGCAGCACCAGGTCCAACGCGCCGCGGTGGGTTTGTTTCAGTTGCGCCATGGTGGGCTCCATCTGGTGGCACACCTCACACCAATCCGCGTAAAATTCCACCAGGGTGGGCTTGCCGTTGCTCAGGGCCTCATCGAGGGGCAGAGAGGCGCGTGCCAGAGCCTCAAGGCCTTGGGTGCTCAGGGAGCGGGTCCAAAACACCGCCACGGCCAACACCGCAGCGATGCCAGCCAGGGCCATGGCCAGGACGCGATCTTTGTTGTCCATTGCCGGAGGGACAGCCAGGTCTTTACCATGGTGTCAGATTGCTGGCGTTGTCCCGGCGCCTGGTTCGTCATGAAGCAGCGATTGACGTTACGCCTGCCTCGGGAGGCCTTGAACCAACCCATCACCTACCGTCTGGCCATTGACTATGACGTGGCCTCCAAGATCATTCGTGCGCAGATTGGTCCCAACCAGGAAGGGGTGATGGTGGTGGAGTTGGCAGGGGATATTGATGATCTGGCAGCAGCGACAGCATGGCTGCGGCAACAAGGGTTGGTGGTCACCACGGCCGTGGGCCAGCTCAGCATTGATCGGGACCGCTGTGTGGATTGCGGCATCTGCACCACGGTCTGTCCCACAGGTGCGCTGCACATGCAACGGCCCCTTTGGAGCCTCCAGTTTGAAGCCCGGCGTTGTGTGGTATGCGAGCAATGCATTCCCAGTTGCCCCCTGGGGGCCATCCGTCTGAATCTGCCAGCACCGTCGGACAGCAAGACCCGCCGCATTCAGGGATGACGCCCACCGACCAGTTCCGCCCGGCGCGTGTGCATTGCCTCCGCACCCCAACCGTGCTCATGGTTGGCCTGTGCGCCCGCTTGGGTTCTCTCCTGCCTTGGCCACCTCCGCTGCTGTCGATGGAAGGCACGGTGTTCCGTGAAGACAGCTATAGGCCCACCAGGAACCCAGAACCGTTTTGACATAGAGGCGGGTTTCGTCATAGGGGATGGCCTCGATCCAGAGTTCCGGCTGTTCTTCCAGACCATCCATGTCCCAACTGGCCACTGCCGCAGGCCCGGCGTTGTAGCTGGCAATGGCAGGGATGGGCTGCTGGCGCCAATTCCGCAACTGCTGAGCCAAGTAACGGGCACCCAGGTCTGCATTGATCTCGGCATCCAGGAGTTGGGTCTCCAGGTCCTGGTCGGCCAGATCTGCAGGAACAGACGTGCTGGCCAGGAGCTGGGCTGCTGTGGCAGGCATGATCTGGAGCAGGCCCAGGGCGCCAACAACGGACCGTTGAGCAGGCCGGAAGCGACTTTCCTGACGCGCAGTGGCCAACAACAGGGCTGGATCCAGTCCGTGGCGACGGGCTGCTGCTGCCAGGATCTGGCCATAAAAGATGGGATGGCGGACCTGCTCAAGGTGCAGGAGTTGCCCTTCATTGGCTGAACGGCTCCAACTGGCGGCATCCAGTTGTTCCAGCCCCATCCATGGATCCATGACAGCCAGACGGAGTTGCCCCTCGATCCAGAACGTGTCGGGATCCTGGGGCGCCGTGGCGCTGCGCCAATGGCGCCAGTGCTCCCAAGCCAGCACCTCCAGACCGGTGTTCCACAACCATGTCACGGCATCGTCTCTGCTGGTGCGCCCCAAAGACGCTGCCGGGGAGCCGGCGGGGACCCACTGCAGGGGAGACGGCCAACCCGCCTGCCCAAGACGCACCTGGCTGCGCCAGCCGTAATAGCTCCACGGGGCCAAGCGGGTCACGCGATGCCAGAGGCGCTGTGCCTCCTCGGGCTGCCCCAGTTGCTGCTGGACAAAACCATGCCAGAAGTCGAGGCGGATGGCCTCGGCCAGGGTGAGGCGGGGGGCGCTGGCGGCACTGGCCAGTGCATGTTGGGCCTGGGACCAGGATCGCTGCAGCAGCAACTCACGGATGATGGGCCATGAATCGTCCGTGGCGCTGCCGGACTCCGCAACTCCGGGCTGGCAGGCCTCTGCCGCTGCGGGATTGTCCACCTGCAACAAGGCGGCGGCCAGGACGGCGGCGGCAGCGGTGGGGAGCTGGCTCCCTTGCTGGAAGCAGAGATCCGCCAGGAGGTGCTCGCTCCCCACCTGCCGTGGTCCCCAGCGGGCCAGGTGAAGAGCGCCGTCCAACTGACGAGGGCCGGCGGTTTGGGCTGTGGTGAGCGCCGAGGCCAGGCTGGATGGATGGGCCGGGAACCGCTCCAGGAGTTCTTCGTGCAGCGCATCGCCAGGCGCCCCCAGCCAGTAACGGGAATCGGCACTGGTCGGGGTGTCCGGGAAGCGAAGCAACAGGTTGCGCCAATGGACATCTGCGGCGCCCTTCTGTCCACGGCGCTGCTCCGCAATGGCCGACAGGGCCAGCACCACGGAGGGCTCTGTGCGCAGGCCACGGTGTTGGCCCCAAGCCTGCCCCGCCAGCCAATACAGCTGCTCGTCCGGGCTGCCTGATGCGGCCGCCAGCACCAGGCGGGCCTGACGCCGTCGCGACGGATCAGGGCTGTAGCGGGCTGTGCGGCTCAGCAGCGCTGGGGAACTCCAGCGATTGAGGAGGGGGCGGTGGTGGGCCAAAACATTGCGCCCCACCACCAGCAGGACCCAGCTCAACAGGCTGATGGTGGCCAGGAGCGCCACGCCCAGCCCCAGGCCGCGCCAATGTCCAGGGGGGAATGGTGGAGAATTGGGGCACTGACGATTGGCACGGGACGCCAATCGTGTTTGCAATTCTTTGGTGCGAACTGCTGATTGACGTGTTGCTTCAGGGGGGGATGCACTGGCAGACCCCTGGTTCCGTTGGGTAAGGTCCAGCCACAGGGATTTTCTTGTGGGCCTTATGGGCAACCTGCTTCTCGCTGAACCTGCATTGGCTGTGGAGCCTCCCGCACCGGTCTTTGGGACTGACGGCATCCGTGGGCGGGTGGGGGTCGAACTGACGCCAAGCCTAGCGCTCCAGCTAGGCTACAGCTGTGGCCATGTGCTGAACCAGGGCCGGCCTGTATTGTTGGGTCGGGATTCCCGCAAGAGCAGCCCCATGTTCTTGGCAGCCCTCCAGACAGGCCTCCTGGCGGCGGGGCGGGAGGTATGGGATCTGGGCCTTTGCCCCACCCCGACAGTGGCCTGGCTGACCCGCCATCAACAGGCGGCAGGGGGACTCATGATCTCCGCCAGCCACAACCCTCCGGCAGACAACGGCATCAAGGTGTTTGACCAGGACGGGTGCAAGCTATCCCTCTGCCGGCAGCGTGATCTGGAGCAGTGGCTGAAACGTTCAGCCCCCCGGGGATGCCATGCGGGGGGAGGCAGCAGCCACCAGCGCCATGACCTCCTCAAAGTCTATGAACAGGGACTGCTGGACCAGTTGGAGCCTGAGGAAGGCCGACGCTTACGGGTGGTTCTGGATCTGTGCTGGGGCGCGGCCACAGCCTGCGCGGTTGGTCTATTCGAGCGTTTTGGCGCGGAGGTGACCGTCCTCCACGGCCAGCCGGACGGCAACCAGATCAACGTGGGTTGTGGCAGCACCGCCCTGGGCCTCCTCCAGCAGGCCGTGGTGGAGCAGGAGGCGGATCTGGGAATTGCCTTTGATGGGGACGCGGACCGCTGTCTGGCGGTGGATCACCGTGGTCAGCCTGTCAATGGAGACCATATTTTGTATCTCTGGGGTGGGTTGTTGGATGACTGTGGCCGGCTGCCGGAGCATCGTCTGGTGATTACCCAAATGGCCAACCTGGGTTTTCGGCGGGCCTGGATGGAACGGGGCGGGGTCATGGAAGAGACCCCGGTGGGGGACCAGCATGTCCATGACGCCATGCAACGCACAGGCGCCGCCCTGGGGGGTGAACAGTCGGGTCACGTGCTTTGGAGCCAACACCATTCCATCGGCGACGGCTTGATGACGGCCCTGCAGTTGACACAACTGACTGCCAAAAGTGGTCACTCCCTGGCGGCATTGGCTGAGAAAAGCTTCTATCCTTACCCTCAGAAATTAACTAATGTGAGAATAACAGATCAGCAGAGGAGAGAAGAATGGAGGCGTAATTCTCGCCTGCGGGACGGGATTGCGGCTGCGGAAGCTGTCCTGGGCCAGGACGGCAGGGTTTTCATTCGCGCCAGCGGCACGGAGCCGCTGCTGCGGGTGATGGTGGAAGCCAGGGAGGCAGAGATGGTGGAAGACTGGTCGCAACGGTTGTCCTCCCTGGCTACGGCTGCGGTTCAACCGTCGTAGTACATGGTGAACTCGTAGGGATGGGGCCGTTGGCGCAACTGCTGCACCTCCTCATACTTGTAGGCGATCCAGTTCTCAATGAAGTCGTCGGTGAAGACGTCCCCTTGCTTGAGAAAGTCCTTGTCGTTTTCCAGTGCCTCCAGGGCTTCATTCAGGGAAGCGGGGACCACGGGAATCCGTGACAACTCTTCAGCGGATGCCTCAAACAGGTCAATCTCTGTCCCCTCGCCGGGATCGATTTGATTCTTGATGCCGTCCAGACCCGCCAGCACCATGGCGCTAAAGGCCAGATAGGGATTGGCCAAGGCATCACCAGGGCGGAACTCCAGGCGCTTGGCCTTGGGATCGAGACCCGTGAGCGGAATCCGAACAGCTGCAGAACGATTGCCCTGGGAATAGACCAGGTTCACCGGCGCCTCGAAGCCTGGCACCAGACGCTTGTAGCTGTTGGTGGTGGGATTGGTGAAGGCCAGAAATGCAGGGGCGTGCTTGAGGATACCCCCGATGTACCAGCGTGCCGTCTGGGAGAGGTTGGCATAACCCGCTTCACTGAAGAAGAGGGGAGCACCATCTTTCCAGAGGCTTTGATGCACATGCATCCCTGTGCCGTTGTCGTCAAAGACCGGCTTTGGCATAAACGTAACGGTCTTCCCATATTTCCGCGCAACATTACGAATGACGTACTTATAAATCATCACGTTGTCGGCGGTGGCCAACAACTCATCAAATTTGAAGTTGATTTCGTTCTGCCCGGCGGTAGCCACCTCATGGTGATGCTTCTCCATGGACAAACCCAATTTGCACATGGTCAGCAACATCTCGCTGCGCATGTCCTGGAAAGTGTCACTGGGGGGCACCGGGAAATAGCCCTCCTTGTAGCGAGGCTTATAGCCCAGATTGCCCCCTTCTTCTTCCCGACCTGTATTCCACTGACCTTCAATGGAATCCACCTTGTAGGAGCAACCACTTTCAGCGGATTGGTAGCGCACGTCATCAAAGATGAAGAATTCCGGCTCGGGGCCGAAGAACGCTTGATCGGCAATGTCGGTTTCCCGCAGGTACTTCACTGTCTTCTGGGCCAGGCTGCGGGGACAGCGTTCATAGGGTTGGCCCGAGCGAGGTTCCTTGATGGAGCAGACGAGGCTGAGGGTCTTGTCTCGGTAGAAGGGGTCAATCCATGCCGTGTCCGGATCGGGCACCATGGCCATATCGGACTCGTTAATGGATTTCCAGCCACGAATAGACGACCCATCAAAAGCCAGACCGTTACCGAAGGCGTCCTCGTTGATCTGGGACGCATGGACCGTGAGGTGCTGCCACATTCCTGGCAGATCGACAAACTTCAGATCCACCAGCTCAATGCTTTCCTTGCGGATCAGATTCAGAATGTCCTGAGGAGTTTTGGCCATAGATCAGGCTAAAAAACAAAGGGACACACGCCCCGAACATCGATTTTAGAAGGCAGCAAAGTGGTTTTTTGTAGCAAGGACGACAGTTTCATCCGAAGGAGCGTCGCAGGAACCGTAACCATTTCTGTCAAATTCTCCTCGACCCTGGGGTCCGGAGAGCGTCCCGTCAGACGCCGGTGATACACTTTGACGACCCGTCAGTTGAGTTTCATGGCAGATGCGCTTTCTGCTCTGATCGGCCGGTATGACCTCAGCGGCCGCTATCTGGACCGCGATGCTGTGGATCAGATCGGCGACTACTTCAGTGCGGCAGAGCAGCGCCTGGCAGCAGTGGAGCAGATCAGCGGCGCGGCTGGGGCCATCGTCCGCGAGGCCAGTGCCCGCCTGTTTCTGGCCGAGCCGGACCTGCTCAATCCCGGGGGCAACGCCTACACCACCCGACGCCTCTCCGCCTGCCTGCGGGACATGGACTACTTCCTTCGCTATGCCAGCTATGCGCTGGTGGCTGGCGATAACCGGATCCTTGATGAGCGGGTCCTCGGCGGACTGAACGAGACCTACAAGTCCCTGGGTGTGCCCACAGGTCCCACCGCCCGCAGCATCACGTTGATGGCCGACGTGGTGGAGGAAATGCTGGTGGATGCCGGTATTCCGGCTGGACCCCTGGTCCGCGCTCCGTTTCAGTACCTGGCACGGGGCCTGGCGGAGGCCAATGTGCGCAACCGCTGAGTGCCCCTTAGCCTTTTCTCTGCCCCCTCCGGTACCGGCCCTTCGTGACCCAGACTCTGCCCCCTCCCGCGACGTCCGCAGTTGACCAGGCCCATCGTTTGTCCCTGACCCCTCTCACCCTGCCGGAGCGTCTGCTGCTCGGCCCTGGTCCTTCCAATGCCCACCCTGATGTCTTGGCGGCCCTGGCCCGCCCCCCTGTGGGCCACCTGGATCACGCCTTTCTCCACCTGATGGGAGAAGTGCAGGAGTTGCTGCGCCATGCCTGGCAGACGAACAACCGGCTCACCATCCCTGTAAGCGCGACGGGCAGTGCCGCATGGGAAACCTGCATTGCCAACACCGTGGAGCGGGGCGACACCTTCCTGGTGGCCATCAACGGCTATTTCGGGCATCGGATGGCGGATATGGCCGGCCGCTACGGGGCCAACGTGGTCACCATCCAGAAGCCCATGGGGCAGGCCTTCAGCCTGGCAGAAATTGAAGCGGCCCTGGTAGAGCATAAGCCCAAGCTGCTGGGCCTGATCCATGCCGAGACCTCTGCCGGCGTCCTGCAGCCCATGGATGGTGTGGGTGAGGCATGCCGGCGGCATGATGCCCTGCTCCTGCTGGATACGGTCACATCCCTGGGTGGAGTCCCTTTGTTCCTGGACCGTTGGGGTGTGGATATGTCCTACAGTTGCAGTCAGAAATGCCTCAGTTGCCCGCCGGGATTGGGACCGGTGACCATCGGACCACGGGCAGAGGAGCGTCTCAAGTCTCGCACCAGCAAGGTTCCCAACTGGTACCTGGATGTCACTCTCCTGAGCCAGTACTGGGGCAGCGACCGGGTCTACCACCACACAGCGCCAGTCAACATGAATTACGCCCTGCGGGAAGCCCTGCGGCTGCTGGCGGAGGAGGGACTGGAAGTGGCCTGGCAGCGCCATCGCCGCAATGCCGAACTCCTGTGGGAAGGTCTGCAGTCCCTCGGCCTGAAGCTGGCTGTGGAGGAGCGGTTGCGGCTGCCCACCCTCACCACGGTTTGCATTCCCGAGGGCGTGGACGGCAAGGCTTTTGCCCGGTCCCTGCTGGACGAAGAAGGGGTTGAGATTGGTTGCGGGTTGGGTGATTTTGCCGGTAAGGTGTGGCGCATCGGGCTTATGGGTCGCAACAGCTCTGCGGAGAACGTGGAGCGGCTGATCCACCTGCTGCGCCAGCGTCTCGCCGTCGCTGCCTGAACCAGTCCCGCAGCAGCTCACCACATTCCCTGGCCAGGACTCCACCCCGGCACACCATGTGATGGTGGGCTGCAGGGCTCTTGCTCAGGTCCAGGACACCCCCCAGCCCTCCCCGCTTCCCGTCTGCCGCACCAAAAACCACACACCCCATTCGTGCTTGTATGAGAGCCGCGGCACACATGATGCACGGCTCCAGGGTCACCAGCAGGGTGCAATCATTAAATCGCCAATCTCCCCGCAAGGCAGCAGCCTGCCGCAGGGCCACCAGTTCCCCATGGCCAAGGGGATCCCCATCCCGCTCACGCCGGTTGGCTCCCCAGCCAATGCTGCGCCCGCAATCATCGAGAATGACCGCAGCCACGGGAACCTCTCCAGCCTTGCCCACCATGGCCGCCCGGCGCAGCAAGCGCCCCATCCACAGGGTGGCGAGATCGTGATCCAAGCTTGATTCCATCATTCTGTGCCATCAACAGACCTGGACACCTTTCCCTGCAGTTTGCCCCCTGGCCGGCAAAGCCACACCATGGTGGCCCTGATCCGTCAGGCGGTGACGTGGTTGGAGGGGTGGCACGAGGAGGCTCGCACACAGCCGCCACTTCCCGGCTCCGTGACGCTGCCCCCTGTGGCGCCGGCGCCATGGGGGCTGGATGCCACCAGCCTCATGGAGGATCTGGAACTGGTGGTGCGTGGGTCCTACAACCCCTGGCATCCCGGGGCCATGGCTCACTTGGACCCCCCGCCCAACCCCGCCTCGGTGGTGGGGGAACTGGTCTGTGCCTGGCTCAACAACAACATGTTGGCGGAAGAGCTTTCACCCCTGCTCAGCCAACTGGAGCGGCGGCTGCTGCGCTGGATTGCCCGGCGTCTGGGGTTAGGGGACAGTGCCGGGGGCGTCATGGCCAGTGGGGGGACCATTTGCACCATCACGGCCCTGGTCACGGCCCGCCATCAGCAGGGGCTGGATGGTCGGCAGGCCTGTCTCTATGCCAGCGCCGATTGCCACAGCTCCCTGGCTAAAGCCTTGCGGGTGATGGGCCTGCCGGCTGCGGCCCTGCGTCTGGTGCCCACCGATGCCACCGGGCGACTGGATCCCCACCTGCTGGAGCAAGCCCTGGGGAAGGAAACGGAGCCCATCCTGGCGGTGGTGGCCACTGCCGGCACCACCATCCGCGGTGCTGTTGACCCCATCGGTCCCATGGCTGACATCTGCCGCCGCCGTGGCCTCTGGCTCCACGTGGATGGCGCCATTGGCGCCGTCTGTGGTCTTGGTCAGCGCCACCAAGGGCGGGTCGCCCACATGGGCCGCGCCGACTCCCTCACCATGAATCCCCAAAAATGGCTGGGCATTGCCAAGGCTTCGGCCATGGTGTTGCTGCGCCAGCCCCAGGGATTGGCAGACACCTTTGCCACACCCCTGGCCTACATGGAGCCCGCCCGTGTGGCCCACGGCGGAGACTGCGGCCTCCAGGGAACCCGTCCGGCGGAGGTGCTGAAGCTCTGGCTCGGTCTGCGGCAACTGGGGCAGCAGGGCATTGACGACCTGCTGGACGGGGCCTTGCACCGTGCTCAGGTACTGCGTCAAGGCTTGGCTCCCCTGCCCCTGATTCTGCCGTCCGGGGATTTGCACATCGTCTGCTTCCGCCCCAGCGCAGCCGGCAGCAGTGAGGCCTGGAGCCGCCACACGCGGCAACTGCTGCTGGATCAGGGACTGATGCTCTCCCGCCCCCTCTATCGTGGGACACGTCACCTGAAAGCCGTGCTGGGCAATCCCTTCACCGGGATGGAGCAGATTGCCACGGTGGTGGACACCATCTCCGCCAGCCTCTCCCGTTAAGCCGTTCCCGTTCAGCCATGGATCGTCCCAAGTTGGTGGCCCTGATCACAGGTATCTTCTCCATTGCCCTGGCGGTGCTCTACCTGGCGTTGGTGCTCGTTCTGGATCATCGCTCCGGCCTGACGCCGGCGCCGGTGTCGGTGGTTGGTTCAGCACAGTATGGTGAGGCTGCAATCAACACGCCCGTGGGCGCCCCGTGATCGACCAACAGCTTCGAGAGACCGGTCATGGGCATTGAGCAGCGCTTCAACGTCCCGTTCATTTTGTTTCACCTGCAACCCCATCGCCACCGCCACTGCAAGATCTCCGACAATTCCCACATCAGAAATTTCTCTCCAACTACAGAAAGGTGAAGGAGTGGTTAAGGCAGCGGCCCAGGTTCCACCTGCATTTCACTCCCACCTATGCCTCATGAATCCGTCAAGTGGAACGCTGGTTTGGCATCATTACCCAGAAAGCCATGCGACGCGGTTCTTTCCACAACGTGGGAGAACGCACCTGCAAAATCAGTGCCTTTGTGGGACACGACAACGCCCGAGCCCGTCCTTTCCTGTGGATAACCACCGCCGAGTCTATCCTGGCCACGATCCAACGCCTTTGTAAATATATCTCCGGGATGCTACACTAGGAGGATCGGCCATTGACCAGCGCACGACACGCCATCCGGGCTACCGACAATCTCTCAATGCACGAAGAGGGATTGAGAAGGTATTTGGCTGGATCCAGCCGGCCGCCGGCTTGCGACAATGGAAACACCGAGGACGAAGGACTGTGGGTGGTGTCTTCTTACTCCGTGGGATCGCCTACGATAGGGTCCGCCTCAGGAACACCTTCAAAGCTAAGGTGGCCATGGCATGAACAGCGCAATGGATCCCGTCGGCCTCTACAGTTGGCGTTGATCGCAGGCCTCAGTATCACTATCCAAAGTACGTTCTACCTGTGGGCATCTCAAAAAATCAACGTCCTACCCACCGGAAACGCCTACTGGCCCATGAAGACCCTCGCCATGGCTGACTTTCTCATGGGGAGAAGGTATCCAATAAGGAGAGGTTGCCCGATTTTTCGAGGTCTCCCTGTGTAGCAGAGCTACTGTTCATCCATAGCGTTAGAAGTTTACTGGTGCGACGCACCAGAAGGCTCCGACTCTGCTCGCTCATGCTGAGCACCACTTCCACAGCTTGTCGGCTGGCATCGTTCAGCTTGCATAGGAAGACCGAAGATCCAAGTCACGACGCACGGAAGGGCGCTTTTTATATCGTTGCCGAAAGATCGGCTCAGATTTTAGATTTGAGCCGATCTTTTACAGCACTTACAGTGAGTGCGTGTTCATTTGATAGCTAAATGTATTTCTTTTAATGAAAATTCAATAATCATTTACGCTCGCCTTGGCGGCAAGGCGATGAGCACCCGGTGCAGTGGCGCAATGGGTGGTGAGATTGGGCAATGTCAGGAGAGAAGACAAGGCGCAAATGTCCGGGAACCCGGACGGACGGTTCAACCAGGCTGAGGACTGCCTAACCTGCAGAGGCCAAGCCCTGTTCCGCCGTAGTGGAGAGCTTTCCCTACCTGAGCGTCGCCATCCTGTTTCCCATCGCAGCGGCGCTCCTCATCCCCTTCCTCCCGGATCCCGGCGATGGCTCCCGCATCCGCTGGTATGCCCTCGCCATCTCCCTGACGGACTTCCTCGTCACGGTGGCGGGTTTTCTCAATGGCTACGACCCCACCGTGGACGGTCTGCAACTGGTGGAGCAGGTGCGTTGGCTACCGGAGCTGGGGCTGGGTTGGTCCGTGGGCGCCGACGGGCTCTCCATGCCCCTCATCCTGCTCACCACGTTCATCACCAGCCTGGCCATCCTGGCGGCCTGGCCCGTCACCTTCAAGCCGAGGCTCTTTCACGTGCTCATGCTGGCCATGTGCGGTGGCCAGGTGGCGGTGTTTGCGGTGCAGGACATGTTGCTCTTCTTCCTGGCCTGGGAGTTGGAGCTGATTCCCGTCTATCTGCTGCTGGCCATCTGGGGGGGCAAGAAACGGCAGTACGCCGCCACCAAGTTCATCCTCTACACCGCAGGCAGTTCGTTGTTCATTCTGGTGGTGGGGCTGGCCATGGGCTTCCAGGGGGACGGTCCCCCCAGCTTTGCCTATGGAGACCTTGCCGCGAAGCCCCTGGGACTGGCTTTCCAGATGCTCTGCTACTCCGGTCTTTTCATTGCCTTTGGCGTCAAGCTGCCCGTTGTGCCCCTCCATACCTGGTTGCCGGATGCCCACGGGGAAGCTACCGCACCGGTTCACATGCTCCTGGCCGGCATCCTCCTCAAGATGGGGGGCTATGCCCTGCTCCGCTTCAATGCCCAGATGCTGCCCGAGGCCCATGCCCAGTTCGCGCCGCTGCTGGTGGTTCTGGGGGTGGTCAACATCATTTATGCCGCGTTGACCTCCTTTGCGCAGCGCAACCTGAAACGCAAAATCGCCTACAGCTCCATCAGCCACATGGGCTTTGTGCTCATTGGCGTGGCCAGCTTTTCTCCGCTGGCCACCAGCGGCGCCATGCTGCAGATGATCAGCCACGGCCTCATCGGCGCCAGCCTCTTCTTCCTGGTGGGGGCCACCTATGACCGCACCCACACCCTGATGCTCGATGAAATGGGAGGCGTGGGCCAGCAGATGCGCAAGATGTTCGCCCTCTGGACCACCTGCTCCCTCGCCTCCCTGGCTCTGCCCGGCATGAGTGGTTTCGTGGCGGAGTTGATGGTGTTTGTGGGATTTGCCACCAGTGATGCCTACAGCCTGGTCTTCCGGGTGGTGATCGTGTCCATGGCGGCGGTGGGGGTGATCCTGACGCCCATCTACCTCCTGTCCATGCTGCGGGAGATTTTCTTCGGCCAGGAAAACCAGAGCCTCCTGGAACACAACCGTCTCCGGGATGCGGAGCCCCGTGAGGTCTATATCATTTCCTGTCTCCTGGTGCCCATCGTCAGCATCGGTCTCTATCCACGCCTCACCACGGAGACCTACCGCGCCAGCATTGAAGCCCTGGTCCAGCAAAACCGCAGTGCTCTGGTGGCATCCACAGAGATTCCCCCGAGTCGGGTTCCACCGGCCCTGGCCACGGCCGTCCTGCCGGGCGGGATTCCTTCCTTGTCCCCACTGGCTGTCAGGGCAGGGCAAGATTACCATTAAGCCAGCAAGGCCGCTGTGGCTACAGGGGCCAGGGGGTTGACGCTTGGGCACCATCGACGGCAGCAGATTGGCCATTCGCCTTCTCCAGGAGGCTGCCGAGCGGGGCGACCTGGACCCGTGGGACGTGGATGTGATCGCCGTTGTGGATGGCTTTCTCGACCAGCTTCAGGTGCGCATGGCCCTACCCAGGCTGGCCAGTGGTCACGGTGGCAGTTATGAACAGGACCTGGCGGAGAGCAGCGAGGCTTTTTTGGCGGCCTCCGTTCTGGTGGCGCTGAAGGCCAGGATTCTGGAGCAGCACGTCCTGCCTCTGGAGGCCAACGGGGACGAGGAGGACGTCTTTGAGGACGGGAGCGATCTGGAAGCTGCTGATGAATCGGAGCCGATGCCGAGATTGCCCCTGCATGCCGAGGATCACCTGAGGCGGCGTCTTGTGGCGGCTCCACCCCTGCAACGACCGGTGACCTTGGGAGAGTTGATCCGGAGCCTTGAGGCCACGGCCACCCAACTGGAGCAGCAGGACGCCACCAGCAGAAGCCGGAGCCGTCCCAGGGCCTTCAGCCGACGTCACGCCATGGCCCAGGTGGCGGCCCTGGCCCATCGGGAGAAGCTGCCGGAGACTACGGCCGCACTGGATCGCTTCTTGGACCATTGGGCGGATGGAGGTGGCACCTTCGAGGGGTTGGTCTGCGCCTGGGCCCAGGCGGCGCCGGAAGATCTGGACCGGGATCGGGTCGGCGTGTTCTGGGCGTTGCTGTTCCTCTGTAGCCAGGGCAGGGTGGATCTCCATCAGGAGCAGGGTCTATATGGTCCCCTCACTGTTCAGGTTCTGCCACGCGCCCAGGCCAGGCAGGCGGTGGAGGCGGTCCCTGGACGCGTGGTGTCTCTACGGATGGCGCCACCACGCGCAGCCCAGGCGGGCTTGGTATACATTCAAGGCTCTCAAGACAAGGTCGCTCATGAAGGCGATGATTCTTGCCGCTGGCAAGGGAACCCGTGTCCAGCCCATTACCCATACGATCCCCAAGCCCATGATTCCCATCCTGCAAAAGCCGGTGATGGAATTTCTGGTGGAGCTGCTCAAAGAGCACGGCTTTACGGAAATCATGGTGAACGTCTCCCACTTGGCGGAACAGATCGAAGGGTATTTCCGTGACGGCCAGCGCTTTGGTGTACAACTTGCCTACTCCTTTGAAGGTTATATCGAAGATGGTCAGCTCATCGGTGCAGCACTGGGCTCTGCCGGGGGCATGAAGAAGGTGCAAAACTTCCAGCCCTTCTTTGATGACACCTTTGTGGTGCTGTGTGGGGATGCTCTGATTGACCTGGACCTGAGCCAAGCCGTCCATCGCCATCGCGCTTGCGGGGCACTGGCTTCCGTGGTCACCAAGTCCGTCCCCTGGGATCGGGTGGAGGGATATGGGGTTGTGGTGAGCGACGAGGACGGTCGCGTTCAGGTGTTTCAAGAGAAGCCACCGCGGGATCAGGCCCTCAGCAACGCCATTAACACAGGCATTTACATCTTTGACCCCAAGATCTTTGATCATATCCCCAGCAATGTTCACTATGACATTGGCGCCGACCTCTTCCCGAAACTGGTGGCCGATGGGGCGCCCTTCTATGCCCTGTCCATGGATTTTGAGTGGGTGGACATTGGCAAGGTGCCCGATTACTGGCAGGCGATCCGCGGTGTTCTCCAGGGGAAGGTGCGCCAAGTCCCCATTCCCGGTCGTCAGGTGCGTCCCGGCCTTCATGCCGGCCTGAACGTGGCGGCTGACTGGGACAGCATCACGGTGGAGGGGCCAGTCTTTGTGGGGGGAATGAGCCACATTGAACCAGGGGCGCGGCTGATTGGACCCACCATGATTGGACCCAACTGCCACATCTGTAGCGGCGCCGCCATCAACAATTCCATCATCTTCCACCACTCCCGCATTGGCCCCAACGTGGCCCTTGTTGACAAGCTGGTGTTTGGCCGCTATTGCGTGGAGAAGAACGGTGCCCATATTGACGTGCAGGAAGCGTCCCTGGATTGGCTCATCACCGACGCTCGCCGCAAGGACCTGGTGGAGCCCTCCCCTGAACAAAAGGCCATGGCGGCCCTGCTGGGGGCGGAGCTCAACATGGTTCCGCCGCCAGCGCTCTAAGGTCCACGCCGCCCACAACCGGTGGTGCAAGGGGCGGCACACCAGCCAGATCCAGGATTTGCGGAATCGCGGACTCGGCCTTGATGGCCATGATATGGACACCCTGGGTAATCTCCAGGACGGCGGCCACCTGTTCGGCAGCCATCCGCAGTCCTTCCGCCCATGGCGTCCTGGCCCCGTCCAGCCGCGCAATGGCTGCATCCGGGATGGATGCTCCCGGCACCATCCGGTTGATAAAACGGGCGTTCTTGCCGGACTTCAGCAGAAACACCCCCGCCAGCACGGGAAGACCGAGGGGGGCGGCCAACTCCCGACAAAAGCGGCGCAGGGCGGCCAGGTCCGTGATCATCTGGGTTTGAATAAACCGGGCCCCAGCCTCCTTTTTGCGCTGTAGACGGCTCTTGAGGCCACTCCAGCTCGGCGACTGGGGATCAGCCGCACATCCGGGGAACAGGGCGGTGGGTCCGTCAGGGAGGGGTCGGCCCAAAGCATCCAGGCCCCGGTTCAGGTTCTTCACATCCCGCAACAGTCGCACGGCTTCATAGTCGAAGACAGGTCGCGCCCTGGGCTGATCTCCAGCTTTGACGGGATCACCCGTGAGGCAGAGCACATTGCGCAAGCCCAGAGCATGGGCCCCCAGCAGGTCCGCCTGCAGGGCAATGCGGTTGCGATCGCGGCAACCCACCTGCAGCACCGGCTCCAGGTTGCGCTCCAGCAACAGGCGACAGACCGCCACACTGCTCATGCCCATGACGGCCCGACTGCCATCGGTCACGTTCAGGGCATGAACACGGCCCCGCAACTGGTCTGCCGTGGCCAGCACATGCTGCACGGATCCCCCACGAGGCGGGCTGATCTCGGCGGTCATGACAGGTTGACCGCTGGCAAGGGCCTGTTGGAAGGCCGAGGAACTGACCTGGGATTTCATCACCCCATTTTGCCCAGCCAAAAGGATGTACCGCCTAAGCTGGTGTCAGATTATGGGAACCCAGTGGCGCTTCCTCGGGATGTTGGTGCCGGCCTCTCGGAGCGAGAGATCGAAATCATTGAGCAGCTGGCCCGGGGGCTGACCAACCAGGAAATTGCCCAGGTGCTCTCCATCAGCAAGCGCACTGTGGACAACCACGTGAGCAATATCTTCACCAAGACCGGCACCAGGAACCGCGTGGTGCTCATCAATTGGGCCATGGACCATGGCAAAGTCTGCCGCGACGGCTTTAATTGCTGCCACCTGCCGGAACCAGGGGGCCAGCCCTTCTAGGTCCTGCAGTCTTGCCTGTCGTAGGGGCGGCGCACTTTGCGGTTCGCTTTGGGCAGGACGACCGCTGTGGCGTTACCCCTTTGCTCTCGTGCCTCTGGCCTGGTAGCAGGAGGGAGCGCGCCAGATTGCCCAGGGGGTCCACCAGCGCCACGATCTTCCTTGCCAGCCCGCCACGGGAACGGCCAATCTACTGGTGTTGAATCCCCTTCTTGCCTCGGCAGCTTTCTGATGAACCGGGACAATGGCGCCGTCGATGAGCGCGTACTCCAGATCGAGATCGCCACTGAGGGCATTGAACAACCGTCGATCCGTGATCACAAAGCGGTGCGCGCTCATGGCAACCTCCATCCCTCAAGGCTGAAACACACTCCAGCCTCCATGGCAATCCCATTTGTCCACAGGACCTGGTGTCTCGTCCTGGAGATGGCTTTACAAAGACGTTGGATCTTGGCCAGGGTGGATTCGGCGATCGCCACCCAGACAAAGGGACGGGCTTGGGTGTTGCAGGGCTCCACAAAGTCGTTGATTTTGTGAGTGCGTTCTCCAACGCTGGGGAGCGATCCGCGTCGGATCGCTTTCTGGGTAATGATGCCGAAGAAGCGTTCCACCTGATGAATCCATGAGACATAGGTGAGGGTGAAATGCAGATGAAACCGGGACCGCTGCGCCAGTCACTCCTTCACCTTGCTGGGTTTATGGGTGCAATAGTTATCAATGATCAGATGGGTATCCAGGTGGTGCGGCACAGTCCCGTCAATCTGTTGGAGGAAGGAGAAAAACTCCTGGTGACGGTGGCGACTCTGGCACTGGGCCAACACTTTGCCCGTGGCTACATCCAAGGCAGCAAACAACGTTGTGGTGCCGTTATGAATGTAGTCAGGGGTCACACCTTCCACACTGCCCAGCTCCAACGGCAGCGTTGGTTGGGTTTTCTCCAGAGCCTGGACTTGCATCTTCTCGTCTAGACAGAGCACGACGACATGATCCGGTGGACTCAGGTACAGCCCTGCAATGTCCTGCACCTTATCCACAAAGTCGGGATCGTTGGAAATTTTGAAATGGCGGTGGCGATGGGGTTGCAAGTTGAACAACTGGAACCATCGGTGAACGGTGGGCTACCAGATGCCGGTGTGCCAGGCCAGGGCACGACGCTCCCATGGGTGGCATGGGGCGGTGGGCTCTGCAATGCCGTGTTGAGCACCTCCGCCACCCGCTGGTCATCATGGGTGCGGGTGCGACCAGGTCGCTGTTCGTCGTGAAGTCCTTCCATGCCCTGGTCGTGGCCAGGACGCTCCCCCAGGTCCTGTGGACAAAAAGGGTTTGAGAGGTGGGTGTAGGGGTGTTTCAACCTTTAGAGAAGGAGG
>JXQG01000091.1 GCA_001007665.1 Candidatus Synechococcus spongiarum SP3 | reverse complement strand
CCACCATGAGCCGAGCCATGGCGAGGGTTGCGGCCACTTCGCTGGGGTGGTGAGCGTAGTCGTCCACCAACAGCCGCCCATCCACGACACTGTGAAACTCAAACCGGCGACCAGGGGCACGAATGGCTTCACAGGCCTTCTGCAAGGCAGGGAAGGAGATCCCCAGTTCCAGTGCTGCCGCCAGTGCCGCTGCCAGATTGGCCAGATTGTGGAGGCCCGTCAAGGGGAGGACGACGGGACCCAGACACTCGGAACCAGCATGGACAAAAGCCTCACTGGCCCGGCCAAAACATCGGATATCCGAGAAGCGGTAATGGGCAGAGCTTGTTGTATCCAGAGACCATTGCCGTGTGCCCGGAAGATGCTGGCTCAGCAAGGGGCAATCCCCATTGGTGAGCAGGGTTTGGCAGTTACTGCCAAACTCGGCCATGGTGTCGAGCAAATGGCTGATATCGGTGTAGTGGTCTGTATGGTCCAGTTCAAGGTTGGTGATGACCCCAATCTGCGGACGGAACTTCACCAGGGTTCCGTCGGACTCGTCTGCCTCTGCCACCACGACATCGCCGCAACCATGACGACCGTTGCTGCCAAACCAGGGCACCACTCCACCGATGACGACCGTGGGATCCATGCCCACTTCCATCAGTATGGTGCTGAGGATGGTGCTGGTGGTGGTTTTTCCATGGGCGCCAGCCACCGCGACGGACCGGGAATGGCTGGCAAGGAGGTGAGCCAGCAGTTCAGAGCGATGAATCACTGTCATCTCCCCTGCCGCACGGATGGCCGCCAGTTCTGAATTGTCCTCTTTAATGGCAGAGCTGATCACCACCAGAGGAGGCAGCTGAGCGTCTTTGCGCAGGGCCTCAACCGCACCGGGACCCTGCTGGAGGGTAATCTTGGCGCCCGCACGACGCAGAGCGTTGACAGACCTGGAGCTACAGATGTCCGAACCGCTGACACGAAAACCACAGGCCACGAGGACTTCTGCGAGGGCTGACATACCGGTGCCGCCGATCCCTACAAAGTGAATCGGTCGCCGTGGATCAAGTGTGTGTGTCAATGCTCCCGCCCCTAGAAACCTGAAGATAAGCAAAGACCACTGGAGGACGCCAGTGGTGTCTTTTTGTTCAGCGGCATGGGGTGGGATAGTCGTGTGCTTCTACAGGCTAACGAGCCTTCTGTATGATCCACTGCCGAATCCACCTCCGCTGCCCGACCTGTTCATGACACTGAAAGTTGCCATCAATGGCTTTGGCCGCATCGGCCGCAACTTCTTGCGTTGCTGGTTAAGTCGTGGGGAAAAGACAGGTCTTGAGGTGATTGGCATTAACGACACCTCCGACCCCAAGACCAATGCCCACCTTCTGACCTACGACTCCATGCTCGGCCGCATCCGGGATGCGCAAGTCTCTTCAGCAGAGGGAGCCATCGTCGTCAACGGCAAGACAATCAAGTGCTATTCCGACCGCAACCCTTCAAATCTGCCATGGGCGGAATGGGGTGTGGACCTGATCATTGAGTCCACCGGTGTGTTCGTGACCAAAGAGGGCGCCGAGAAGCACCTGGAGGCTGGCGCCAAGAAGGTGCTGATCACGGCGCCTGGCAAGGGCCAAGGTGTGGGCACCTTCGTGGTTGGCGTCAACGACCATGAGTATCGCCATGGCGACTACACCATCATCAGCAATGCCAGTTGCACCACCAATTGCATGGCCCCCCTTGTCAAGGTGCTGGATCAGTACTTTGGCCTGAACAAGGGCCTGATGACCACCATTCACAGCTACACAGGCGATCAGCGCATTCTTGATGCCAGCCATCGAGATCTGCGCCGAGCCCGGGCCGCGGCCATGAACATCGTGCCCACATCCACCGGCGCGGCCAAGGCAGTGGCTCTGGTGTATCCCGTCGTGAAAGGCAAGCTCAGCGGCATTGCCATGCGGGTTCCCACCCCCAACGTGTCCGTGGTGGACCTGGTCTTTGAGTCCTCCCGCCCCACAACAGCGGAAGCGGTAAATGCCGCGGTCAAGGAGGCGTCCCAAAACGGCATGGCGGGCATCATCAAGTACGGGGACTTGCCCCTGGTCTCCAGTGACTACGCTGGCACAAGCGAGTCAGCCATCTTTGATGAGGCCCTGACCATGGCCATGGGGGACAACATGGTCAAGGTTGTCGCCTGGTACGACAACGAGTGGGGGTACAGCCAGCGGGTGGTGGACTTGGCGGAGGTTGTGGCCAGCAAGTGGGAACCTTCCCTTGCCGCCGCGTGAGCACCGGGTTTGCGTCCTAACGGGTGTTCTTCCCCGCCATGGAGGGCCCGGCGTCGCCTTGGATCTTGATCTCTGTCGGCATCCTTGGGCCAAAATGGTCAAATGGCTCCCCTGGCGGGAAAGGACGCAACCGACCGTCCGGTGCGTCCTTCAGCAGCAGGTCGTTGTCGGCCGTCACCGTACCCACATGGTGGAATCCCGGTTCGCGCCCTAGAAGTGTCTGGGCCCAGACAGGCTCCAGAGCCAGAACCAACTCAAAATCCTCCCCACCCCAGAGACAACGGCGCTCCGCATCCGGCAGGCCCACCAGGGCGGCGGGAAGGGGAAGGTGATGCACATGGGCGCCCAGACCCTGCTCCCTGCAGAGCAGGTGCAGGGCCTGGGCAAGGCCGTCGCTGCTATCGGTTCCAGCAACGCGCCATGGTGCTCCAGGGGGCTGACTGGCCCGGAGCTGTGGGGGAACATCCAGGCGGGCCCGGGGATAGCGATGGGCTGCAATGGCCTGGGCCTGGAGGCTCCCCGACCTGGGGTCCACCCCTCCTTGAAGCATCAGAGACAAGCCATAGCTGCTGAGGCCGTGGGGACCACTGCAGACCAGCCAGTCTCCCACTCGGGCCCCGTGGCGACAGATGATATGCTCCTGATCCACGGTCCCCAGGGCAGTCATGGCCAAGCTCACCATGGGGCTCCCCACGCAGTCGCCTCCCAGGAGGCGACCCCCATGGCGGTTGAGTGCCTTGACCATGCCCCCGTAGACGGATTCCAGCCAAGGCAAGGGGAGGGATCCCGGGCAGCTCAGGCCCACGGTGACGCCCACAACCTGATCCACACCCATGGCCGCCAGGTCGGAGAGATTGGCCATCACGGACCGCCAACCCACGGACTCGGGCGGGGTGGTGGTCTTGGAGAAGTGACGGTCCTCCACCAGCACATCACTGCTGACGACCCCGCGGCGACCACCAGGCGTGGATGGCAGCAGGGCGGCATCATCGGCCAACTGCCCCGGTGGCGCAAAGCGTTCCAGACGCCTGAGCAGTTCCCCCTCGCCCAACTCTGCCAAAGAAGGGGAATGAACCCTACCCATGGGCCTCCTCATCCATGGGCGTGCAGGTTGTCGGCTCCGCTGATCACCGTGGCCTCAAGGATCTGATCCGTGGATGTCAGATCATCCAGCACATCCGCACCCTCTACCACGTAGCCAAAGGCGGCAAATCGTCCGTCAATCAGGTTGAGGCCTGCAGGAGTCAGTTCAGGCTCAAACAGGAAGAAGAAAAACTGGGACGACCCATCATCCACTGCAGAACTGGAGTGGGCCCAGCCCATGGTGCCGCGTGCGGAAAAGGGCAGGACAGGCGTCTCCTTGAACAGTCCCAGGTCTTCAAAGGTGAGGTCGTAAAAGGGCTGCTCCTCACTGGCAACGCGGATTTCCAGGGGGACGGTGCGCAACTGACGGGTGCGAGAATCCACAAATCCATCAGCCTCACCCTCCGGGTCACCGGTCTGCAAAATATAAAATTCTTCAGCCCGGTTAAAGCCCAAACCATCGTAGAATCCCCGCTGTACCAGATCCACGAAGGCCCCAGATGTTAAGGGGGCATTGTAGCCATCCACCACCGTGAGAAGGTCGCCGGCCGTGGTGTGGAACCGCACCTGGGCCCGCCCCAGAAGCCGGGGCAGAGCGTCGTACTCCTTGGGAATGGAGAAGGGGAACCCATGCACCAGGTCCGCTTCCATGGAGCCGAGACAGTCCAGAATCTGGGCCCGAACCGCCAGAAATGCCGCACGATCCTCCTGGACTGTCGCCTGCTCCAGGCGGGGCAGGAGGTTCCCGACACGGGCAAGTTGTTCCTCAACGTCAATGCCACGCTGCCGAGCGTCCGCCTTGATGGCAGGCCCCCCCTTGTTCAGCAGGCTTTGCAAACGTCGCGCCCGCTTCGTCAAGCGACTCCAACGCTTGGCGCGCAGATCGGTGCTGCTGCCCTCCATGGTGTGCTGCAGGTCCCGCAGTTGCTGCTGATCCATGGGTAGTGCTTCCCGCAACAGGGCCCTGGGATCCGTGACGGGGTCCCCCGCCGGCAGGGCAGCGGCAGCGGGCCGGGGAAGGGGGATCAGCAGGGCCAGGACCAGGACCAGGGACCAACACCCACGCCATAGACGATGCTGAAGTCCTGGAAACCTTGGACGACAAAGGGTAAAGCCTGGAAAAGCCATGGGATCTGGCCGCAGGGCCGGTCATGGGTCGCTTGCTGAGGAACTCTGCCACATGGAGTCCGCGCCGGACGCCTCTTAGAATCCATTTGCTTCAAGACAGGTGGTGGATGATTTCCAGCAATGACTTCCGTACGGGCACCAGCATTGAACTTGACGGCCAGGTCTGGCGTGTCGTCGAGTTTCTCCACGTTAAACCCGGCAAGGGGTCGGCCTTTGTGCGCACCAGGCTCAAGGCGGTTGTGTCTGGAAGTGTTGTGGAGAAAACCTTCCGGGCCGGAGAGATGGTGCCCCAGGCGGTGCTGGAGAAGTCCGGCTTTCAGCACACCTACAAGGAGGGGGACGACTTTGTGTTCATGGACATGACCTCCTTTGAGGAGATGCGCCTCACTGCCCGGCAGATTGGTGGTCAGTGCAAGTACCTGAAGGAAGGTATGGATGTCAATATCCTGTCCTGGAACGGAAAACCACTGGAGGTGGAGTTGCCCAATACCGTTGTCCTTGCGGTGGCCCAAACGGATCCTGGCGTCAGGGGGGACACCGCCACTGGCGGCACCAAACCTGCCGTCCTGGAAACAGGGGCACAGGTGAACGTGCCTCTGTTTATCAGCACCGGTGAGCGGATCAAAATTGACACCCGCAACGACACCTACCTGAGCAGGGAGTAGCGCTCTTGATGGTCTGTCTTCGTTTCACTTCGTCACTTGCTCTCATTGACCGTGCAGCTTGATCACAATCAACTCAAGGACCTCCTCACGCTACTGGGCGAAAGTGACATCCAGGAGTTCACCCTGGAAGGCAAGGATTTTCGCCTGGAGTTGCGGCGCTACCGCAGCGACCAGCCCGCTGCGGGTCCAGCGGTTGCCCCTGCTGCTCCTGTTGCCCCACCCGCCCCTAGAACCAGTGCGCCTCCTGGCCGATCAGACCTGATTGAGGTGCGCGCCCCCATGGTGGGAACCTTTTACCGTGCACCAACTCCGGAGGAACCTCCCTTCGTGGAGGTGGGTGACAGGGTTCAGGTGGGGCAAACCCTTTGCATTCTGGAAGCCATGAAGCTGATGAATGAAATTGAGGCGGAGGTCTCCGGTGAGGTGGCAGAGATCCTGGTGGAAAATGGCACGCCTGTGGAGTTTGACCAGCCCTTGATCCGCCTCAAGCCCCTGTGACGATGAGAAGACTGAACGCCGGAACGTGGACAGCAGTTGCCCTTGGAATTGCCATCGCCTGTGGTCTTCTATCACGGTGAGTCAGCAGTCCTGGAGCGTTGACAGTGGTCTCAGTTCAGCCGCCGCCAGCAAGGCGGCCACCATGCTTCCTTCTCGGGCCAATCCCTGCCCTGCCAGGGAAAAGGCCGTGCCGTGGTCCGGTGAGGTGCGGATGAAGGGGAGCCCCAGGGTGGTGTTGACCGCCTCGTCAAAGGCAATCAGCTTGGTGGGGATCAGGCCCTGGTCGTGGTAGAGGGCCAGGTAGCCGTCAGCAGCACGGCCGTGACCACGCCAGGCCTGGCCCGCATCCAACCAGCAGGTATCCGGGGGCTCAGGCCCCAGAACCGTGCAACCGGGGTGCAGTGCCTGCCACGCCTTCAAGCAGGGCTCCAGCCAGTCACACTCCTCCGTGCCCAGATGGCCGGCTTCCCCCGCATGGGGATTGAGGCCTGCAACTTTGAGCACCGGCTGCCCACGGTACTGGCGACAAAAATGCTCCAGCACGGTGAGTTGACGCTGCACCAGCGTGGGGGAGAGGTTCCGCACCACCTGCTGGAAGGGAATATGGGTTGTGGCCAGCAGGGTGTTGAGCCGCCAGTCTTTTTGGGGTGAGCGGGCAGTGAACAGCATGGACACCTTCACGCCCCCTGCAAGCTGGGCTAGGCGCTCGGTTTGCCCCAGGTAAGCATGACCGGCGGCCTGCCAGCAGTGCTTGGCAATGGGTGCGGTGGTGAGGGCCTGACACTGCCCCGTCAGCACCGCACGGCAGGCGGCGGTCAACCAGGTAAAACTGGCGGCCCCGCCCATTGCCGTGGCCTGGCCACAGTGAACCGGCTCTGCCAGGGGCATATCCACCAAGTGCAGGTCCTGGGGATCCACCACCTGCTGTCCCCGCTGCCGCAGCCTGTGGTGCTGCTCCAGGAGCCAGCGACGGCAGCCAAACAGCACAGGCTCCACTGCCTGCTGAACCCGCCGGTTGGCCAGGGCCTTCAGCACCACCTCCGCCCCAATCCCAGCGGGATCCCCCAAGGCAATGGCAATCCGCCGCGGTTGATCCATGGCCAGGAATTTTAGTGTGGATTGCCCAGCTTGGCTTTGGCGATGCTGCCCAAACCATGGTCCAAGGCATTTGCCCAACAGCAGGAAGCCTGGCTGCGTCATGCTGCCCCCGAGCTGGTCTCCAGCCTGCTGGGTTGGTGCCGTCAGAGGAGTTGCTGCACGGAGAGGAAGAGCGTGTCTGGGGAGATGCCGGGTATCAGGGG